>JAVHRY010000082.1:0-11142 GCA_036171915.1 Elusimicrobiales bacterium | reverse complement strand
TAAAACAGTGGGTTTTTCAGCGGAATCAAGCTATAGAACCCGGCCCGGTTGACGACTAAACACCCTGGATCCACCCTCGCGCACGCCCGGCCAACCAGGCGCGGGGGGACTCGCGCAAAATTCAGGAAACCGCCCCGCTTTTTGTTATTATAGATAAAACAAGCGGTCGGGGCGGCGATTTTCAAATTTCAACCGAAGGAAAAAGGGAGCGGCTCCCGGGAAAACAGGCGATAACCGCTCTTATGTTTCCTACAGATTGCTATCCGCTGGCACAAATATTGCTCTGTGTTTGGCATAAGTTGGTGAAATTTAAAAAGGAAGGCCAAAAGACATGAAAGGCAATATGCTGATAGCGGTGTTCGCGGTGATGTCGATAGTTTCTGGTATCGGAGCGGCATATGCGGATGAAAACTTTACTGCTGGGGCGATGGGAAGTCTTAGGAACGTAAGTTTTGATACAGCCAGCGGTGATCATGCGGGCGTTGAATGCCAGGTTGTTCCGGAGCCCGGGAAGCTTGTCCCGGCCGCTGATGATAGTATCGGCATGGAAAACAACCTTAACAGGGTTATTAAGGTCGCCATAGTTTATTCTGAAACCACCGGTCCGGTCAGTATTAAACCCGACCTGATAAAACTGCTTCAGAAGGGAACGCTTGAGGAAAAATACGCCTTTGTCTATAATAAAGGTGGCTCATACGAATTTCCGGCCAGGTTTGTTACCCGGAATTATGTTCCGCAAGTTTGCGTTTCTTCTCATAAGGAGCAGGAATGCCACAATCAGCTTGTTTGTAACATAGTGTGTGATGCTGCCGCCGGGGCGGCCGCCGCGGGTTCTGGTCCGGCGGCTGGCGCGGTTATCGGCGGAGGGGCGGCGGTTTGTCATAAGGTCTGTGAAAGCGTGCCCAATTGCAGCGATATTACTGTCTGCGATCAGTGGGTTGATTCTCCTCAGAATCACGGGACAGATTCACATGGTAACTGGGAATAAAAGTTAACCAAAGACAACTGATAGGGGAGACGATGTCATGGAAAAAAGAAACAGATTTAGTTTTACTGGGTTTTTCGCGGTAATTTCAGCTGTCGGAGTTTTGGAGTTGCTTAGATATGGCGGGCGCTTGAATGGCGTAATTCTTGTTTTTCAGTGTCTTATTTCCGGAGTGTTAACGGGCGTTTTTTGGTTCTTGATCGGCTCTGTTGTTAAAGCAGTAAACCGGAAGAACGGTTGATATTAATGCGCGGTCAATCGAGTTGTGTGGCGGACGAGTTTCGGTGGTAAAATTTTGGGCCCAGGTGAGCCTGGGCCCAAAGACCCTTCCGCTGATGGCGCGTGTTAGCTAAACTATCGATGTAGCAACTCCTTGTAATTCGGGGGATTGGCCCCGGAGTATCCACGATCCGACCTTAATCGGATGTATCCAGGGAAAGCAAAAAGATATTTTGCTTTCCCTTTTTTAATCGGTAAAATTGCTGAAAAATCTCAAAAGTGGTAAAATATAGGGGTTAGAGGGGAAAATAAAATGGCAAACAAAGATAAAATTATAGCGGCCTTCCTTGTTTCACTTGGGCTTTTTTCTACAACTCAAGCCACTCAGTATATTAGCGCCCTGTCCGTTAAAGACAAGGCGATACTTTACTCCACGGCTCAAGATGGGGCCGGCAATGCCGAATCAACGCCGCCGACCCGGCTGACTGTCGAACAGAATAATTAACCGGCAATGGCAGGTGTCCCTTATTCAAATTAACCGGCATGTCCTGTTCTATCAAAGAGCTGGGCGTAGTGGTGGGCTACCGATGCAATTTTAAGTGCGCCCACTGCTGTACCGGTCACAATAAGTCTCAGGGCCTGACCGCAAAAGAGAAACTCACCGTAATTTCCGCAATAAATCGTTATACTCCCCGTACCATACTTTTTGTGGGCGGGGAGACTACATTATACATTGACTCGATTAATGAGATTCTGTCTGCCGCGCAAGGCTTGTCCGGCAGTGTAATAAAGGTGACCACTAATGGGTACTTTGCCCGGACGGTAGCGTCTGCGCTTGATGTTCTTGATTCCTTTAAAAAACTGGACTGGATACAGCTCTCCTATGACAGGTTTCACGCAGAATTCCTGCCTTTTGAGAATATTAAAAATCTTTATCTTGCGTGTAAAAAGCGCGGCGTTAAATTTTGCGTTATAAACACCATTGGCTCGCCGCTTGATCTGGTCGGGCTTAAAAAAATCCGGGATGTCGGGGATTTTAAGGTTCTTATCAATAAAGCTATGGGGGTAGGTGAGGCCGCCCGAAACGGGATAGAATATGTTTACCCAAGTTTTGATCGCAGCGTCTTAAAGCGATCCTGTCCTGTACGGGACAAGATTATATATGTATGCGGTCGAGGCTTTTCTGTTTGCTGTTCAAATCTGACATTCGAGACAGATCTGCCAATAGCGCACGCCAGTGTCGCTCTGCATAAGCGCAGCCGGATCTATCGACTCATTTCAGGAATGACCCTTGGGCAGCTTTTAAATAAGTCCGGGCTTCCTGCCAGCCAGCTGCCTCCCCGGTTTTCCGCGGAATGTCCCTTGTGTGAATACATCTTTACAAAAAGCAGACTTCTCTCATGATGTGGGGCTTGAAAAACTTAGGCTTGCGTTCAGTAATGCTGTCCTTTGGAATATATGGCCTTTTTTTTGCATGCTTGCTGTCGTCCTACCCGTGCACGGTGAGGGCAGAAGCTGCTTCTTGGGGGGTGTTGGCTCCAGGACTTCCTGAAAGGGTTTCTGTGGCCGATGAGGCGTCTAATGTTTCATTCTATATTCTAAAGCAGACGCATGAGCCTGTTTTTAGACAGCAGGACGGGGAGAATTACTCTTCCAGGATCTTAAAAAAATGGAGCAGGAGCTTGGATTATCGCAGCTTCTCATTTTGTCCCGATCCCGGCCTTAAGTTCGCTCCAGGCGAAGATTTTGGATTCGAAGATTTTGCCGCTCATGTTTCAAGCTTTACTTCCGGCTTTGCCGCCAGGTACGATCTGTCTAAGGCTGCCGGATGCGTTAATATCACGTTCGAATCCCCTCAGAAGGATTACCTGTATTTTTGGACCTTGCACGCGCATGCCCCGACAAAAAATAACGGTGGGCTGGCCGAATTGGGGCTGGGTCCTTTTTTCGTTAAGAACATATCAAAGGAGAATATAGAGCTTTTACGAAAAACACCTGTCCGGGACGGTTACAATTCCATCGTATTCTTTGATTATAGAGGGATGGGCGACCCTAACCTTGAGAATCGGGAGGTTAAAGACTTTAATCTTATAAACACCGCCGCCGTTCCTAAATGGGTAAAAGAAGAATTTCTGAATTTTGATAATCCGGAGATGAAGTCCCTTATCCTCCTGATTAATCATCCCGCCCCCGGGGTTCGCGCGCGTGTTTATAACTGTATTGATATCCCAGCATTGAGGGCTGCTTTTTATCCTGGCAAAACGGATTTTTATAATATCGCGACAGTTCTGCCCATGGGGGTGCCGGGCGCAGTGCCCGGGCTACCCACCCAGAATTGTGGTAAGGCAAGCGGCTCTGGTGTAAAACTGCGGTTTGCTAATTGGATGCCGGGTAATGATGATCAAATGGCCAGGTTCGCCGCAGACTTCAAAGCTGAGAGTGGGCTGACTTTGCGGTTAGATAAGTATGGCATGGGCAGTTTTGCGAAAGCTTTCGAGGCTCACCCTAAACCGTTTGACTTGGCGATAATCATAACCTATGTTTCGCCTTCGCCAAAAGATTTTTTCCGTATGTTCTTCACTAAAGGAGAAATCTACGATTTCGATATGCTGCCGCTGTCTGAGGAATATCTTACCCTGTTGGATAACCATGGAAGAGCCACTTTACGGGAAACTTTCCAGAGGTTGTCCTCTCTGGTGTCGAGCCATGCTCTTGCTCTGCCAATCGCCCAAAGCAGGAGAACTCTCTATTATCCAAAGGAAATACGAAATTTGAATGTTGGGAGTGGCGTGCTTGAATATCCAGAAGTTGCGGAGTTCAGACGTTAAATTTAGAGGTTATTTAGGGGACACTCTCCTGCGCGTATTAACCGTTCCGCAGTGTGGGGGTGCATCACTTGGTGGCTTTACTATATTCTGGGTTTCGCTTAGGTGACACGGATGATACATAAGATAAAAAAAATCTTGGAGCTGGTGGATGCGGACTACGCGGATATCAGGTATGAGATAAAAAAAGAAACGATAGTGGGTTTTAACGGAAGAGAACTCTCTCGCGTCAGCGCCAACTCTGCAGACGGGTATGTGCTGAGGGTTTTATATAAAGGCGGTTTCTCTTCAATAGCGTTTACAAGGCCGGGGGATGCGGAAAAGGCCGTATCCGTGGCTTTGGCTAACGCCAAACTCCTTTCACGCAATGTCAGGAAACCTGTGAACCTGGCCAAAGTCCCGGTCATAAAGGCACACTTCCGCCCGGAAATATCCGAGCCATCAGAGAAAGTTAGCCTGGAAGAAAAGATAAGTCTGACACGGGCATACAATCAAATACCTCTGAAAAATCCAAAAGTTATTACGACCTCTATCGCATATAACGAGACTTGCCGCGACAAGTATTTCGCATCCACGGATGGAACCGAGATACATGAGGAACTAACAACCCTATCCATTGCCGGAGTTGGAACAGCGAGAGATGGTTCGTTGACACAAAGCACGCTGTTCCTTGTGGGCGGCAGCGACGGGCTTTCCCGATTGCGTAATCGGGAAGACTATTTTGAAAAAAACACAAAGATACTGACCGATATGCTTTCCGCCAAACCTGTAGCCGGCGGAGCCTACAACGTTATACTGGATCAGGATCTGTCGGGCACATTCACCCACGAGTCTTTCGGCCATTTTTCCGAAGCAGACCTTATAGAAGAAATGCCTGAGTTGCGGAAAAAGATGAGCCTCGGTTCGCAGTTGGGCAGCGAGGTTGTTAACATTGTTGACGATCCGACCGTTCCGCATCAACTCGGCTTTTACAAGTACGACGACGAAGGTGTTCCGGCTGAACGCGTTCAGCTCATGAGGCACGGTGTGCTTTCCGGGCGCCTTCACTCAAGGCGGACCGCCGCGGCCTTTGGCGACGCGGCAACCGGACACTGTGTGGCCGAGGATTACCGATATGCGCCTATTGTTAGGATGGGCAGCATAATGATGGAACCTAATCCCGCTACTGACTTCGAAAAGTTGCTTCAGCAACTCCAGGACGGCCTTTATCTATGCGGCTCTAAAGGAGGGCAGACTTCCGGAGAGAATTTTACTTTCGACGCGGCTTGGGGCTTCGAAGTAAAGAACGGCAAGGTCGGCCGCATGTTGCGGGATATAAATATAATGGGGAATATGTTTACGACTCTGAAAAACATCGTTGCGGTAGGCAATGACCCGCTGCTTTCTGAGTTTGGAGGCTGCGGCAAGGGGCAACTCAACCGGCGCTCTTGCTGTGGCGGTCCGCATGTGCTGATAAAAGGTGTAATTGTGGGAGGCATGAAATGAGGGACCTTATTGACCGTGCCGCAAGTACAGGGGCGCAATTCGAGATCTATTCACGCGCAGCGGAAACAACAGCTGTCATTATAGAGAATTCCGAATTGAAGGGCGCCGAATCCAGTATGAGCTCGGGGGTCAGTCTAAGGCTTGTGAAGAACGGGATGTCCGGATTTTCGTTTACCAGGAATCTCGCGGATCCGGCAGGACTAGTCGCGAATGCGCTCTCCTCCCTTATGGCCGGGGTTGAGGCGAAGTTTACCTTCCCCGAAACGAAAAACTGCGCTGACCTGCGGACATGCTCCGAAAAAGCTGCTGAAATTAGTTCGGAAGATCTGCTGGCTGAAAGTTTAAAGCTTCGGGACACGTTATCTAAAGGGACAAGCGCACAGGTGAACGCAAGCGCCCAGCTCTTCATTTCCGAATATCGGTTGATCAACTCCGCTGGTACGGACATCGCTTGGAAGGAATCCAGCGTCGAAGCATCAGGGAGTCTTGTGTCGCCCAGTGGCAGCACGTATTCTGCAGCGGCCCGCGGTTTCGACCTGGTTCCGATGCAAGAGGCTTCTTTGGCGAACGTTAAACATCTCTTCGAGGCTGACCGTGTGGAAATAAGACCTGCATCTGGAAAGCACAAAGTGCTGTTCATGCCTTGCGCTATCAATACGCTGTTATGGCGCGTGCAAAGCGGAGCGAGCGGCCAGAGCCTTGAGCAAAAGATAACGCCACTGGCAGAAAAAATCGGAAAAAAAATATTTTCCGATATCCTGACCTTGCGTAACAACCCACTCGATGATCGCATCCCTGGTGCGCGGTTTACGGATGATGAGGGCGTTCGATGCTCTGATTTCCCGTTGGTGGAAAAAGGCATTTTTAAGGGATTCTATTGTGATCTAAACTGTGCCGCTAAAACAAAATCTGCTCCGACAGGGCACGGATTCCGGCGATCTATTTGGGGAGGGGATCCTCTAATGATGCGGCCGCAGCCTTATCTCGGCCACCTCTGTTTCGATAAAGGGGAAAAAAAATTCCATGACCTTTTGAAGGAAATGGGAAAGGGAATTGTGGTTTTTGGAACTCTTGGCGACCATACTGGAAATATTCCGAATGGGGATTTTTCAATAGGTCTGTCCCTCGGGCTTTGTGTGGAAAATGGGCGCATAATAGGCAAAGCGAAGGACACCATGGTTTCAGGCAACATCTATGAGATAATGAAAAGGGTGATCGCCGTAGGAAGCGAAAGCGACCCGGTATATGGCAATAATCCGCCCGTGCTGTTTGCTGGCGCAGATGTTTCAAGCTAGTCTAGGAATATGCTGTTTTTCTGGGTTTCCAAGTGAGGTTTGATCGCTTGGCAAAATTTGCGTGGTTGTTCGAGGTTACGGATTATAGATGATAAAAATTTTAAGCAGGGCGCTTTCTTATAACTGGAAATACTATGCCGCGGCGGTGGCGGTGTTCGTGGCGTTCTGGCAGATCTTTTCCGTGTTCTCGGCCGTGCGGGTGGCGGACGACAAGCTGCTTACGGCCATGCGGCAGAACGCGGCGTATTTCGAGAAGGCCTTCCTGGACGGAGACGTTTTCGAGACGCAGCGCATCATGTGGCGCATCAAGAACGAGAACGTCAAGCGCATCACCTTCCATCCCGTAGTCTTCGAGGGCAGCAAGTGGATCTTCAAGGAGGCCATTGTCGGAAACCTTTACGACCGGCCGAAAGAGCAGCTTACGCGGAACGTGCCGTTCGTTTCCAACGGCGCGGAGCTGGGCCGGCTGGAATATGTCATCGACCTGGTGGACGTGAACGCGGCCGTGTTCGGGCAGAACTACGTGCTGTTCATTACCGTGGTGTTCTTCTTCATGGGCCTGCTGGTGCTTTCCAACGTGGGGGCCATTAAGACAATTTTCAGCATAGAGCGCTGCGTGGACGAGACCAACGCGCTGGCGGAAGCCGGCGAGCCGGGCAAGATCCAGGCTTCCATCCAGCGCAGTATCGAATCCTTGCCGCAAAGCCTGCGGGCCACGCCTTTTGCGGTGCTGATAGGGCGCCTGGCCGAGGTGCTGCAGAAAGCCTCCAGGCTGGAGAGCGAGCTGGCCGTTTCTAAAGCTACCGCCGACCTGGCCGCGCAGGTGGCGCACGATATCCGCTCCCCGCTGGCGGCTCTTGGCGCGGCGGCCAAGGGGCTGGAGCTGCCCGAAGAGCAACGTAAGCTCATGGAGAACTCCGTGAACCGCATGCAGGGCATTGCGGACGACCTGCTGCGGCGCTACCGCGCGCCTTCTGACGCTCACACGGTTTCAAAGCCCGCTGTTCACGCGCTGGGCGGGCTGATCGAGCAGGTGCTGGCCGAGAAGCGCCTGCAGCACAAAGATAAGACGGGCGTGAAGATAGCTTTCAACAATACCGGCGGCGAGGCAAAGGCTTTGGTGGAGCCGAAAGAGCTGCAGCGGTTGATCTCCAACCTGGTGAATAATTCGGTGGAGGCTTTCGAGAACGGCGGCGTTGTAGCTGTCGGCCTGTCAGCGCCGGACGGGAAAGTTTTTATAGAAGTGAAGGACAACGGCAGAGGCATTCGGCCCGAGATTCTGGCGAAGCTCGGCCGCAAGGGCGAGACGCACGGCAAAGCCAACGGCAACGGCCTTGGGGTTTACCACGCCCGCACCACGGTGGAAAGCTGGGGCGGCAGCTTCAAGATGGAATCCGCGCCCGGCAAGGGCACTGCCGTAACCATTGAGCTGCCGCGCGCTGGCGAAAAGGCCGCCGTCCGCCTGGCCGTGCTGCTGGACGACGACTTGCTGGTGCATATGAACTGGAAGATGGCCACCAAGGCCGCCGGCGCGGAGCTGAAGGCTTTTAAGAACCCCGAAGATTTTTCCGCCGGCATCAAAGATCTGCCCAAAGACACGCCCATCTACATAGATTCCGAACTCGGCAACGACGTTAAAGGCGAAGACATCGCCAAAGACCTGCACGGCCGGGGCTTTTCAAACCTGACCATGGCCACCGGCCACGGCCCTGAAAAGTTCACCCATCTCCCCTGGCTCAAAGTAACCGGCAAAGAGCCCCCCTGGGCCTAGAACTCGCATAAATTACTCGGCAAGATCCTCACGAGGCTTAAAAACCTCTTAATATTTTCATTTGAAAATAAATATTTCAAATGAAAATGGTTTTTCTTTTTCTGCTCCGCTACAACCTATTAAACTAGTATTCCTTGTAGTTGAATACTGCAAACAGGCTGTTATCGGTTGCTGGCATGAAAATTGCTCTGTAGCGGGTGTAAGCGATTGAAGCAGGAGGAAAATATGAAGCAGGTTAGCTGGAAAAAAATTGCGGCGGCCGGATTCTCCGGGTTCACGCTGCTGAGTCTTGCGGCGGCGGGCTTTTGCGGCGGCCAGGCTCCTGAGGCCGAAGACCGAGGGGATTCCGCTTTTATAACGGACCTCGCGAAAGTCGCGGTCTTAGCCAAACAGAATGCCCTTAGGAACGGTTTCCCGGAACCCGCGCTGGACGCCTACGTGCAGCAGGAGCGCGCCAAGTACGAGAAGTTCAACAAGTTCGCCAGGGAAAAGCTGGTCCCGCACTCAAAAATGCTGGCCATGGGGCGCCAGGAACCGGAAAAACTGCTGGCCGCGGGGGAACAGAAACTGGCCGCGGATAAAAATTCCTGGGAAGGGCACGACTACGTGGCCACAGCGAAGCTTTTAAAGCGCGACGCTGCGTCCGCTACCGAAGAATACGCCAGGGCCCTGGAAACGGCTCCGGCTGAAATGAAGGGGTGGTATCAGTATATGCTCGGCATATCGGCGCTGCTGGGCCGGGAACAGGATACGGCAATGGGCTGGATGGATAAAGCCATAGCGGATAATAACAACTGGCTGGCCATAAAGAGCGCCCGCCTTAACAAGGCGGCTATTTATATCTCCAGGCAGTCTTATGATGACGCGGCTGAGAACCTGGACCTTTACTTCACGATGGCTATTCCTGCCGAGAAGAAAGTTATAGCGGAAAGCCAGATCTGCCGCGCGCTGGTCTCAGCCGGCAGGAAGGTGGATGGCTGTGTGGTCAAATAAGGCGAAGTGATATTTATCTGTGACGGAGTAACAACCTAAAAGTATAAAATAATGGAGGAAATAATAATGTCTAACCCTGAAATAGTTGAAGTTAAAGGAAATACCTGCGCCGGCTGCTCTGCCTGCGCGGTCTGCGCGGCCTGCGCCATAACGATACCGGCGGCCGTAGCGGTAGGAGTGGACGGCGTGGCGGGCGTTACGATGGTGTGGGATTGATGGTTTTCCCCGGAGGCCGGGAGGCGCCGCGGGGCGCGCCGGCTAACGGCGGAGTCCGGTTCTGATCAGGAGATGAATATGAATAAATATCCCAGGCTGCCCGAAGGTTCGATCTTCCAGAAAAGACCCGCAGGCGCCACGCTCTATCTAAAGGAAGACGCTTCCAACTGGGGCAAGAAACGCAGGCTGGGGGTGAACCTGGACGGGTCCCGCCTGCTTGAGTTCTGCACTGGTAAGGAAAGCGGGCGAGCCGTGGTGGAAAAGCACAACCGCGCTTATCCCGGCAATCCCATCGCAGTAGATGTGGCCGGGAAGTTCTTTGAGAAGGCCGTCGGCGCGGGGCTGCTGGAATTTTCCGCTCGGAGCGCCCGGGCCAAAACCAGGGTCTGCGGTTCTTACGAATATTACTACCCCGAGCATACTACGGTGGAGGTAACCTCGCAGTGTAATTACAAGTGCAAGCACTGCTACAGGGGCAGTTCCCCGGCCGCCAGCCCGCACATAGATTACGGCAAACTACTAAAATACCTGGCCGCGTTCCGCGACCATGGCGGCTCCGTGATAGAGATCACAGGCGGCGAGCCGATGCTTTATAGTAATTTTTTCGAGCTTGTAAAGTGGGCTTATGAGAACCTGGAGGTGGTGGGGATACTTACCAACGGCTATTACCTGCAGGAAGAAGCCATAAAGCGCCTGCTCCCTTTCAGAGATAAGCTGGTGTTCAATATCAGCCTGGACAGCCACCGGCCGGAGTTCCATAACGCTTTCCGCGGCAAAAAAGACGCCTTTGAAAAAACAACGCGCGCGATGGAGCTGCTGGGTAAGAATAAATTCCGTTTCCGGCTTTCTATGAGCGTCACCCGGGATAACTTCTTTGATATGGAAGGCACCGCCCAGCTCGCTAAAAAGTACGGGGCCGTGTATTTCGGGTGCAACCCTGTGCAGGATTCCGGCCGCGGCGGCGGCCTCGCGGGGGAGCTGGCGGCGGAATTCCAGAAGGCCCCGGCCCGCTATATCGCTTACGAGAAGGGGATACATGAAAAATATAAGGGTTTCCTGCACGTGATCTCGGCCGACGCCAAGAAGCAGCTGGAGACAGGAAATTGCGGCATAGTGCACAGGACCGTAACGGTGGGCCCCGACGGGGAAATACGCCCCTGCGCGATGTTTGACATCGGGCTGAGGATCGGCAATATTTACCAGCAGACGTTTGAGGAGATCTTCCATTCACCTCTCGGCAAGGTTTTTAGCCATATGCGCGGCCCGAGCAAAGAGATCTGCGGAGACTGTAAAAAGTTCAATATCTGCAGCGGCTGCATATTGCGCGGGGTAAAAACCGGCCTTAAAGAGCCT
>JAVHRY010000081.1:0-37581 GCA_036171915.1 Elusimicrobiales bacterium | reverse complement strand
CACTCTATGCAGGTAACCGCCACCGTGCCCTTGCCGATGAACTTGTCGTTCTTCAGCTTCTTGTTCAGGGCGGTAATTTCCTTTACGATATCGCACATCTTCACCACCGCGTTGTCGCCGCGCTCAGGGGCGGAGGCGTGGCAGGAGCGGCCCTTCGTCACCACCTTTATTTCCATGCGGCCGCGGTGCCCGCGGTAAACCTTCAGGTCCGTAGGCTCCGTGATCACCACGAAATCCGGGCGGATCTTCTCTTTGTTGATGATGTGCAGCAGGGGGAGACCGTCGCAGTCCTCTTCCATCACCGAGCCCACCACCATCAGCGTGTAGTCGCCTTCAAGGCCAAGTTCCTTGATAGCCTTGCCCGCGTAAACCATAGAGGCCATAGAAAGCTTCTGGTCCGTGGCGCCGCGGCCGTAGATCACGCCGTTCTTAAGGAGGCCGGCAAAAGGGTCTATCTTCCACGCCTTCGGGTCGCCGATGCCCACCGTGTCGATGTGGGCGTCCATCATTATCTTCTTCTTGCCGTGGCCGATGTAGCCGATGATATTGCCCATCCGGTCGATCTTCACCTTGTCGAAGCCCACCTTCACCATTTCTTTCCGGATCAGGGCCACCAGCTTGCCTTCCTGCATGGAAAAGCTGGGCGTGCGCACGATATTCCGTGCAAAATCCGTTATCTCTTTTTTATAACTGAGTATTTTTTTATTGATTATTTTTGCCGTGTTCGTCATTTGTGATCTCCTTAAGGGGGTTATATACATTTTACCCTATGCCGTTTTGAAAGGCAATTCAACCTGACTTATTTTGACGCGGCACCCAACGCCGCCGAATATTTTTCCGCGGCAGCCGCGAAAGCGTCGATATCGTTCTCCGTGGAATAAATAAAAAAAGAAAGCCTTATTACTTCCCTGATCCCCGAAGAAAGGGCCGCCAGGTCCGCGCAGTGCCTGCCGGTGCGCAGGGCTATCACTTCGCCTTTAAGGCCCTGGTTCAGGAAAAGGCTGAAATCCTGGCAGGAAAAACCGCTGGCGGCGGGGATAAGCGGTATTATTGAGCCTTCCGTCAGGCGAGCGGCTGAACCGGCCGGCTTCAGCAGTTTAAGCCCGGAGAGTCTCTTCAGGCCGTAGGCTACCAGCTCGGCCATGCGGCGCCGCGTCCTTTCCGGGCCGGCTTTGGTTAACAGGCCTGCCGCATTGGCCAGCGCCGCCGCCCCGGAATAGTTCTGCACCCCGGCTTCAAACCCCTGGTAATTATCAAGGTAGTCGGCGCGGAATTTGCCGCCGCGCAGCGAAACGCCCCTCACCGTGCCGCCGCCTGGGCGCGCGTGGCGCAGGCGGGCCATAAGCGAGCGCTCAACGTAAAGCGCTCCGGTCCCGAAAGGCGCGCCTATTTTGTGCCCGGAGAAGGCGCAGGCGTCCGCCCCGGCCGCCGCGGCGCCGCCCTTGTGCGTGGGCAGGTACTGCGCGTCGTCAAAAAACACTTTTGCCCCGGCCGCCCTGGCGGGGCCGGTAAAGGCGGCGGTGTCGGTTACTCCGCCGAAGATATTGGAGGCGCGGTTCAGGCAGACCAGGGCAGTTCTGTGGCCCAGGAAGCGCCCATAGTCCCGCGCGTCCGGCGCCCAATTTTTCAGCGCAAGCACCCGCAGTTTTATCACCCCCGCTTCCGCCAGGTTCAGCAGCGGCAGGAAAACGGCGTTGTGTTCCAGCGGGGAAATAATAACCTCGTTTCTCGCGGCGGTAAAAGGGAAGGAGTTTATGAAAATATTGAAAGCGTCGGTGGTCCCGGCGGTGAAGATGAGCTCCTCCGGCGAGGGGGCGCCCATAAAGGCCGCCACTTCCCTCCGGGCCATGAAAAAAGCCTCTTCGGCTTTTACCGCCGGCAGGTGGGCCGAACGCCGGCCGGCGCAGACGCCGCCGCCAAGCAGCGAAGCCTGCTGGGCGGCCGCGGCCGAGCGCATTTTAAGGGCCGTGCAGGCGCTGTCCAGGTAGACCAGCTTTTTCCCGCCGAACCTGGCGTTAAGCGCCGGGAATTCTTTAGTGAGCGCCGCTTGGTTTAGTCTCATAATTTTTTATATACCGCTATGTAATCCTTCCTCGGCCCGGGGCACAGTTTCACGAAACGGCAGCCGCCGCAGGCCGGCACGTGCGCCTTTTCCTGCAGGTGCGGGCCTTTTAACCCCTCTTCCATTTTTACAATATCCACGTTAAGCGGGTAAAACCTGCCTAGGAAACACGGGGGAATATGGTCCACTTCGCAGTGTATGCCGCTGCGCCCGCAGACCGAGAGGGCTTTTTCAAGGTAAGGCTGTACCGCCCCGTATTTTGGCAGGTACTTGGCGCCCGCCGCCCGGCCCGCGCCTTTGATGTAACTAAATTGTACCCAGGCGGCGCCATTTAATTTTTTAACGGTAAAAACCGCAAAAGCCGGCAGGGCCTTGTAATTAAGGGAGCTGATAACGTGCGTTACGCGTACCCGCGCCCCGGCGTTTATCAGCCGCCGGACCCCGGCCAGCCGGCGCGCAAAAGCGCCGCGCGTGCGGGTTATCCTGTAGTCCCGGGAGGGGGAACAGGCGGGGAAATTAACGTTAATATAGCCGCCGGCGGAGTTCAGGGCGCGGACCAGCTTTACGATATCCTCCGCGGAAAGGTCCGCGGCGGCCAGGGCGTTGGTCTGTAATTCGGCTTTCCTCCCCAATTTCTTTATCGCCGCCAGCAGCAGCAGCAAATTGCCTGCGCCGGCCAGCAGCGGCTCGCCGCCCGATATCTGCACAAGGCCCGCGGGCATGGCGGCTATTTCCTTAAGCCAGGTCTTGACGGAAGCGGCTTCCGGCGCCCCGTCCTCGGCCGGGTAGGAACAGAATACGCAGCGCTGGTTGCATTCTCGGAACAAATGTATCAAAGCCATTTTTTTATTTCCGCGTAGGGCTTGGCGAAACTCCAGTAGTAAACGCCTTTTGAGAACCTGCTTCGCACCAGCCCTTTCCCGGCCAGGCGGGCAGCGGAATTAAGCACCGCGTTGCCGTCGGAACAGTCCCGGCACAGCGCTATGTTCTTGGAAAGCGCCAGTACTTCCGCAGTAGAGGCCGCTTTCTTCCGGCGCAGTATCTCCAGCATGCATTTTTCATTATCGGAAAGGTAGGCGCGGCCCGAAGGGGCGGCCGGGCGGGCGGTGCCGGCGCTTTGTAAGCCTTTAAATCCTTTCCACCCGAAAATACCAATATAGTGGCTGTCCGCCCCGCGGCATTTTTTATTCAGCGCGCAGTTCCGGCAGGGCGTGCCTTTAACTTTAGCGGCTTCGGCGTTGGCGTCCAGATCGGTGCGCGCGCCGGCGGGGTCGGTTACCAGCGTGTTGAAGAGGTCCAGCCCTATAGCCAGGGATTCCCTGCCTTTAAGGAAGCATGGCGGGGTATTGAGGAAAAGTATCTCCCCGTTCAGTCCGGCCGCCTCCATCGTCTCGGCCGCCTCCCTGAAATACTGTTCGCAGTCCGGCAGGCTCACCCCTATCTCGCCGGAGTTCCTGGCCATGGCGCCGATATAGACCGGGTAAATTATCACGAAACTGGTGATGCCGCGCTCCAGGTAAAAACGGATTATTTCCGGCAGGCGCCGGTAATTCAGGCGATTTACCACGATGTTGGTGCCGAGGCGCACTTTCAGCGCGCGCAGGTTCTTTAAGCCCGCCAGTGCTTTTTTAAAGGCCCCCGGTACTCCCACCAGCGCGTCGTGGTCCTTCTCGTTGTCCGTGGTAAATGAAAATTTACAGAAGGTAAGCCCGGCTTTCGCCAGCGCCCGGCAAAAAACCGGGTCGGCCAGCTTTATGCCGTTGGTCTGCACGCGGATAAAACCAAAGCCTACCGACCTGCCCAGCGCTATCGTCTTCAGGATATCCTGCCTGATCAGCGGCTCCCCACCGGTCAGCCCCAGGCGGCGGTACCCCGCCTTATAGGCGGAGTAAATGTTGCGGGCTATGGCCGGGAAAGGGGCGTTTAGGGACTTGTCGAAGTCGCCCTGGGAACAGAAACGGCAGCGGGCGTTGCAATTATAGTTAAGTATAAGTTCGTAGCACTTGTTCGTGCGGTTTTCCGGCATATTTTTATTTTAACTTTTTTGCGGTTTCCGCGGTCTGGTTATGCGTCGTTCTGAAAGCGCTGTATTTCAGGCCTTCCGCGGCCAGCGCGCAAAGCCCGGCTTTTACCGCAAGGCGCAGTCCGGCCTGGGAAGAGAGGAAAGCCCGGGCCTGCCCGGCTTTGCCGCGCAGCGCCCACGGCCCCACGGGGCACATCGCCGGTTCCGGTACCGCCCCGGCCGCCGCCGCTTCTTTAAAGAACCTGGCCCTGCCGGCGAGGCCGGCTTTTATGCCGAAAGGCTGTAGAGCATAAGGGAGCCGCAACGCCGCCGGCGCGCCTATAAGCTTTTCGCCGGGTTAAAACCGGCGGTCGGGCCCCAGGTTAAGGTTTGCGCAGCCTCCGGCCGCAGCGCGGCCGTCCAGCGCTTCCAGGATCTCGTAGATATTGGCTATTTCGTATGGGGGGAGGCCGGCTTTCAGCCTCTTGAAGTAGTGCAGTTTAACTTCCAGCATTGCGCGTTTAAGTTCAGCCAGGGCGGCCTGGCCCCATAAGGCGGTCGTGTCCGGCGCCCAGGCGATGCTTTCAAAACCGAGGGCGCAGAGATTCTTTACCCCGCGCGCCAGAGCCCCGGCGGAGGAGGGGGAAATCACCATGTGCGCCGTCACGCCCGCCCGGTCCTTGCGCGGCAGGGCGCGGAGCGCCGCGTTAAAGACAGACCGCCGGCCGGCTCGGAAGCGGCGCCTTGAGTCGTTCGTGCGCCTGTCCCCGTCCAGGCTAAGCGTAAGGCGGACTCCCAGGCGCGCGAAGAAAGCCAGCCAGCCCGGGGTTAAAAGCGTGCCGTTGGTAAATACCCTGATGGGGATCTCGGGGCCGGCGGCGCGCGCCGCGAGGACGGCTTTTTTAAGCAGCGGCCCGGCCGCAAGCGGCTCCCCCCCGAGAAAAGTGATTTTTTTGCCCGCCCCCGCGCGCCCGACAAACGCCTTTAAAGCCGCCAGCAACGCCCGCTCTTTTACGGTCTCTCCACCTACGGAACCCGAATAGCAATAGCGGCAGGCCAGGTTGCAGCGCCGGCTAAGATACACCGTCAGGTGCGTCAGTCCCGGGGCCGGGCTCATTTTACCGCCTTCAGTTCGCCGTCGCCGAATTGCTCAAGGTATTTAACCCAGATCCCCTCGCACGCCTTGTAGCGCGCGCAGCCGGCGCAGCGGCGGGTTTTGCGGCGGCCTACAACCGCGCGCGAGCCGGTGGCGTCCGTGTTCTTGAAATCGGGAGCCCAATGTTCGGTAAGGAAAAGGGCGCGCTCGTTAATTTCACTAACCTGCCCCTCGTAGCCCTGGAAATGGCAGAGCGGCACGTAGCGCGCTTTCCACTGGGGAAAGCCTTTGCGCCGGCCTATCTCCAGGGCCCGGCGCATGAAAGGGGCCGCCGCCGAGATGCGCGGGACCAGGCTGCGGAAATTATTGAAAGCCCCTCCATAATTAGGGTCCACAAAAATATATTCTACGTTGCGTATGCCGTGGAGCGCGTAAAAGCGCGCGATGGCCGGCAAGCGGCGGAAATTAGGTTTTACTACCGTAGTGTTGCCGTTGATCTTCTCAAAGCCCAGCGCCCGCAGGTTGCGTATCCCCAGGGAGAGCTCCCTGAAGCTGCCGGGGCTCCGGGTCAGGTAGTCGTGGGTTTTGGCGTCCGGGCCGTGCACGGAGAAGATAAGCGAATCTATGCCCGCCCGCACAATTCTGCGGGCGGCTGCGGGGTCGGCGAAGAGCCGTCCGTTGGTGGCGGTTATGATCTCTTCTATGCCTAACTTCTTGGCGGCCTTGACCAAAGCCGGGAAATCCGGCCGTATGGTGGCTTCTCCGCCGATAATTTCAAGGATATCCGCCCCCTGGTTCTTAGCCGCGTAAATTTCCCTGAGCAGCTCCGCCGTGGTTTTCTCCCGCAGTTCGCGCTTATCCGCGTCGATACAGAAACGGCAGTTGTTGTTGCAGCTGTAGCCGGTGAAGAGAACTATTTTTAATTTTTTTTTCTGCGTGGTTTTCATCTTAAAAGCGTCAGCAGGGTCCGGTTGAAGATAAGCGTCAGCGCCGTGCCGGCGAATATCCAGAGCGCGAAAGGCCTGCCCTCTATAACTATGATCTTGGCGTTTTCCTGCGGCATTTTCTTCAGCCAGCCGGAAATAAGGGCCGCCTGCTCTTCGTCCAGGCCGTCCCTGAAACAGTCTTCAAACTCGCCCGCGAACACGGGGTTGGTCCTCAGCTCCCGGGTGGACTTGGCTGAAAGTATCATGCCGGGCTTCACCTCTTCCGCGCCGACAAAAATCTCGTCTTTTTTTTCTAGCAGGAACTCCAGGATAAAACGCCCCAAAAACAGCAGCAGGCTGAAGCGCAGCATGTTCTTCACCGCGTAGAACAGCATCGCGAGCATGTGGCTCCGGAAAAAAAGGAGGCCGAGCGCCAGGTAGAGGCCGTAGAGCAGCGCGCCCGCCGCTATGCTGTAGCGGCTCCTGAAAAGCTTGCCGGCCTTGTCCCAGAGGAAAAAAAGGAAAAAATACAGCACGTCCGTCCTGCCCACAAAATGGCCGGCGCGCCCCAGCACTTCCATGTTGAACATCTGCTGCAGCAGGAAAAGCAGGGTGAGGCCCGCGGCGTACGAAAGGGCCGCGGCCGCGGCCCTGCCCCCGGAGAAGGCGGCCGCGAAGCGCGGTTTCAGGTTGGCCACGGTCTCGCTGAAGAAAGCCGAGGGCGAGGCTTTAGCCATCCCCGAAGAAACGAATGAAATCAGGGAGAAAGCGGCGGCGGCGGTAAAGATGTTGATAAGCAGGCTCAGGAAAAGATAGTTGGGGAAATTACGGAGCTCCGGGTTTATCAGCGGCAGCGCCGCGGCGGTCAGTATATAGAATTTTGCGTCTCCCGCCGGCCAGATTTCGGCGTACCAGAGCACCAGGCCGGCAACGACGCACCAGAACGCGTGCGTGGCCCACATCGGGTAAAAATTCCAGGTGGGGTACTGCTGCAGGTAGCCGCGCACGCCCAGCAGGGTTATCGCCGCCAGTATCAGGAGGGCCGCCCCGGTCAGCTTTGCCCCCAGGACCATGCTGGCGTTGGGAATTTTTTTCGTTGCCAGGTCCGAGGTGGTAACGCGCAGCGACCACCAGGTGAAAACGGCAAAGAAAAAATAAAAAACAGGTTTCATCGCTTAAGCCGCCTCAGTTCCGAGTTCCCGAAGAATTTACTGTATTCGGCCATCAGCCCCAGGCAGGCGCGCCTGCGCGCGCAGCCGCGGCAGACGGCCGGATAGATACGGTCCTCTCGCGTCAGCGTTACGCGGGCCAGGGGGCGCAGCCCGGGGCTAAGGACGCAGAGCGGGAAATGGTACAGCCGCAGATCCGGGAACCGGCGTATCACGGGCAGGTTTCTTTTTAGTTCCGCCGCCGACTCCGACAGCTTCAGCGCAAGGTCCTTGTGGTTGGCTTCGGACATCCCCTCTATCTCGTAGTGGATGATCACCACCCGGTAGCGGGGAAGAGCGGGAAAGCGCCTTAAAATAAATTTCAGCAGGCTTGAAAGCTCGTTTATATTTTTTCTATGCAGAACTATCCGTATTTCCACGCCGGGCCCGGCCGGCCGGCTTAAAATATTCTCAAGGCCCCGCACCGTCTGGGCGAAGCTGCCGCGTACCCCCGAAACGGCATCGTGCGCGCGCGCGGAGGCGGCGTGCAGCGGCACGGCCACGGCGAAGGGCGGGGCCGCCGCTTTAAGAAAGCGTAAGGTAAAATCCAGGTCGGCAAAGTGCCGCCCGTTTGAAAGGAGCGTTATGGGCGTGCCCGGCAGCCGGCGGCGGAAATACGCTACCAGCTTAATAAAATCCGGGTGCAGGGTGGGCTCTCCCCCGGTGAGGGCCACGAAGCCGGCGTCGCCGGAGTTCTTAAGGTAAACGGGCGAGAGGCCCCGTATATAGCGTTCAAGTTTCTCTATCTGGCAGCGCAGGCCGTACTGCGCGCCGTCCTGCCGCGCGAAGGCGGGGGAATTGGTGCACATCACGCAGCGGTTGTCGCACTTGTTCCAGACGGGGATATCGGGCATGTCAGCGGCCTTCCTCCAGCCAGCCTTCTATTATCCGCCTGTCGGCGTCGCGCGACAGGGCGGAGAATACGGCCGAGAAAATTTCTTTCTGCACGCCGCACCAGTAGCCGCCGGCTATGTCCCCCCAGGGCGAGCCCTGGGTTTCGCAGTTGTGCACGGGGCAGACACCGCAGTAAGGCTTCCAGGCGCAGCGGGAGCAGTAAGGCTGGTTCTCAAGGGTTGACGCCAGGGCGCAGACCCTGGCCGCGGGCGCGCTTACGAGATCCTTGTAGGAGTCCCGGCCGGCTTCGCCCAGCCGGAAGAAATCCCCGCCGGCAAAGCCCGACATGCGGCCCTCGTCGCAGGTAAAAACGCCGCCGTCCCAGTTATAGGCCAGCTGGCCGCAGGCCGCCCCGCAGGGCGAGCGCAGGTCCAGGTAGTTCGGGTCTTCTTTTTTTAGCGCCTTGCGGGCGATAACGGCGGCGTTCCGCTCCACAAAACGTTCTCCCCGGCGGCAAATCTCCAAAGTCCGGCCCAGGGCGGCGCGGTAGAATGCGCCGAACTCGGCGGGGGAATAGCCGATGGAGCCCCAGACCTTGCCTGCGTGGGCTATGGGCGAAAGCGGCCTGATAAAAATGCCGCCCAGGCCCAGCCCGCGGTAGGTTTCCACTATCTCGAGCGGGCGCTTAAGCGAAAGCCTGGTGGTGGTCATCAGCGCCGAGGGCAGGGCGTCCTTTTTGCCTCCGGAGGCCGCCGCCAGCGCCCTTTTAAGCCAGTAGACCGCCTTGGCCTGTGAGGAGCCGCCGGAATAGAGCCGGTTCGCGTCGTGGATGGCGGCCGGGCCGTCGAGTGAGGTGCAGATGCCGACGCCGTTCTTGTTCAGGAAAGAGAACTTTTCCTCATCCATGAGGCTCAGGTTCGTCACCACGGAGATCTCCAGGTCCCTGCCCGCCTTCAGGTTTTTTCTCCGGGCGTAAAGTACGGCGTCCCGCACTACCGGCCAGTTAAGCAGCGCCTCGCCGCCCTGGAACTCAAGCGCGATATTTTTATTGGGGGAATTGAACGCCAGGTCCACGCTCCGCCGGGCGGTGGCGCGGCTCATGGAGGTGTTCTTGAAACCGCGGCCGCCGGCGGCGCGGCAGTAAACGCAGGCGTGGTTGCATTGCAGGGTTACCACTAGAATATGCAGGCTGGGCCCTTCAAAAAGTCCGGAGCTGAGCGCGCGCAGGTCGCCGGTAAGCCTCTCCAGGTCCAGCGCCTCACGGATAAAGCCCCTGTCCGCCAGCTTCGAAAAAAGTTTTTTATTCTTCGCGAAACCGCCGCCGCGCACCAGCGCGAATTCACCGGCGGTGAGCGCGAGCCAGCCGCCGAAATCGTTGGTGATGACGGTGCCGCGGCCCAGCGGCCCAAAGCGGAACGGGAAGAGGCCGGACTTTTTTGTCATTTCTTTTTCACCGGTTTAAATTCGTCCCAGCCGTAAAGCTCCGGGTACTCGCGCCAGGGGCCCTCGCAGACAGCGAACCACCGGCAGGGGCGGCAGGCGGGGCGCTTGGCCTTGCCTTCGTTGCGGCGGTAATCGCCGTAGCTCTCTATGTAGAGACCGGCGTCGGCAACCGGACCCTCCGGTATAACCTGCTCCGCCACGCAGCGCTCGTAGCCTTTCATCAGGCAGAAAGGGATGGCCTCGGTATAGCAGGGGACGCCGCTCTTTATCCCAACGTCCAGGGCCTTGTGCAGGTAGGGGAGGATGTCGGTCTTCCGGGGGGTAAGCCATTCCCGGTTTTTCCAGGCCGTGCCCACCATGTGTACGAAGGCGAACTGGAACTGGTCTACTTTCAGGTACACCAGCAGGCGGGCCAGCTCGGGGAGATCTTTATAATTCGCCGAGGTTATGACGGAATTGGTAAGGACGTACATCCCGAGCTTTTTACAGTTCAGGATTCCCTTTACCACTTCCTTGAAACTCCCCGGCGCTTTGGTCAGGCCTTCGTGTATGGCGGCGGTGGAGCCGTGCATCGACGGGCCCATTTCCGTTACGCCTGCCTCTTTAAGAGCGGCGCAATATTCATAATAGGCGAAGCGGCGGCCGTTGGTCTGCACCTGCACGCTTTCATAGCCCATGGCGCGCGCCGCGCGTACCGCGTCCAGCAGGCCCGGGTGCAGGGTGGGCTCGCCGCCGGTAAAAACGGCGGCGGTTACGCCGGTCTTGCGGGCGCGCGCCAGGATAGCTTTGATCTCGGCCTGGGTCTTGCCACCGGAATTAAAACGCTTGTCCCCCTGCGCGCAGAAATCGCAGCAGTTGTTGCATTTAAACCCTATTTTTATGTCTATGCGCTTCATTTTTTAATCGTAAAGCTTATCCCATTTTTTAAAGATAGCGAGGTTCTTTTTGTCGCCGGCGAGATCGAAAAGCATGTCAAGGATGCCCTTGAAAATGGAGCAGTGCGCGTTGGTCTCCATATCGCCCCAGGGGTTTTTCTGGGCCAGGTAATTGTAAACCGGGGAAACCAGGCAGTAGGAGCTGTAGGCGCAGCGCGCGCAAGAGGGCTGGCAAAGGGAGTTCAGGCAGGAGGCTGCCAGGAAGCGCGCCAAGGGTTTGCCCGCCAGCCCGGGGAAGGTGTCGGTTTTAACCGAGCCCAGTCTGAAAAACTCGTCGCCCGAATTCGCCAGCATGCGGGCTTCGTCGGAGCCGTAGACCCCGCCGTCCCAATTGTAGGCCAGCCTGTATACGAAGTCGAGGTTCTGGTAGCGCGGCCGGCCGCGGCCCAGCATCTGCTTTACGAAAGCAAGCGCCCCTTTTTCGTAAACAGGGGTCCCGGCCGCGTTGAACCGGAGTATCCTTGCCAGGGCCGCCTTGTAAAAAGCCAGGAATTCGCCCGGCTCGTAGCCCAGCCGCGGCCAGGCCGCGCCGGCGCGCCCGAGCGGCTCAAGCGGGCCCAGCTGCACGCGCATGATGCCCAGCCGCGCGTATTCCTCCACGATCTCCTCCGCCCTGCCCAGCGAAGCGCGGGTGACCGTGCAGATAGCGTTGGGGGTTTCGAAACCGGGTCGCCCCGCGCCTTTTTTTATGATTTTTCTCAGCCATTGTTCTACCAGGGCGTGCGAAGAGGCGCCGGGCAGCGGGCGGTTCAGATCATGCAGGGACGCCGGCCCGTCCAGGGAGGTGCAGACCGTAACTTTGTTGGCCAGCAGAAATTCCAGCTTCGCGGCGTCCATCAGGCTGAGGTTGGTTACTATCGAAAAGTTAACTTCCCGGCCCAGCCGCTCCGCGCGGGCCCGGGCGCCGGCGACAATGAATTTAAGGGTGGTAAAATCCAGCAGCGGTTCGCCGCCTTGGAATTCTATCATCAGCTTGCGCGGTTTTAGCGAGAAAATAAAATCCAGGGTCGCGGCCGCGGCGGCGCGCGTCATCCGCTCGCGGCCCGCGGGTTTTGTGGCGGCGGAACAGTAGCGGCAGGCCAGGTTGCAAAGGGCGTTAAGCGAGATTATATGAACATGCGGCCCTTCCCAGCCGGCAAAAAATTTTTCACCCAGCAAAGCGGCCTCGCCCTCTATATCCATCCTGTTGCGGATAAAACCGCCCGCCGAAAGTTCCTTAAGCAGCGCCGCCCGCGGCTGGAGTCCGCCGGAAAAGCCGCGGAACTCGCCGTCCGTAAGCCGGGCCCGCGCGCCCGCGTCGTTAGTGAGAAGAACCCCGCCGCCCGGCAGGCGCCGGAAGCGGAAACAAAACGGCTGCGGGGCCGGCGCGGCGGGTTTTTTATGAGCTTTCTTTTTTGCGGAAACGGACATTGTCTTTCTCTGCCTTTTTCACTTAAATTACAGACATATTATAATATAATAACTACGTCGCTGGTTAGGTTGAGTCACTTCTGCAGCCGTCTGCCGCCGTTTACAACAAGTTCTGGAGAGCATAATGCCGCTTAAAAATAAAGAAAAAGAAAGCAGCCGGGGGGCCCGCCCCGAAATTTTCCTCAAAGAGCTGTACCGCAAGACCTTTGGCGGGGCGCCCGAGTCCGTGGAGCCGCTTAAAGGCGACGGTTCGGCGCGCAGCCTCTTCAGACTGAAAGGCGGCGCCCGTACGGCTATTGGCGCGTTCGGGCCGGATAAAATGGAAAACCGGGCTTTCCTGGAATTTTCCAGACGTTTCCGCGAGGAAAAGCTGCCGGTCCCGGAGATCTACGCCGCCGACCAGGCGCAGGGGATCTATCTGGAAGAGGACCTGGGGAACACCACCCTTTTCGATTACCTGGTGGCCGAGCGCAAAGGCCAGCAGCTTCCCCCGCAGGTGCTTGAGGTTTACAAGAAAGTCCTGGAATGCCTGCCCCGCTTCCAGGCGCAGGTGGGGCGCGGGCTGGATCTTTCCTTCTGCTACCCCAGGGCCGGGTTTGACCGCCAGTCCATAATGTGGGACCTGAATTATTTCAAATATTATTTTCTCAAACTGGCCAAAATACCGTTCAACGAGCAGAAACTTGAAGACGACTTTCTCCGTTTCACCGATTTCCTGCTGGAGGCCCCGGCGGACTGTTTCCTGTACCGCGACTTCCAGTCCCGCAACATCATGCTGCGCGGCGGGGAGCCCTGGTTCATAGACTACCAGGGCGGGCGCCGCGGCGCCCCCCACTACGACGTGGCCTCGCTGCTCTACGACGCCAAGGCGGACCTGTCCCCGGAGACGCGCTCCGGGCTGAGGAAAGCCTATGTGGCGGCTTCCGGCCTGGACGCCAGGATTTTTATGCGGCATTATTACGCTTTCGCCTATATACGCATAATGCAGGCCATGGGCGCCTACGGCCTGCGCGGCTTTTACGAGGGGAAGACGCATTTTCTGGCCAGCGTCCCTTACGCTGTTCGCAATATAGAATGGCTGATACGCAACGCCGAGCTGGAGGTAAAACTGCCGGAGCTTATGCAGTGTTTTAAGCGCATAACGGCGTCCTCCTACCTGCGGCAGTTCGGCAAGACCAGGCTGGGGCTCACCGTGCGCGTCTCAAGTTTCGCTTTTAAGAACGGCCTGCCGCTGGACGATAAAGGCCACGGCGGCGGTTTTGTTTTTGACTGCCGCGCGCTGCCTAACCCCGGCCGCCGCGCGGAGTATGCCCAGCTTACCGGCCAGGATAAGCCGGTGGCGGACTTCCTGGGGAAAGAGCCCGCGGTGGCTAAATTCCTGGAAAATGTCTTCGCTCTTACCGATATGAGCGTTGAGAACTATCTGTCCCGCAACTTCACCTCGCTTATGGTGAACTTCGGCTGCACCGGCGGGCGGCACCGCTCGGTTTACTGCGCCGAGGCGCTGGCCGCGCGCGTCAAACAGAAGTACGGGGCGCGGGTTGAGGTTACGCACAGGGAGCTCCCGGCCGGGACCGTTAAATGAGGGCGATGATCTTCGCGGCGGGGCTGGGCACGCGCCTGCGCCCGCTCACCGATACGCTGCCCAAGGCCCTGGCGGACGTTAACGGCGTCGCGATGCTGGAAATAGTGATACGCCGCCTTGCCGCCGCGGGGGTAACGGAATTCGTGGTGAATACCCATCATTTCCACGAGAAGATAGAAGACTTCCTGCGGTTAAAAAATAATTTCGGCTTTAAGATAACACTTTCCCGCGAGGCGGAGCGTCCGCTGGAAACCGGCGGCGGGCTTAAAAAGGCCGCGGTCTTCTTTGCCGGCGGGGGGCCCTTTTTCGCCTACAACGCGGATGTCTATTCTGAAATGGACCTCGCGGGCCTTTATGCCGCGCACCTCTCCGGCGGAGCGCTTGCCACCCTGGCCGTGCGCGGGCGTCCCTCAAAAAGAAAGCTTGTTTTTGACCCCGGGATGAATTTAAAGGGGCGCCAGGCCGGGGAAGTCCCGGCGGGGAGCCGGGCTTTTGCCTTCAACGGCATACAAGTGGTTTCTCCGGAGGTCTTCTCCAGGATCACCGAGACCGGGATTTTCTCTATAACCGGTGTTTATCTGCGGCTTGCCGCCGCCGGGGAAAAGATCAGGGGCTTTGAGGATAAGTCGCCTTTTTGGGCCGATATCGGCGACCTGGAAAAGCTTGAGGCCGTGCGCCTGCGGGCCGGGAGCCATTGAGTCCCGCCTGCGCCCGTCAGCATTAAGACATGGAAAAACGCGACAGGATGCTGAACATTCTAGGCTGGGGGGCTTTCTTGTTCTCCTGCTCGGCGTTTTTTTTGCCGGTTATAAACCCGGATATTTTTTGGCATCTTTCGGCCGGCCGCTACACGCTGGCGCATTTCGGGCCCCCGAGGGCGGACTTCCTCTCCTGGCCGCTGGCCGGCCGCGCCTGGGTGGACTTCGAGTGGCTGCCGCAGTTGATCTATTTCCTCCTTTATAAAGCCGGCGGCTTTAAGGCCCTGCTGTTCTTTAAGGCCCTGCTGCTGGCGCTGACGCTGCTGGTCTTCCGCGCGTCCCTGCTGCTTTACGGGCGGCGCGCCGCGCTGCCGCTGGCGCTGCCTTTTTTTGCCGCGGCCATCCTCCCGAACAGCGATCTGCGGCCGGAAAATTTTACCCTGCTTTTTTTTTCCTTAACGCTGTACGGCCTTGAAGCGGCCCGTCTTTACGGCCTGCCTTCCGGGGCGCGCTTCAAGGCGGGGGTGTTCGTTTTCTTCGCGCTCTGGACAAATATCCATGCCGGGTATCTTTACGGGCTGGCGCTCGCCGGGCTTTACGCGGGGGGCGAGTTGTTCAGGGAGGAACTGCCGTTTATCTACGGGCGCGCGCCGTTCGCCCTGCCCGGCAAAAGCGCCGGGTACCTGGAACTGTTCCTTATCGGCCTCGCCGCCAGCCTGGCCAACCCGTACGGCTGGAAAATATATTCCGTTATTCTTAACCATCAGAAATACATCGACACGCTGCAGGAACATATACAGGAATGGACTACCTTTGACCTGGCCAACGCTTACCAGTGGCCGTATATAATAGCGCTGGCCGGAGTGATGGGGTGTCTGGTCTTTTTCCTGCTGCGCCGGCGCTATGTAGTTTACACCCATTTTGCCTGCCTGATGTATTTCTTGTGGGCTTCGGCAAACCACGCGCGCCATATTCCGTTCTTTATCATTACCGGGCTGGTTTTTACGCTGTCCCTGCCATGGAGCGGGCTGCCGGTTTCCAGGCCCCGGCGCGCCGCGGCGCTGGGTGCGGCGGCGCTGTGCCTGGGCGCGACTTTCTGGTTCTACAACGCCTTCATATGGACGCAGTATACCGGGAAGGTCACCATGTTCAGGTGGGGGTCGGAGGGACTGGCCAGTTTTCTCAAGGCTAATAAAACGGAGCTTTCTGGTTTAAAAATTTACAACGAATGGGGCTGGGGCGGCTGGCTGGGCTGGGAGCTGGGCCCCGCCTACAAGGTCTTTATAGACGGGCGGTATCTTTTTCACGACCGCATAAGCGAAACGGTGAACGCGCGCAGCGGCACGGCAAACTGGCAGAACCTGGTGGATAAATACGGCCTGGAACTTGTTCTGATAACTCCGGACGGGCAGAAAGTGGCGGTAAAACAGAAACTCGCCGACGGCCGCCCGGTCATGCTCTGGCGGCCCGCGTATCTTTTTTACCTGCCGCGCCGGGACTGGGCGGTGGTTTACTGGGATTTGTCCGTGGCGGCGCTTGTGCGGCGTTCGGCCGTGCCGCGGGGCTGGCTTGCGGAGCATGAGTACGGCTACCTGCGTCCCGACGACACGCTCAACCTGGTGCTCCCCATGCTGGCTGGGGACATTCCCGGGCGGGCGCTGAAGCGGGAACTGCTGGTCTATCTCAGGAATCACTCGGCCGGCGGAGAGAATTCGGCCAACGGCGACGTTATCAGGTTCGTCTCCGGACTTGAAAAACTCTGTTCTAATAAGGGGGCTAAATGCGCGAAATAATAGCCGGTCTCAGGGAGCACCCGCTGGCGATGTTCGCGGATTTCCGCAGGCTTTTCTCCGGGCGCGTAGTTTCCGCCGTGGGGGACAAGTTCTTCTCCATCGCCATCGCCTGGTGGGTGTTGTCGGAGGCGGGGCCAAATTCCAAGTTTCACCTGGGTCTGATCATGGCCGTGAACGTGATCCCCGTGATAGTTTTCGGCCCGCTGCTGGGCACGCTTTCCGACCGCTCCGATAAAAGGCGCGTGATGCTCGCAGCCGACGCGGCCAGGTGCGGCCTGGTGAGCCTGCTGGCGCTGCTGCTCTGGAGCGGCCGCCTTAACCTTTACTGGCTTTATTCCATCTGTTTTCTTATCTCGGGGTTCGGGCCGCTGTTCGAATCCGCGGTGGCGGCCTCCCTGCTCCGCCTGACCTCTCCGGAAAAAATGCCGCAGGCCGTGGCGCTGGATTCTTCCGTGGTGCAGTTGTCCAACGTGATGGGGTCGGCGCTGGGCAGCGTGCTGATGGCGGCGGCCGGGGTGGCCGGAGCCTTCTTTTTCAACGCGGCGGGCTACCTTGCGTCTTTCGCCGCGGTGTGGGGGATAAAGACGGGCCTTGAGCCGGAGGCCCGGGCGGGCAGTTCTTTCATGGAGGAATTTAAGGAGGGGCTTGCCTACACTTTCGGCGATAAGCCGGTGCTGTGGCTGATACTTTCTTTCGCTACCTTCAACTTCTTCGTAGCTCCCATCCTTATACTGATCCCGATGATAGTGAAGTTCACCCTGCGCGAATCCGTCACCTGGCTGGCGGTGTTCGAGACTTTTTTCGCGCTGGGTTCGGCGGCCCTGGCCGGCGCTTTAAGCTTCAGGCGGTCCTACGGGAATATTTACGGCTGGTTTTTCGCTTCGCTGCTGGCGGTGGGGCTGTCTTTCGGCGGGCTTTATTTTACGGCCGACAAATACGCCATCTGCGCGCTGCTTTTTACGGCGGGCGCCGCGCTGGGCGCCGGCAACGCCATAGCGCTTACGCTGTTCCAGTCCACGGTGCCGGACGCCATGAAGGGGCGGTTCTTCTCCGTGCTGACCACGCTGGCCTACGCGGTGCTGCCGCTTTCTTTTATGGTCAACGGCCTGCTGGCGGAAAAATTCTCGGTAGGTTTTTCTATCGCCATGAACGCGGCCGCGGTGCTCGCGCTTTCCTTCGTGGTGCTGCTCCTTCCGCGAATAAAAACTGAAGACCGGCCCGGTTAAGCCGCTGGCCCCGGGTTGTGCTTTGACGATGCTCGCGCCGGCTATAATGCCGTGCCGGGCGCGCTTGTCCTTTTTTTAGACGGCCCAGGCGCAGCCCAGCAGCCAGAAGAACGCGCGCAGCAACGCCTTGTCCGCCGGCAGCGGGTTCCACGGGCGCCTGCGCAGCAGCTTCCCTTACGCCGGGTTAGGGATGTCTATGAACTCCGTTCTTACCCTGAATTTTTTTTCAAGCACCGCTGCCAGCGCAATTACGCCGGGTTTTTCGGTGTTGTAGTGCCCGGCCGCTATAAAGTTGGCGCCGGTCTCCCGGGCGAATTCCTGCGCCGGTTCCGAAACCTCGCCGGTGATGTAGAGGTCCAGCCCCGCCGCCACCGCCTGGTCGAACATCATGGCCGCGCCGCCGCTGATCACCCCGGCGGTCCTTATTTTTTCCGTGCCGAAACGGAAGCAGAGCGGCTCGGCGTCCAGCTTTATGGCCAGCGTGGACGCGATCTCCCCCAGGGACAGCGGTTTCGGGAAGGTGCCGGAAAAACCTATGGTCTCTCCGTGGTAAGACCCGAAAGGCTTAAGTTTCCCGGCCCCGAGCATTTTAAGAAGGCGCGCGTTATTGCCGGACTCCGGGTGTTTGTCCAGCGGCAAATGCCAGGCGCAGAGGGACAGGCGGTTCTTAAAAAGACAGTCCAGCTTGCGCTTGAAAGGCCCGCTGAAAGGCTGACTGCGGCCCCAGAGCAGGCCGTGGTGCACTATCAGCATCTGGGCGCCGCAGGCGGAAGCTCGCTTTATGCACTCTAGCGAAGCGGAAACGCCGAAAGCTATCTTTGTCACTTCCTCCCCGCCTTCGCATTGAAGGCCGTTCTGAGAGGAGTCCTTGATGCCGCCGGAATCCAGGTAGGAATCAACGAAAGAAACTACTCTGTCCCTGTGCGCCATGTCAGTTGCCCCCCGGCCGTATCGCGTAGATGTAGCCGTTTGAAATATCGGCCGCTATACTGTCCGTCAGCGTAAACCCTCCGCCTTCTTTGGGCGCCAGCAGCAGCGCCGCGTAGCCCCAAAGCAGCGGGCTGCCTTTCAGCGCCGTCCTGGGGACCCTCACCGTGACCGCGCCGCCTTCCACGCCCGGTTTAAAAGTCCCGGCGGCGACGGGGCCCCGCGGGGTGACGGCGTAAAGGGCGGCTCTATACGGGCTTATTTCCAGCGCGTACTCCCAGGCGTTGTCCGGGAAGAGCCGCAGCGGCCTGCCTTCAAGCGGGCGCGTCAGGCCCGCCCGGGGCCTGTGGTTGATGTCGATGTAAAGGTCCAGCCTTATGCGGCTAAAGCCCGAGGTCTCCCCGTCGGAGTTATTCAACTCCTGCGGGAAAAATTTAAAAACCAGCGCCCCGGAGGAGACGTCAACCGAGAACGCTGCAAGCTTCCAGGTCTTGTACGGGTCGCAATCCTTCGGCAGCCTGGCCGCGCTCGCCGGGATCTCCGGTTTGCGGTCCGTGTTCTTTATCTCAAAGCCCTCGCCGCGAATTTTTACCGCGGGTTTATCTTCTTTTTCCCCGGAGAGCGCCGCGTCGGCCAGGCTTGAGAACAGCCAGGGCGGGGGGGGGGTCTGCATTATCCTGTAGGTGTTGGTCAGGGCGTTCTGTATCTCTATTTCCGTTTCCCCGGCCTGCTCCTGGTTCCCCGCGCCCAGCGCTCTCAGTTTGGCCCCGTCTTCGGCCGCGAAATACTCGTTAAAAGCCGGGGCGGCCAGTTTGTAATTCCCCTGGAACGAATTAAGGTGGAGCATCAGGTCCGCGCGGACTTTCGCGAAAGCCGCCAGCGCGCCAGCCTGCGCGGGCGACGAGGCCCAGAGGGTATAATCTCCGCTCCAGGGCGCGGCAAGCAGCGTTATGTCTCCCGGGGCCGCCGCGGTGGAGGGCGCCAGTTTGAGCGCTTCGGATACGGTCAGGCGCCGGAACGGGACAGCCGCCTTCAGCTCCGCCGCCAGCAGGGCGCGCAGCGCCGCGGGGTCTTCAGCTCCAGTTTCGTCAAAAACCCTGAAATTCCCGGCCGCCGCGGTACTGGTTGAGAATCTGGCGAAGGGTACGGCGTAAACGCCGTCCGCTTCAAGTACCGCCGCCGAAGTAGAGGCGAACGGGCCGCAGGCCAGCCACCTGATGCCGAGGGCTTTTGCCAGCGGGAAATAATCGGCCGTGAGGCCTCCCGGGGGGGAAACCAGGCCGGCGGGGTTTTTTTTAAGCGCTTTGAAGGCTGTCTCTTTTGCTAGGCCCAGGCGCAGCGCCAGGAAATACTGGTCGCTTCCCAGGGTGGCGGTGGAGGCCTTGCCGGCCCAGCGCACGCTCTCAAGCGCCGGATAATACAACAGCGGCAGGGGCGGGTCCCCCGCCGGGCGCAGGGCCAGTTCAAGGCGGCCTTCGGCTTCCAGTTTTTTAATCCTTTCTTCAAGGCCTTTCGGGAGTTCTGAAAAAGCCGCCGTGAGGCGCAGGCCCTTGTCGGCCTCCAGCGCCGCTATTATAGGCTCCGCTCCGGCCGGGTCGGCGGGGATCCAGAGCAGGGCCTGCTGGGCGGCCAGCCGCCCGCCGCAAAAAAAAGTCAGGGCGAGAAAAAATCTGAGCATAAGACCTCTTTTATTTTACCGTCAGGCTGGAAACCTTGCGCCCGCCTTCCATGGCCGTGTCCGGGTTGAGCGGGTCCAGCATGTCCTGGCCGTCCACGCGGCAAAGGTATTTGTACGTGCCGAGCGGCAGCGGGATTACTGCCTCCCACTGGTTTTTCCCCTTGCGCGAGAGGGGCAGCGCGTCCGGGTTCCACTTATTAAAGTCGCCGGCTATCTTTACCTCTTTCGCTCCGGCTATTTTTACCGAGAATTTAACGAAGCGCAGCTCCGGCTGGGGCGGCTCACTAAGTCTTTCGGCGCGGGCCCGCGTCGGGGGCAGGGCCCCGAAGCGGTTAAGCCTGACCGCCCCTACTCCCCAGTGGCCCACAAAGTTGAAATACCTGTTTATGGCGTTGTTAAAGACGACGCTGGGGACGCTTACCAGCGCGAAACCCGCCACGGCCGCCCACAAGAGCAGCGATTTGCGCTCCATCATATTCCCCCTCCGTCAAGTTTCTCGCGCAGCCGCGGTTTCGCGCCGAGCGCCGCGGCCAGCGCCCTGAATTTTTCAATATCGATCCCGTTGCCGTCTACCGCGGTGGCGTTCACTTCGGGCAGCGTCCGCGCCGCCGAGGAAATAAATTCTTTCACTTTTTCGAACCCGGCGCCTTTGAGGCGCCGCGCGGGGCGCATGAGCGCCAGCCACTGGGCCGGGTCCGCGGTGTTAAGGCTGATCTGCACGCAGTCTATAAGCCCTTTCATTTCCGGTACCACGTCGCGTCCCCAAACCGCGTTGGCCAGCCCGTTCGTGTTAAGGCGCACTCGCAGGGTTTGCGGCAGGGGAGCCGCCCGGCCTGTTTTTACAAGGCGCGCGGTTGCGAGCAGCGCGTCCAGGCGCATGGTCGGTTCGCCGTAGCCGCAGAAAACCAGTTCGTCGAAAGGGGCGGCGGTCCATTGCTCCTTGGCCAGCGCGATGACTTCCTCAGGAGAAGGTTCCGCCCCGGCCAGGTTCAGGTTGCTGCCCCTGTAATCCATTTTCCAGGTCCTTTTTATACAGAAAACACAGGCCGTAGGGCAGCGGTTGGTGAGGTTTACATAGAGACCGTCCTTGTAACGGTAAACTATACTGGGCTTAATGGGTTCCATATTAGTTTTGAATAGCGGCCAGTGAAACGGCGGAACAGCGGAAGAAGCCGGACCCTGAATTCAGCATCCTGCGTTCCGCCGTTCGGGGGTTCCCTGCCTGGCTATTTCACTATTCTGCCTCCTATTATTCTATCATTTAGGGATGAAAGTTTTGATAGCTCCCAACGCTTTTAAGGGCACCTTGGGCGCCGCTGCGGCCGCCCGGGCGGCCGCGCGCGGCTTTCTTAAGGTTTTTCCGCACGCCCGCATAGAGCTGCTGCCTATTTCCGACGGCGGCGACGGGCTGCTGGAGGCGCTGGCTCCCGCGCTGGGGGGCAGGATCGTGACAAGCCGTGTAGCAGGCCCGCTGGGCGCGGCGGTGGCGGCGCGCTGGCTGCTGTCCGGGCGCACCGCGGTTATTGAAATGGCCAAGGCCTCGGGGCTGGGGCTGCTCGGCCGCGCAAAGCTCCGGCCGCTTGACGCTGCTACGCGCGGCGTGGGCGAGCTGCTGGCGGCGGCGCGCCGTCTGGGAGCGGTTAAAATAATAGTCGGGCTCGGCGGGAGCGCGTCAAACGACGGCGGCGCAGGCTGCGCGGCGGCCTGCGGCTTCAGGCTGCTGGATAAATACGGGCGCGAGACAGCCGCGGGCGCCAGGGGCCTGGCTGAAATTTTTTCCGCGCGGCCGGGTCCGGAAGCCGCGGGCTGGGGCCGGATTAAAATTACCGGCCTGGCGGACGTCAAAAACCCGCTCCTGGGCCCGTTCGGGTCCGCGCGGGTTTTCGGGCCGCAGAAAGGCGCCGGCCCGCGCGAGGTGGCCTTTATCGGCTCGGCCCTGCTTAATTACGCGCGCGTGCTTAAGAAATGCCTGGGCCGGGACGTGGCGCGGCTTCCCGGCGGGGCGGCGGCCGGCGGGCTGGGGGCCGGGCTTTGCGCCTTTTTCGGGGCCGAACTGGAGGACGGGGCGGAGTTCGTCCTTAAAAGGATAGGCTTTGAAAAAAAACTTCTTGGTGCGGACCTGCTTATAACCGGGGAAGGCTGTTTTGACCGCCAGACCTTCTACGGCAAGGCGCCCGGGGCGGCCCTGGCCGCGGCGCGCCGGCTGGGAAAACCCGCCATAGTTGTTTGCGGCCGTTCTTTAATAAAAGATCCCCGCGAACTGGCGCGGCGCGGCGTATCCGCCGTAATAGAAGCCGGCAGTGCCGGCGGCGCGCAGCGGGCGCTTATTGCCGCGGTATCCGGCCGGGCGGGACAGGTAGTTTCCCGGCTGGGCGGTTGAGTTGCTTCCGTATTATTTATTAAAATATATACATTCGGAGTCCCCAGTGTAGGACGCGCCGGGCCCGCATGGCCGGGTGCGCTTTCTTATAAGAGAGGAATAAAATGAGTTCACACCAGGCAAACCATATCTCTTTCGGCACGGATGGTTTCCGCGGCATTATCGCCCGCGAATTTACCTACGACGTAGTGCGTAAAATAGCCCAGGGCATGGCGGACTATATTTCTTACAAATATATGCGTACCGAAAAGCCTTCCGTGGTTGTGGGCTACGACCGGCGCTTCATGTCGGACCGCTTCGCCAGGACCCTGGCCGAAGTGCTGGCCGGCAACGGGCTAAAGGTCACGCTCAGCGCGGTCCCTATACCTACGCCGGCGATCAGCCTGCTGACCACCAGGGGTTACGGGCTGGGGGTGGTAATAACCGCAAGCCACAATAACCACTATTATAACGGCGTAAAAGTTAAACAGAACGGCCGTTCCGCGCCTCCCGCGGTGACAGCCGAAATCGAAAATTACACCGCCAAAGCCGTGCCGGTAAAGCCTTCCGGCGCCCCCGTGGAGGTAAAGGATTTCAGCCGGGTTTACGTGGATTATCTTAATTCCCGGTTCCAGACGGCTAAGATCCTCCCCAAACTGCCGGGGCTAGTCGTGATTGATTTCATGCACGGGGTAGGGGCCCAGACGGCGCCGGCCGTCTTTAATTCAAAAAATATAATAACGCTCCGGGCCCGGCACGACCCGCTTTTCGGCGGCATGGCCCCTGAGCCGGTGGAAAAGAACCTGGCCGGGCTGGTCGCCGAGGTCAAAAAAAGGAAGGCCGTAATGGGGGCAGCGCTGGACGGGGACGCGGACCGCTTTGCTCTGGTCTCCGACAAGGGACAGTATATGACGCCCTGCCAGATAGCGCCGCTGATGCTCGAATACCTGCTCTCTAAAAAACTCCTGAAGGGGAAAGTGGCGCAGGCGGTTTCCATGGGCTATCTTACCAAGCGTATCGCCCGCGCCGCCGGGGTCCCGCTTGAGGAAACCCTGGTGGGCTTCAAGTATATCGCGGAAAAAATGCTTTCCGAAGACGTGGCGTTCGGCGTGGAGGAATCCGGCGGCTACACCTGGAAAGGGAACCTGCCGGAGCGGGACGGTTCGCTTACCGCGCTGTTCTTTATGGACATGGTCGTTAAAACCGGGAAAACCATCTCCGAGCTTTACTCGGAGATAGAGAAAAAATACGGGAAGTCGTATTTCCTGCGCAGGGATTTCGTAATGGGAAAAGCCATTCCCAATAAGCATTCTTTCGCCGTTAAAATAAAGAAGAAGCTGCCGAAAACCCTGCTGGGGCATAAGATCCTGGAAACCAACACCATAGACGGATTAAAGATCATCCTGGACAACGACTGGTGGGTGTTGATGCGCCCGTCCGGCACGGAGCCGCTGCTGCGCACCTACGCCGAGACGGACAACCGGCTGAGCACGGAGAAATTCCTGGACCTGGCGCTTAAACTGGTTGAAAACAAATAAACCGCGCCGCTTGGCGCGGGGCCGCCCGGCGGCCGGCATTTTTTGTATAATTGGAGTATAAACTCTGGAGGAAACAGCATGAACTTCAAAGGCAAGAGGTATGTTAGTTCTGAATCGGTGACAGAAGGGCACCCGGACAAGGTTTGCGACCAGATCTCCGACGCGGTCCTTGACGAAATAATGAAGAAAGATCCCGCCGGCCGCGTGGCCTGCGAGACTTTCATAACCCGCGGCATGGTAGTGGTCGGCGGTGAAATAACCACCAATATCTACGTGGATGTGGACACGCTCGTACGCCAGGTTATAAAGGATATCGGCTACAACGACTCCAAGTACGGTTTTAATTACGAGACCTGCGCGGTTCTCAATGTTATAGGCCGCCAGTCTCCGGATATCTCCCAGGGCGTGGATACCGGCGGCGCCGGCGACCAGGGCCTGATGGTGGGCTACGCTTCCGACGAAACCCCGGAGCTCATGCCGCTGCCGCTGCAGCTGGCGCAGCGCCTCGCCATGCGCCTTACGGAAGTGCGCAAAAAGAATATACTGCCCTACCTGGGCCCGGACGGAAAGAGCCAGGTGACCGTGGAATATCACGATGGCAAACCGGCGCGTATAGAAACTATCGTTCTTTCCTCCCAGCACACCGCTGAAATTCTGGACAAGACCGGCCGCCAGATAACCGAGAAATCGCGCAGGGAAATAACCGAGGCCGTGATCCTGCCGGTCATAGACAAGCGCCTGATAGACAAGAACACCCGTATCCTCATTAATCCCACCGGCAAGTTCCTGGTGGGCGGCCCGCAGTCCGACACCGGGGTGACCGGCCGCAAGATAATAGTGGACACCTACGGCGGCGTGGCCCCGCACGGCGGCGGCGCGTTCTCCGGCAAGGATTCCACCAAGGTTGACCGCTCGGCCGCCTACATGGCCCGTTACGTCGCCAAGAACATAGTGGCGGCCAAGCTCGCCCGGGAATGCACCGTGCAGCTGGCTTATGCCATAGGCGTGGCCGAGCCCGTGGGGCTTTACGTGGACACGCACGGCACCGGGGTTATCGCCGACGAAAAACTGGCCAAGATAGTACGGGCTAACTTTAACTTTACCCCGCGCGGCATAATAAAGCGCCTTAAACTGCGCCTGCCGATATTCAGGAAAACCGCCGCCTACGGCCATTTCGGCCGCGCCGGTTTTGAATGGGAAAAGACGGACGCGGTTGATATGCTTAGGAAAAAAGCCGCCGGCGCTCCCAAGAACGAGTGCGCCTGCTGCTGCTGAACGGTCCCGGAAAACGCGCCGGGGCTGCGGGGGCTCCCCCGGCGCGCTTATTACGAGGGGGAAATAATGAGAATTCTGCTTGTAGAAGATAACGCGCTTACCAGGTACACGATAAAATCCCTGCTCAACAAGCTGGGACACGAGGTGGTGGCGGAGGCGGAGGACGGCGACAGCGCGGTTAAGTTTTTTAAGGAATTCAGGCCGGACGTGGTTTTCCTGGACCTCATCCTCCCCGGCAGATCCGGGGTGGAAATACTCGCGGACCTGCGCGCCGTGGATCCGGCGGCCCGCGTGGTGGTGATAACCGCGGTGGAGCAGGATGAAATAGACCGGCGCCTGGCCGACAAAGGCGTCAGTGCCATACTGCGCAAACCGTTTTCTTTTGAGGATTTTAAAACGCTTATGAAAGACCTCGCCTGAGCGGGAGAATATGGATATCAAAGCCGGAAATATACTGAAGGGCATAGCCGCGGCCAGCCTTGAAAAATGCGTGCTCAAGCTGTCGCGTATTTCCGCGGGCAAGTGGAGCGTGGCCGCCGTGCGCGTTTCGATGCGCAGTATGGAAGAGGCCATAAAAGAGCACTCTGTAGCGGGCGGGAACGGGGCCGCGGTTTACTTCCAGGTAAGCGGCGAGAGCCCTTTTACCTGCATGATAGTTTTCCGCCCCGAGGATATAGAGGTGATCTCCCGCGGTTTCCTGGGTTTCTCGTTTTCCAAGCTGCCGGGCCTGAACCAGGCCCAGGAACTGCTCCTTTCCGAACTGGGCAACATTATTTTGAATTCACTTATCAGTTCGCTCTCCAACACGCTCAAGCGAAGTTTTCTGCCTTCAGTTCCGAAGTGCGTTCAGGGAGAGCCGCAATATCTGCTGGAAGCCCTTTGGACGTCGATGGACCGCGCCAGCAGGCACAGCCTGGTGACGGTTATACTGGACCTGCAATGCGACCAGACCGTGACGCGCAGCGAAGTAATGGTGCTTGTTCCCGAGAGTATGGAGCTTGCGCTTGCAAACTCCTTGAACGCAACGGAGAAAAAATGAAGATTTATTTTAACGCTTTTTTACCGCTGGCCCTTATCCTGGCGCTGCGGCTGCCCGCCGCCGCCCAGACGGAAATAACCGGGATAAACTGGGAAATGTCCCGGCTGGAGGGCAAGGCCCGGTCTCCTTTCTCCGTGGTAACGGAACTGCCGGCTTCCCCCGACGTTAAATTTTCCGGCCAATTGCGCGCCGTTGTCTCGCTCAGGAACGCTTCTTCCTCCCCGGCGGAGGGGCTGGTGCTGCGCTACGCCGTGCGGCTGCTGCTGCTTAAAAAAGGCGACGCGCCGGAAAAAGCTTTCTGGGGGGTGCCCTTTTACGTGGACGAGGTCCGCGTGTCAAAAATAGGGCCGGCTTCCGGGCGCCAGGTCAAGATCATCCGTTTTGAATTTTCCGAGCAGCTCCGCAGGCTTAAAGGCACGGGCTTTTATCCCGCCGCGGTTAAAATAGAGGTAATGACCGGACCGCGGCAGGGCGACGTGCCCGGCCTGATTATCCGCGATTCCGTGCTCAATATAACCGGAGTTTAACTCCATGCTTGATATAAAACTTCTCCGCTCCGACCCCCAAAAGGCACGCTCGGCGATGGCCGACCGCGGCGCCCGCTACCTGCCGGCGCTGGAACTTGTGCTGGCTAAGGACTCCCTTTACCGCGCCGCGCTCTCCGAAATAGAGACGCTGCGCTCCCGCCGCAACGAGGTTTCTAAAAAAATACAGACGGCCAAAGCCGCGGGGGACGAAGCCGCCGCCCAGGCCGCCATGGCCGAGGCCAACGCCGCCAAGGAGGCTGTAAAAGCGCGGGAGGAGAACACCGCCGCGCTGGAGGCCGAGCTCAACACGCTGCTGCTGAGCGTGCCTAACCTGCCGCATGAAAGCGTGGTTAAAGGCGGCGGCCCCCAGGACAACAAGACGGTTTTTGAGTACCTCTCCGATAAACGGGAATTCGCGTTTAAGCCGCTGGACCACCACGCCGTGGGGGAAAAGCTGGGGATCCTTGATTTCGCGGGCGCCACGAAACTTTCCGGTTCACGGTTCGCGCTTTTAAAAGGGCAGGGCGCCCGCCTTGAGCGCGCCATCACCCAGTTCATGCTGAACACGCATACCGGCGAGAACGGCTACACCGAAATTTTCCCGCCGTACCTGGTGACCGCCGAAACCATGACCGGCACGGGCCAGCTGCCCAAGTTTGAAGAAGACCTTTATAAAATAGCTTCCGAGCCGCCGCTGTATCTTATTCCCACCGCCGAAGTGCCGCTTACCAATATGTACCGCGGCGATATTTTGAAGGAAGAGGATCTCCCGCTTCGCTTCGCCGCCTACACAGCCTGCTTCAGGCAGGAAGCCGGCTCCTACGGCAAGGACACCCGCGGCCTGATACGCAACCACCAGTTCAACAAGGTGGAGCTGGTGTGGTTCTCCCGACCGGAAGATTCAATGGCCGCGCTGGAAAAACTGCGCGCCGACGCGGAAAAGATACTTAAGCTTCTTAAGATCCCGTACCGCGTGCTTGAACTCTGCACCGGGGATATAGGCTTTTCCTCGGCCAAAACCTATGACCTGGAAGTCTGGCTGCCGGGCGAAGACAAGTTTCGGGAAATCTCCTCCTGCTCCAACTGCTGGGATTTCCAGGCCCGCCGCATGAATACCCGCTTTAAACGCGCCGACGGGAAGAAAACCGAATTCGTACATACCTTGAACGGCTCAGGCCTGGCCGTGGGGCGCACTTTCGCCGCCATCCTGGAAAATTACCAAAACCCGGACGGCTCGGTCACCGTGCCAGAGGCTCTGCGCCCCTACATGGGGACGGACAAGATCTTATGAAGAATGTTTTATTCTCCGCCGCGCTTTTGTTCGTTCTGTCGGGCGCAGCCGCGGCCGGCGCGCCCAAATACGAGCCCCTGCCGGAGGAGCTGAAACTCCTCTCCAAAAAAGGGATAGACGCTATCTATGCCGTGGACCTCCCTGAGGCCGAAAAAAATTTCAACCTTGCGCTGCAGAAATATCCGGAACACCCGTTCCCGCATTTCGGCATAGCTATGGCCAAGTGGGCCAACCTTGAGTATCTTGAAGACGAATCCGACCCCAAGCTGGACAACGAATACAAAGAGCTTACGGATAAGGCCATAGACGTGGGCCTGAAGTGGGTGAACAAACATCCCGGGGACGCCAACGCCTACCTGTGCCTGGGCGGCATCTACGGCCTGCGGGCGCGTTTGGCCGTGCTGCAGCACCGCTGGTTTAACGCTTATTTTGAAGGCAAAAAAGCTATTTCCAGCATGCGCAAAGCCGTTAAAATAGACCCGGAGCTTTATGACGCCTACCTGGGGCTGGGCATGTATGAATATTACGCCGGCACCCTGCCCGGGGTTATAAAATTTCTCGCAAAACTCATAATGAGCGGCGACGCGAACAAGGGGATAGAATACCTGACCATCTGTAAGGAAAAGGGGTATTTTAACGCCCTCGGCTCAAAACTGCTTCTTATAGAAATATTTACACAGCCTGGCAGCCCTTACGCCCACACGGAACTGGCGGTAAAGTGGTCCAGGGAGCTGCGCGCCGCCTACCCGGCGCACGCGCAGATGCATTTTGTGGAAATAGTCTCGCTTTACGAAGATAAGAAGTACGAAGAATCCCGCGGCGAGTCCATGAGCTACCTGAAAGCCGTTAACGAAGGAAAGCCCGCCTACCGCCGGCGTTTCCTGCCGCGCGTGCTTTCAGCTATAGGCTCTACTTACCTGGTGGAAAAAAAATACGACGAGGCTGGAAATTATTTCGCGAAGGCCGCCGCTACCATTTCCGAAGACCCGTCGCTCCCCCCGGCGCGCTGGGCCGTGTGGGCCATAGTCCGGCAGGGCAATGTCTGCGATCTTAAGGGAGACCGCGCCCGGGCTCTTAAATTTTACAAGGAAGCGAAGTCTTATAAGGATAACTGGGGTTTTTCCGAATCCATAGACCACTATCTTAAAAAGCCTTTCTCCGAAGCTGAACTGCCCGGGCCGCTGCCTCCGCCGTAAAAAGACGGAAAAGAGTAAAGCGGAAAGCGGTTCCCGTTCTTGCGGTTTTCTTGTTCTTTACGGTTTCCGCGTTATGGACCAAACATGGAACTGTCTGCCCTGATATCTCTTCTCCTCGCTATCCTGGGCTGGGGGCTGGGCGCTTTTTTTGACAAGGCCTGCCTTAAACACATGGCCCCGGACGGGGCCTTCTATGTGCGCACGCTTTTTACGATAATAATTTTTACGCCGCTGCTGCTGTGGAAATATTCGCAGACCAGACAGGCGCTCCTCGGCTCCGACAAGCTGGGACCGCTGTTCGTAGCGGCCAGCGTTATCGTGTCTATGGGCGGGGTTTTCTTTTATCTGAAGGCCCTGTCCGGAGGCGAAGCCATGAAGATAGTGCCGCTTAGCTCCACCTACCCGGCAGTAACTTTCGTGCTGGCGCTGCTTTTCCTGGGGGAAAGCTTTACCGTTAACAAGTTCATCGGCACCCTGCTCCTCTCCGGCGGGATATATTTTATCTCAAAGTAAGGCGGCCCGCGGCTGCCGGCCTCCCCGCCCTTCCATATGACCTTAGAAGAATTTGAAAAAGAAACGGCGGCCGCCATAAGCGCGCTGCCGCTTTTTTTTAAAGAGAGGCTGGCTAACGTGGTGGTGCTGGTGCGGGCCAGGCCTTCAAGCTCCCAGGCCGGAAAGTTCGGCCGCGGTCTTTTGGGGCTTTATGAAGGCGTGCCCCTGCTTGACCGGGGCCAGTCCTACAGCGGGGCCATGCCGGATAAAATAACGCTTTTCAAAGAGAATATCGAGGCCAGGAAGAGCGGTGCGGAACTGCGCGGCGAGATAAGCCATGTGGTAATGCACGAGATCGCCCACCACTTCGGCATAACCGACGAAGAGCTTATAGAAAAAGGGCTCTATTGATTTTAGCCAGTTATTTCACCGCGGCGCAGGTAGCCGGAAGCCCCGGTTATTTTCACTTTTACCAGGTCTCCGGCTTTGGGCTGGTTTTTCCCCGCGGTCGTTAATTCCACGCGGCCGTCTATTTCCGGGGCGTCGCGGTAGGTGCGCCCGGAATGCGGCGAGTCCATCAGCACTTCCAGATTTTTACCTTTAAGCCGGGAATTGAGGCTGTCCACCACCTTGCTCTGCGCGTCTATCAGCGCCTGCGCCCGCTCTTCTTTAACGCTTTCCGGGACCTGCCCCGGGAAACCGGCGGCGGCGGTGCCTGGCTCTTTTGAATACTTGAACACCCCGACGTTATCAAAGCGCGCCGTTTTCACGAAGGCCAGCAGCCGGCTGAAATCCTCCCGCGTCTCGCCTGGGAAACCGACTATGAAGTTGGTGCGGATGGCGATATCCGGCATGGCGCGCCGCAGCTCGGCGAGCTTCGTTCTTACGGATCTCTCTGTGGAGGCGCGGCCCATGCGCTTAAGCACCCTGTCGGCTACGTGCTGCAGCGGCATGTCCAGGTAGCGGCATATGTTTTTGTTCCCGCGCATAATCTCAATTACTTCCGGGGTCAGGCGTTCCGGGTAAACGTACATCAGGCGCCACCAGTTTACGCCTTTTATCCTCAGGAGCGTGTTCAGCAGCCAGGCCAGGCGGGACCTGCCGTAGAGGTCGATGCCGTAGGCGGTGGTGTCCTGGGCTATCAGGGAGATCTCCACCGCTCCGCTCGCCGCCAGGTTACGGGCCTCCTCCGCCAGGGCTTCCACGGGTTTTGACCGGAATGGCCCGCGGATGGACGGGATAAGGCAGTAGGCGCAGCGGTTGTCGCAGCCGTCGGCTATCTTAAGGTATGCGCTGTGCGGGGCCGTAAGGCGCGTCTTCAGGCGGGGAGAAGAAAGCGGGCCGTCGGCCGGGAGTATGTAGTTCTTTCCTTCCTTGAGAGCCTTGGCAGCCTGCTCGAGAGCGTTTATGCCTACGGCGGCGTCCAGGCCGGGGAAGCGTTTGAGCAGGCCGTCTTTTTCGCGCTCCACGAGGCAGCCTGCCACCAGGACCTTCTGCAGTTTCCCCCGGGCTTTCAGGGCAAGGAGGCGCGTGATCTCTTTCTCTGATTCTTTTACCGCCGCGCCCAGGAAGGCGCAGGTATTTATCAGCGCGGCGTCCGCGCCAGCCTCTTCGGCGGTGAGCTCCCAGCCCGCGGCTTCGAGCTCGCCGGCCATAACTTCGGCGTCGGAGAGGTTCTTAGGGCAGCCGAGGGAGACGATGAAAAGTTTTGGCATAAATAGGGCGTATAGCGGGACGGGAAACTTACCTGGATGTGCCGGGACAGCGGCCGCGGCGCCGGGGCAGCTGGGGGGGGTACTCTTATCCGTGCTTTTCCAGGCGCTTGATCAGAACGAACGTGGCGGTGCCTAAGGCCGCCATCGCCACCAGGAAAACCGGGTAGGCCAGGCGCGGGTTGTGGATGCCGGTTATGGCGTACAGTTCCGACATGCCGCCTACTCCGGCGAAGAAACTGGGGATAGCCACGGCGATAACTATGGCGTTCAGGTTCTTCATGAGGATGTTAAGGTTATTGCTGACTATGGACGCCCTGGCGCCCACCAGCGAAGCGAAAATATTTGAGTAAATGGCCGCCTGCCGGTAGCACTGCTGGTTCTCTATCATGATGTCGTCTATTAAATCCACGCTGCGCTGGCTGAACCCCGCCTTGTCCGCGCTGTGTTTGAGCCGTTCTATCACGCTGGAATTGGCGTTGATAGCGTTGAGGTAGTAGACAAGGCTTTTCTCCAGGGTGAACATGTTTATAAGGTACCTGTTCTCCATGGAAAAAGTTATTTTACTCTCTATCTCGTCGGCGATCATGTTGATTATCTTGAGGTGCTCCATGAAGTGGAAGATGGAGTTGTAAATAAGCTTAAGGAAGATCTCGCGTATGTCCCCCACGTGTTTGAAATATTTTCCGGAGAATATACTGATATCCTCGGGAAAGGCGAGGATCAGCTTATCCTTGAACAGGAAAAGTCCCATGGAGGAGACTTTGAACATGAAGTGGTCTTTGGAGGAGTAGTTCTTGGGGCGTTTGAAGATCAGGTCGATATGTTCGTCCTCTATCTCCATGCGTGCCGGCTCTTCCGGGTCGAAAGCTGAGGTGAAGTTATGCTCGTCCAGAGCGAAGTTCTCAATCAGCCATTTCTTCTCGTCCTCGGACGGGCTGATGACCACCCAGATGTCCGGCTTTTCGGCTTCGGTCGGGGTGATCTGGTGGTTGTCGATCTTGAAACGCTTGATCATTGACTTATTTTACTATTTACGGGCTGTCCTGGTTTTCTTTTTTTTGTTCAGCTTTTCGGCCACGGCCGCCCCGATTTTTGAAAGGTTCTCAACCACGGTGGCCCCGGCCAGCGCCAGCGCCGCAACCTTGGAGGCGTGCGTCCCCGCGCCGCCTTCCACTATGGCGCCCGCGTGCCCCATGCGCCGCCCGGGAGGAGCGGTCTTGCCGGCCACGAAGCAGAAAACAGGCTTGGTCATTTCTTTCTTTATATAGGCCGCCGCGTCCTCTTCCGCCGAGCCGCCTATCTCGCCTATCATAATAACGGCCTCAGTCTGCTTGTCGGCCTGGAAAAGCTTCAGCGCGTCCACGAAGTTCATGCCCTGCACCGGGTCGCCGCCGATGCCCACCACGGTGGACTGGCCGAGGCCCTGGCTGGTCACCTGCCAGACCGCCTCGTAGGTAAGCGTGCCGGAGCGCGACACCACGCCCACCGAGCCCTTCTTGTGAATATAGCCGGGCATTATGCCGGCTTTGCATTCCCCGGGCGTGATGACGCCGGGGCAGTTAGGGCCCACCAGCGTGACCTGCTTGCCGCAGGCGTTGATCGCGGCCAGGCGTTTCTTCACGCGCACCATGTCCAGTACCGGGATGCCTTCAGTTATGCAGATTATGGTTCCCACGCCGGCGTCCGCCGCTTCCAGTATGGAGTCGGCGGCGAAAGGCGGCGGGACGAAGATCAGCGAGGCGTTGGCCCCGGTGGCTTTGACCGCGTCCCTGGCGGTATTGAAGACCGGCCGGCCCAGGTGCTCGGTCCCGCCCTTGCCTGGGGTCACCCCGCCGGCGATATCGGAGCCGTAATCGATGCACTGCTGTGCGTGGAAGGAACCCTGGGCGCCGGTGAAGCCGTGCACGATAAGCCTGGTTTTTTTATTTAAAAATATGGACATGGTCAGTTCCTTGCCGCCGCGACGGCTTTCTGCGAGGCTTCCCAGAGCGAGCCGGCCTGTTCTATCTTCAGGCCGGAACGGGCCAGTATAGCCCGGCCTTCCTTAACGTTGGTGCCCTCGAGCCGCACGATGAGCGGCACGCCGATCTTTACGTTCCTGGAGGCTTCCACCACCCCGGCGGCGATGTTGTCGCATTTCATGATGCCGCCGAAAATATTCACCAGCACGGCTTTAACCTTGGAGTCCTTGAGGATGATCTGGAACGCCTTCGTGATCTGCTCTACGGTGGCCCCGCCGCCCACGTCCAGGAAGTTGGCGGCGTTGCCGCCCGCCATCTTCACGGTGTCCAGGGTGGCCATCGCGAGGCCGGCCCCGTTGACCATGCAGCCGATGTCCCCGTCCAGGCCGATATAGTTGATGCCGATGGCGCGGGCTTGCTTCTCTATCTCGGAGGCCTCGCGGTCCGGGCGCCCGGCCTGGTCCTTATGGCGGAACAGCGCGTTATCGTCGGTTACCACCTTGGCGTCCAGCGCCAGGAGCCGGCCGTCCTTGGAAATTATCAGGGGGTTTATTTCCGCGAGGCTGGCGTCCGTCTCGATGAAAAGCTTTACCAGCTGCCGGGCCAGGCCCGTGAACTCGCAGAAATTATTTTTTGGGATCTTGAGGCCGAAAGCCAGCTGCCTCGCCTGGAAGTCCAGCAGGCCGGTCTCCACGTCCACCGCTACCCGGAGGATCTTTTCCGGGCTGGTAGCCGCCAGCTCCTCAATGGAAACGCCGCCCTCGGCGGAGGCTATCACGGCGGGGCAGGAGTTCTTGCGGTCCAGCACCACGGACAGGTACATTTCGCGGGCTATCCCGCAGGCGTCCTCCACCAACACCTCTTCCACGGTGAGGGGCTTGCCCTGCGTCTGGCGGGTGGTGATCTTCATGCCCAGCATCCCGCCGGCAAGCTCGCGGGCTTCGGCTTCGGTCTTCGCCAGCTTTACGCCGCCGGCTTTGCCGCGGCCCCCCGCCAGCACCTGGGCCTTAACTATCCAGGGGCCGGGCCCGCCCAGGTTGAGCCTGCCGGGGTTGTCTCCAAGCTTCAGAACCCCGTAGCGCCTGAGCGTGGGGATATTGTAGCGTTCGAAGAGACCTTTGCCTTCGTATTCAAGAAACTTCATATATAAACCATCCTGTAAAAAGAATAAAGTCGGAAGCCTGCCGGTTTTGGTCCCTGGTTTGTGCCTTTCAATTATAATTTGTAGTATAATTCTCGGCTTCAAGTCCAGACAAAAAAACAAGTATTTTCTGCCGGAAAGGGGAACGGGATGAACAAGAAAAAAAGCGCCAGGGAAGTCCCGGTGAACCAGGTGAATTCCGTTACCGTCCGGTTCGCCGGCGACTCCGGGGACGGTATCCAGCTGCTGGGCAGCCGCTTCGCCAACGCCACGGCCGTGGCCGGCAACGACCTGAGTACCCTGCCCGACTACCCTTCCGAGATCCGTTCCCCGGCCGGTTCGCTTTCCGGGGTCAGCGGTTTCCAGGTAAGTTTCGGAGACGATTCCGTGCTTACCCCCGGCAACAAGCCGGACGTGCTGCTGGTCATGAACCCGGCCGCGCTGGCCGTGAACGTGAAAAACATCGACAAAGGCGCCGTCATCATCGCCAACTCAGACGCCTTTACCCCCGCCGCGCTGGAGAAAGCCGGCTACGCCTCCAACCCGCTTGAGGACGGCACGCTCTCCAATTACCGCCTGATCAGCCTGCCCGCCGGCACGCTGGCCGAGAACACCCTTAAAGATTCCGGCCTGACCAAGGCCCAGGCCGTTAAATGCAAGAACTTTTACCTGCTGGGAGTGGTATTCTGGATGTACGGCCTGCCGCTGGAACCCACCAAGAAGTGGATACTAGCCAAGTTCGCCAAGTATCCCGGCATGGCCGAGGCCAACGTGAAGGTGCTCGAGGCCGGTTTCGACTACGCCGAAACCACCGAGATCTTCGACGCCAGGTTCCAGGCGAGGAAAGGGGCCGTGAACCCCGGCAAGTACCGCAACCTGACCGGCAACGAGGCCGCCGCCTACGCCCTGATAACGGCGGCCAGGCTGCTTAAAAAAAAGCTTTACTACGGCTCTTACCCTATAACCCCCGCCACGGAGATACTGCACACGCTGGCCAAACACCGCGGCGATGACGTGGTAGTGTTCCAGGCAGAGGACGAAATAGCCGCGGTCTGCTCCGCTATCGGCGCGGCTTTCGGCGGGCAGCTGGCCGCCACGGGTACCAGCGGACCCGGCTTGTCGCTTAAAACCGAGGCGCTGGGCCTGGCCGTTATCGCCGAGCTGCCCCTGGTGGTAATAGACGTGCAGCGCGGGGGGCCTTCCACAGGCCTGCCCACCAAGACCGAACAGTCTGACCTGCTGCAGGCGGTTTATGGGCGCCACGGGGAGGCGCCGCTGGTAGTGCTGGCCGCCTCGAGCCCGGCGGACTGCTTTGCCGTAACGCTTGAAGCCGCCCGGATAGCGGTAAAATACATGACCCCGGTTATCGTGCTTTCAAATTCCTATCTTGCCAACGGTTCAGAGCCCTTCCGTGTCCCTAAACTTTCCGAGCTCCCGAAGTTCTGCCTGCCGCCGCTGCCCTCCGCAGTGGATTTTAAGCCCTTTATGCGCGACGCGGACACGCTGGCGCGGCCCTGGGCCTGGCCCGGCATGGCGGGCTACGAGCACCGGATAGGCGGCCTGGAAAAAGAGGACGGCTCGGGCGCTATCAGTTACGATCCGGACAATCACGAGCGCATGACGGCGCTCCGCGCTGAAAAAGTGGCCCGGGTGGTAAAAGAAATACCGCCCACTAAGATTTACGGCGAGGCCGAGGGCGAGCTGCTGGTGGTCGGCTGGGGCTCCACCTACGGCGCCGTTACTTCCGCCGTGGCCGCCGCGCGCCGGGCGGGCCTCACCGTTTCCTCCGTACACCTGCGCCACATACACCCCATGCCGCCGGATATCGGCCCGGTAATGCGCCGCTTCCGCAAAGTGCTGGTGCCGGAAGAGAACTCCGGGCAGCTGCGCATGCTGCTGCGCAGCGAGTATATGCTGGAGCCGCAGGGCTTGAATAAAATGCAGGGCCAGCCGCTTAACTCCGACGAGGTGCTGGCCAGGATAAACGAAGTTCTGAGGGGGAATTGATATGGAAAAACTGAAGCTTTCCCCCAAGGATTTTTCGCCCGGCCTGCCGGTCAAATGGTGCCCCGGCTGCGGCAATTTCGCCATCCTCAACATATTACAGAGGACGCTGGCCGGCCTGGGCCTGCCGCACGGGGATTACGCCGTTATCTCCGGGATAGGCTGCTCCAGCCGCCTCCCGTATTATCTTAACACCTACGGCTTCCATTCCATCCACGGGCGGGCCCCGGCTCTTGCCACCGGGCTTAAGCTGGCCAACCCCGGCCTGTCCGTCTGGGTTATTACCGGCGACGGCGACGGCCTTTCCATAGGCGGCAACCACCTGCTGCACGCCATACGCCGCAATATAGGGCTTAAAATACTGCTGTTCAACAACCGCATTTATGCCCTTACAAAAGGGCAGGCCTCGCCCACCACGCAGCCCGGCACAAGAACTAAAACCACCCCGGAAGGTTCCATAGACTACCCGTTCAACCCTGCGCATTTAGCCGCGGGGCTGGACTGCACTTTCGTGGCGCGGGGCATAGACACCGACATCGCAGGCACCGCCGCCATACTGGCACGCGCGGCCAGGCATAACGGCACCGCTTTTGTGGAAATACTTCAAAAATGCGTGGCTTTTTCCGACAAAGAATTTGACCGGCTCAAGGCTCCCGCCCTTAAAGAGGAGCTGCTGCTGCGCGTGGAGCATGGTAAGCCCCTGGTCTTCGGGCAGAGCAGGGATAAGGGCATAGTTTTCAGGAATTTCAAGCCGGAGGTGGTGCAATTTTCAGGCAAGGTCCCGGAGGAAGTGGCCGTTTATGACGAAACCAGCGCCGCCATGGCAGGCGTGGTAAGCGGCCTCACTCCGCCGGATTTCCCGCTGCCGCTTGGGGTCTTGCGGGAAACGCAAAAACCCTCTTATGAAGAGCTTTGTGCCCGCCAGGCCGAGGCCGCCGGGGGCAGCGTCGACCGGGACCTTGAAGCCCTGCTGTCCGGCCCGGACGCCTGGGAAGTAAAATAAACCGCCGTAGGACATAATAAGTGCGAATTGTGGGTAAGTCCGCAAAGCGCCGACAGTTTTTCCTGCATCTAAGAATCCCGCGCAGATTTTGCGCTTTTTTATTATTGTCCGGAATAGGGTAAGGTTTTTTCCTGATTTTGGAAAGCGTGTAGTTAAGCTGAATAATGCCAAGTTTTAAAATAAAACCTCCGTTAAAACATTATGTCTTTCCAATAGT
>JAVHRY010000080.1:0-2393 GCA_036171915.1 Elusimicrobiales bacterium | reverse complement strand
TTTTCTTCGCTCGCCTTGTCATACTCCTTCTCTAACAGCTTGTGTTCCTTGTTAAGGCTTTTAACCGCGGCTTTCATCGCTTTTTTATCCGTTCCCAGTTTGGCGTTCTCTATGGCGGAGTCTTTCTCGTTGATCCGCTTTTGTATGGCTGAAAGCTTGTGGTCGAGGTCCGCGGCCCTGACGTCCATTTCCTCCATCCAGGGATTGAGTTCCGCAAGGATGCCGCTATACCCGGCCACTAGCGGCTGAAAGCAGTGCGGGCAGGACGAGAGCGTCCCCGGCTTCGGCTTTACCGCCTCGCTTACTGCGGCAGGCGCGGCCGTCGCGGCATTTACCTGCGCAAGCGGGACCTCGGCCGTCCTGGTCGCAATTTGCACAGTCCCCTGGCCGCCGGCCTTGGCGGCGGTTTCGGCCGCCGGCTTGTTCAGCGTTTTTTTAACCCGCTTCGCCCGCGGTGTTTGTTTTTTTACGGCCGCGGCGGGCTTTTCCGCCTGGGCGGCGGGGGCGACCTGTTGCCCGGAGGGCTGTCCTTCCTGGGCAAAGGAGGTCGCTAGCAGCGCCCCGCTTATTAAAAACACGTATACTAATATGGTCATTTTTTTCATATCGTCCGGTTCCTTGTTCTTACAGGCGTTACTTAACCGCGCCGCTGTCTTTACCTTTCAGATCCTCAACCCGCAATTTATTCTTAACCGTGGGATCCAGCTTGACCGCCCCGCGCGCGGCTTGCAGCGCCCGGTCGGCTTTTCCCATCTTCTCATAAAGTTCGCTGAGCCTTTCAAGACAGAACGCGTTAAGCGGGTCTATCTCAAGCATACGCTCCAAGGCCAGGACCTCCACCCGCAGGTGCTGGTTTTTACCGTGTTGCATCCGCGGGCGCTTCAGTTGTTTTTTAATCTCCCGGAAGATCAGCAGGCCGGTCAACAGTACCAGGTTTACAAGAAGGGTCGCCCTGGGCAGGATGGGAAAAGCCAGCCTGTTGGCGCCGTAGACGGAAACGAAGATAACGGCCCCGAGCAGAAAACCCGCCGGGGGATGAATTTTTTTCCGGCGCGCGGCCCCGGCCTTTTTAAGGGACCACAGAACCCCGGCAGCAAAGGCCGCGGCGGAAACCACGCAGAATATTATTACGCCGAATTGCGTCCCGGGCATAATTTCCCTCTTAAGAGAAAACTCCGGCACGCGACAGGTTAGCCATAGCCGATATTCTACAAAACCACGCCAGGCGGCGGTGTAAAAAGGCGCCCTCCGCGCTCTAATCCTCTATGATAAAATAGTTGCGCAGGCGCCGGAGACAGGGCCGGGGAAAGGGAGAACGGGATGGCTATACCCAGACTCATGTCTGCCTTGGTCTTAGCCGGGGCTGGAATGCTCTTTGTCGGTATTCGCGGGCTTGTCACCGGGCGCGCCAGGGCTGGTCAGCCTCCTGAGAAGGGGCTGTGCTGGGCCGGTTTAAATATAGAAAATTCAGCGGGCAGGCCAAAGGCGGAGCAGGAGCCGCACGCTCTTATTTTTTTCTCCTTTTTCCCTGTTTGGCGCCGGCCTTGGGCTTGGCCAGAAGGCGTTTAGCCGCCCTGCCGACCTGGCCGGAAACATAATTCTCAAAACCGCAGGGGACCAGTTCGTTTAAAGGGACTCTGCCGTATTTTTCCGTGACAGCGGCGACGACACCGTCGGCGGCGGCGTCAAGTTTTGCCGCGGCCACGGCCTTGGGCGCGGGCCCGCCTTTTTCCAGCGCGGCGGCCAGCCGCCAGAGCCTTATAGCCTCGCGCACCTTGGCGCGATCCGGGCTAAGCACGGTTTCCGTACTTTTATCCGTCTCAAGAGAGGCCCTGTCACTCCGCATCTTTTCCACGGAGTCCCGCTCCGCGCGGGCGGCGGCCCAGTCCAGCCAGAGCGCGGACCCCTCGTCTTTGGCCGGTTCGGCTTCCGCGACAAGCGGCACAGGCCCGAACCGGTAGGCGCGTTCCGCGTCGCTATAAGGAGGTACGGGCGGCTGCGCGTACAGCCTGGCGTTGGCGCCGGCTATCAGCGTCCCCATGGCCCCGTCCATAATGCGCGAGGCTTTTTTATCATAGGCACAGGCCCAGGTGCGTACCGGCCCCAGCCCGGCCACGTGCTTTTCCAGCTCCTGCCCGGTTAAATAGGCCCTGTTCCTAAAGGCGGCGTCGTCGGGATACTGGCGCCAGCGGCTGCCGAAACGGAGGCTCCCCGCTTTGGACCGCATCACCAGCCTGAGCGAGGTTTCTATGCCCGCTGCGTCGGCCTTGGCCGGCAGCCCGGCCGCCCTCTGCCGCGCGAAAGCTTCCTTAACGTCGGCCTGCGCCTTGGCGGCGGCGACACCGTCGCCGACGCCGTCTTCCGCCTGGTTCACAGCCCCGGGCCGGGTGCCG
>JAVHRY010000079.1:0-11336 GCA_036171915.1 Elusimicrobiales bacterium | reverse complement strand
CCCCGTGCGCGCGCTTCCGGCTCTCGCCCTCCGCGCTTACGCAAACGTCGGGCTCCGAGACGGTTTTGCTAACCCGGTCCCAGCGTCGCTGTGGTCTTTCCCACGGCATTCCCGGAAGCCTCACTTATTGGAACTCTGCGCGCCTATATCCTAACAAATCCGGCGCGCGTTTTCCCGGGGCCCGACGGAGGGTCCGCTATTATTATATAATAGACGAAACGTATGGCTATTAAAGGGGCGGCAGTTCGGTTTTTATGCTTGATTTTTGCCGCGGCGGCCGGCTGCGCGCCGCGCTACGGCGACGCCGTAGTGCTGGAGCGCCAGGGCCAGCTTCTTAAGGCCGCACAGAGATATTCCGCCTTCGCCGCCGCGAAGCCGCGTGACCCTTCCGCGCCGAAGGCGCTGCTGGCGGCGGCCGGGCTCTATTCCTTGAAGCTCGGGCTTTGCTCGGAGTCTAAACCGCTGCTGGAGCGCCTGGCGCGGGAGTACCCGGCCTTTAAAATGCCGGAGGACGTGTTCCGCAGTATTTTTATCTGCCCGGATTATTTCCCCTCGGGGCCGGGTTTGAAGTGGACCTACGGCGACTCCCAGACTTCAGGGAAGAACGCCCGGCAGATCGTGGAAGTGGCCGACCATACCTCCAGGGGCGCGGTTCTGGAAAATACGTTTTACGCGGGCAGCACGTTTGTGAACAGCCAGAAGAAGAGCTACCGCTTTTCCGGCATGGATTTTATGGAGGCTCAGGGCGCCAATGCCACGCTGCTCCTAAGCTACCCGCTTGAGGCCGCCAAGGCCTGGGCTTCCAAAGGCGCGGAGGGCCGCCTGGAATTCAGGGTGGAACAGGCGGGCCTTAAGGTTAAAGTTAAAGCCGGGGAATTTGAGAATTGCGTTAAGGTGAGCCGCCGCGGCCACGGCGCCCCGTCCTGGGTAAACGAATACTACGCGCCCTGGACCGGGAAAATACTTACGACCGTGGCCGGTAAAGGTTTTGAGAACAGGGTAATGGAACTCTTGTCCTATGAAGAAAAAAAATAAAGAACCCGCCCCCGCCGCCGGTTTGTTCGGTGAGATCACGCCTCCGGCCGTAGCGGCCCCCAGGAGCGGCCTGCTGGCCTTCTCTTATTCCAAGATGTCGCTTTACGAAGAGTGCCCGCTCAAGTATAAGTTCAAGTACATAGACAAAATAAAGGAGGAGCCTAAGTTTTATTTCGCTTTTGGCTCCGCCATACACGCGGCGCTGGAATTCCTGTACGCCGTAAAGGCCCCCCCTTTCCCCACTGTGGAAGAACTCTGCGAAGAGTTCCGGCGCGAGTGGGAGCTGAAGTCCTACCTGGAAAAAGGCTACCGCACCCAGCGCAAGTCCGACGAAGATTACGAGAAGGGCGTGCTGATGCTAAAGGCCTACTACGAGCATAACCGCGCGCGCCTCGCGCCGCCTTTTCTGGTGGAGTACGCCACCGACGTGGAGGTGGACGGGCTGAAGGTGCGCATTATCGCCGACAAGATAGAGTACAAGGGCGGCGGCCTGGTGGAGATCATAGACTACAAGACCGGCAAGGACGTTAAGCGCCAGCCTTCCCAGCTTTACATGTACCAGAAGATAACCGAGATAGACCCCAGGCTTAAAGAGAAGATAGCCGAAACCTACGGCCAGCGGGTGGACAGCGTGCGTATAAGCCGCATGCTGTACTACCACGTGCCCACCAATAAGGAATATTTTTTTGAGCGGGCAGATGACAAGGAAATAGGCGGCTTTTGGGAGCGGGTGCTGGGTGTGGCGGACGCCATAAAAGGGCTGAAGTTCGACCCCACCCCAAGCGAGCGCGGGTGCGCCTGGTGCGACTACAAGAGCCTGTGCCCCCATTTCTTCGGCAACAACCCGCCCCCCGTGGAGTTTAAGCGTTCCGCGTCGGAAAACATAGAGGCGCTGGTGGACCGCTACGGCGCCCTGAAAGAGCGCATGGATGAAATACAGGCGCAGCTGGCTGAAGTGGGCGAAAGTATAAGCCGCGCGGCAAAGGACGGCGGCGAGTACGCCGGTTCCCAGTACACCGCCCGGATAACAAAGAACCATAAGTGGGAGTTCAGGGACAGGGAAGCCGTAATAGGCGTGCTGAACCAGTTCGACCTCTACCAGAAAGCCCTTAGCCTCACCCTTACCGGCATCGCCAAAGTTCTGGACGGCGCCGACCTGCCGGAAGAAGCCAGGAAAAAACTGCTGGAGCAGGCCGTAAAGAAAACCGCCGTGGAGATAAAGATAGTTAAGAAGGAAGGGCTGATCTGAACATGAAACGCGCAAGGCCGGGCTGCGGGGGCTCCCGCGCACCCTTGCGGAAAGGAGGCTCCAGCCGCGGCGGCTGGAGGGAAACCGACGCAAGGGTTTCCTCTGCCGGGTGCGCGGGAGCCCCCGCAGCCCGGTCCCCTGACGTGCGATGTGCGGATAAAATATGCCGGAAAAATTCATAATCGTACTGGACCAGGGGAGCTCAAGCTCCCGCGCGCTCGCCTTTGACCCCGGCGGCAATATCCGCTATAAAGCGCAGCGCAAAATAGAGGCCGCCTACCCCGGGCCGGGCCGCGCCGAATACGACGCCGAAAAACTCTACCTCTCGCAGGCCGACAGCCTCGCCGAACTAATGACCAAGCTTCCACCGGGCGCCGAGGTCTCCGCCCTCTCTATAGCCGCCCAGCGCTCCACCGTAGTGTTCTGGGACAAGCACACCGGGGCGCCGCTCGCCCCCGCTTTAAGCTGGCAGGACGGCCGCGCCCTGGAGCTCCTTTCAAAGATCCCCCTCTCGAATACAAAGATCCACGGCCTCACCGGCCTCTACAAAACCCCGTATTACAGCGCCTCAAAAATAGCCTGGGCCCTTGAAAATTATCCCGAAGTAAAAGCCGCCGCCGCCGAAAAACGCCTGCTCATCGCCCCGGTGGCGACCTATATCATCTGGCGCCTCTCGGACGGCAAAGCTTTTGTGATAGACCCGTCGCAGGCCCAGCGCACGCTGCTTTTTAACCTGAAGCGCCTGCGCTGGGAGCCCAGGCTGCTGGCCGCCTTCGGCCTCAGCGCGGATCTGCTGCCGGAAATAAAACCCAGCATAGGCCGCCTGTGCTCGGTGGAAGCCGGCGGGAGGCGCGTCCCGGTAACCGCCATGCTGGGCGACCAGCAGGCCGCCATGCTGGGCCTGGGTCTTGAAACCCCCAATTCAGCCGCCCTCAACTACGGCACGGGCGCCTTCCTGCTGGTAAACACCGGCGGCAAGCCGGTAAAGATCCGCGGCCTGCTTAATTCCTTCGGCTGGCAGGAGGGCAGGGGTAAAAAGAATATCTGCTATTTCACCGAGAGCACGGTTAACTCCGCGGGCACCGCGCTTGAATGGCTGCGCCAGAAGTTCGGTATCTTTGACGAGATAAGCGACGTGGACGGGATGTGCCGCAAGTCCAAAAACCGGCTGTACTGCCTGCCGGCCATAGGCGGCCTGGGGGCGCCTTACTGGGATTTTAACGCCTTCACTACTTTTACCGGCTTTTCCCCCCAGTCCGACAAGTACGACGTGGTGCGCGGCGTCACCGAGGGCATAGCCTACCTGGTGGCGGACGCCTTTGACCTGGTAAAAAAGAAGGGCTTTAAAATAGGAGAGCTTAAAGTTTCCGGCGGGCTTTCAAAAATAGACTGGCTGCTGCAGTTCCAGGCGGACATAACCGGGGCCCGGCTCGTCGCGCTGGAGGAGAGCGAGGCTACGGCTTTGGGCGCGGGGCTGGCAGCCGCGCGCGGCCTGGGGCTCGCGCCGCTTTGGCCGGCCAAAGTCTCCGGCCGCGTCTTTGAGCCCGCCATCGGAGAGGAAGAGCGGCAGAACCTTCTGAAGGGCTGGCGCCTATTCGTGAAAAACACCCGCCGCAACAGCCGCGACCTGCGCAAATTAAACGCGCTTCCCCACGCATAACGCCGGAGAACTGTTTTGCGGCTGCTCAGGTCGCTATAAGGGTTCAGGTTCTCGCGGCAGTCCCCCGGCCGACCCTCCGCCTGAGCGGTTATATTATTTCTTAACTTCTTCCAGGTACAGGAGCGCTTCCATGGCGGCTTTGCAGCCCGCGCCCGCGGCCACCACGGCCTGCTTGTAGCGGGTATCCATCACGTCCCCGGCGGCGAACACTCCCGCGACCGAAGAGGCTGAGTTGCCTCCGGTGATAATATAGCCGGCGGCGTCCAGTTCCAGTTTTCCTTCAAAGATCTTTGTGGCGGGCGTGTGCCCTATGGCTATAAATACGCCGGGGGTTTCAAGGCGGCGCAAAGCCCCGGTCTTAACGTTTTTCAGGCTGACGCCGTTAACCTTGGCTTCCCCGGTAATCTCTTCGGGTACGTGGTCGTAGATTATCTCTATCTTCGGGTTGGCCCGCAGCTTTTCCTGCAGGCGGAAGCTGGCGCGCAGCTTGTCGCGGCGGTGGACCAGGTAAACCTTTGCGGCGAACTTGGTCAGGAACAGCGCGTCCTCGGCGGCGGAGTCCCCCCCGCCCACAACGCACACTTCTTTGCCCCGGAAGAAAAAGCCGTCGCAGGTGGCGCAGCCGGAAACGCCCTTGCCAAGATACTTTTGTTCGGAAGGCAGCCCCAGCCAGCGCGCCTGCGCGCCGGTGGCCGCTATAACAGAATCCGCGCTGTAAACCTTTCCGCTGCCGGAGGTCAGTTTGAACGGCAGGCCGGTAAAGTCAACGGAAGAAATATTCTCGTTGAAAACCTCGGTGCCCAGGCGCCGGGCCTGCCTGATCATTTTCTCCATTAATTCCGCCCCGGCGACAGGTTCGGGAAAGCCGGGGAAATTTTCTATTTCCATAGTGTCAAGCAGCTGCCCGCCGGGCGCTACGCCGCCGAACAGCGCCACCGAGGCCCCCCCGCGGGCCCCGTAGATGGCCGCGGTAAAGCCGGCCGGGCCGGAGCCTATGATGATAATGTTAAAATATGCGTTTTGCCCGGTCATACCTTAGCCTTTATTAACCTGCTGTAGGAGGCCATTGAGGTGGGCGTTTCCCAGAAGGCCACTTCCGCCACGGGGAGTTGCAGCCCGCCCGCGGCCGTGTCAAAAACAAGCTTGGCCAGGGTTTCCGCCGTCGGGTTGTCGTCGGTAAGGAAGCAGGCCTGGCCCTGGCTTTGTAAAACTATGGCCAGCGGGTCCGCCTTGGCCAATATAACCTTGTGGTCCAGGTTCTCGTCCAGCCAGGTCTTTATTCTGCGGCCCAGCTCGGTAAAATCCATTACCATTTTTTCGCTGTTGAGGCTGGCGGCGGCGAGCGTTACTTCCACCACGCCGTTATGGCCGTGCAGGTTCTCGCATTTGCCTTTATAGTTCAGCAGGCGGTGGCCGTAGGCCAGGTGAAAGATTTTTTTAACTTTATGCATTTATTTTCGCCTTTTTCATGAACTTGCGCACCAGGTTCATGGAGAGGCCCACTACCGTGTCAAAGCGGCCCTCTATTTTTTCTATGAACATATCGTTCTTGTCCTGCACGGCGTAGGCGCCGGCCTTGTCTAAATGTTTGGAGGCCAGGCCCTTCAATTCTTTTTCGGAGAGCCGCCTGGACCTGCAGCGCGAGACCTCGGAGCCCGCCAGAAATATCCCCTTGTCCAGCCAGATAAGCGCCACGCCCGTGTGCACGGCCTGCCAGGAGGCGTTCTGCAGCCTGAGCAGGCGCAGCGCGTTTTTGCGCCCTTTGGGCTTGCCGAGCACTTCCCCCTTGCAGTAGACCAGGGTGTCGGAACCCAGCACCGGGGAGCCCGGGTGTTTCAGCGCCACGCTCAGGGCTTTTTTATAGGCCAGTTCGCGCACGATAAAGGCCGGCCGCTTGTAGGCGGAGGTTTCGTCTATATGGCTTGGAATTACCCGGTACTTTATCCCGGCCCGGGCCAGCAGTTCCTTGCGGCGCGGGGATTTTGAGGCGAGTATCAGCATTACTTGATGAGCTGCTTGTAAACCACGGCGGATACGAAGATCCCCGCTATGCTTGAAATGTTAAATTTGAAGACCAGCCCGGCGGTGAGCTCGACCAGGTTCAGGTCAACGGTAGTGGGGTGCAGGCCGGTATTGATGCCCGTATTGAGCAGGGCGTTGATCTGCCCGGCCGGGAACCAAAGGTTAAGGAGCTTGCCTATAAACAGGCCCAGCAGCGAGCCCACTACCACTACTACTACCACGTGCAGCACGTTTTTCATATTTCCTTTTTCGTGTCCTGAGCCTGATCCAGGGGGATGTTGGTGGTAAAAAGCGTGTTTGCGCCCAGCCAGTCCAGGTAGTTCTGGGCCGCGCCGTCAATTTCGGTAAAGATAGTTTCCGGCACGGTATAAGGGTGGTGCTCCTTTACGAACTGCATCACGTCCTCCCGCAAGACCCTGCGGGTCTTTATTATCAGCAGCAGCTCCGAGGATTTCTCTATGCGGTTTTTCCACCAATAGGAGGATTCAACTCCGGGGATTATGGAAACGCAGGCCGCCAGTTTCCCTTTAAGCAGGCCGGCGGCTATTTTCCCGGCGGTTGCTTTGTCGCCCACGGTTACAAAACAGATATCGTATGCGGTTGCCATGTATAAATAATATAAAGAGAAACGGTTTAAGTCAAATGCGCGCGCTACGGCAGATTGCAGGCGGAAAATTCCTCCCTGGCGCTGTTAATGACGTCCTGCCTTGCCTGGCGCCAGTCGGCGTCCTCTTCTATTTCCCGCGCGTAGGCCTTTTTAAAAACCCTGAAGATATCGCTCTGCCTGTCGTAGAAAGTGCGCTGATAGCGGTAAACTTCGTAAATGGGGAGGCCGCGCGTGCGCGCGTCGTTGCCCATGGCCTCGCTCATTTTAATGGCGCCTTTGCGCACGCGCTGCATGTCGCGTTCGTAAAGCAGCTGGTAGAAAGTTTCGTCGTTTATGGCCTGGCGTATTTTCTCCAGCCAGGCGCGCTGGTTTTCAAGGGTATCAAGCGGGCGCTGGCAGTCGGCGTCGGGGGTGAGGACTTCCTTGCGGGTCTGCTCCATGGCGTAAGCCGAATTTTCGAGTATGTAGGTGCAGAAATCGGTTTTAATTTCCGACGCGGCCTTAGCCTTTTTAAAGTCCGCGTCCAGTACGTCGATCTCAAGCGCCACCCGGGCCTGGTAGAGCGTCCCCAGTTCCTCCTCCTCCGAAATTATTTCGTCCAGGCCGGTCTGGGAGTAGAGGCGGTAGATGTAAGCCGCCCGGGCGGCGGCCAGGGCCAGTACCAGGTCCGAGTTCTTGTATTCTGCGGGCAGGAATATCTTGCCGGTCTTAAGGGAGAATTTATGGCAGAGGCCGGGGGTGTTGGCGTATTCAAACCTGACGGGGTGCTTGTAAAGGAATTCAACCAGCGGCTTGCCCTCGGGCGCGGAGTTAAGAATGTCGAAGGCGCGCTCAATGGAGGGTTCGCTGGTCAGGCGTATTTCCGGGCGCCCGGCGCAGGCCGCCAGCAGCAGCAGGGGGAGTAAAGGGAGCAGCGGCAGGCTTTTATTCATTATTTCTTGAACAGGCCTTTTAGCAGCTTGGAGGCGCCGGGGGCCAGTTTGTCCAGGGCTTTTTGTACCGCGGGCTGTTCCGCTATGGATTTCATGTCCGCTTTTACCGACGGGTTGTCGAAAGTGCCTTTTACCGTCATCCCCACCGGGGCGCTCATGTTGATGCCGCTGGCTTTCTTTAGTTCGGTATTTATCTTCATGTCCAGCTTTTCGGCCGGCAGGTCTATGGTCCCGGAGGAGGACACGTCGGCCACCGCGGCGGTAAGGGAGGATCTGTTCAGCCGCATTAGGCCTTTGGTAAAAGAGTAATCGCCTTCTATCCTTTCAAAGTCTATGTTATTGAAGTCCGGCAGGCGCAGGGTCTTGGCCAGCTTGGAGGTCTTCTGCAGCACGATCAGCGGGTAAAGCGCCACCTTGGCCGCCTTGTAGCGCCCGGCCAGCGCGAAAAGTTCCGAAAACTTGCCGGGGCCGGCGCTGAAAGAGGCCGTGCCTTCCAGGGCTTTCAGGTCGTCGGAGATGTTCACCAGGTTCATCTTCATGCGGGCGGGGCCGCAGCGGAAGTTGGGGTGCTCTATGGCGCCTATCTCGGCCTTGCCGGAGAGATCCATGTAAAAAGGTTCTCCGTCCGCCTTCGCGGGCCGGCCCTTTTTAGTTTCGGCCGGGGCAGCCGCGGCGGGAGCGTCCTTGAGTACCAGCTTGGCCAGTTTTACGTCTAATTCCGCGCGCGGGTGCTTTGTAAGGCCGCGCGCGCTAAAAGAGGCGTTAAGGTTTTCCCCGTCCAGCTTGCCCGCCAGGGCTTTCGCCGTAAGCGCGTCTTTTGTGAATTCCAGGCCGCCGGAAAGACCGGAGAGCTTGTGCCCCGCCGCGTCCGCGCCTATTCCGTTAAGGGCGGCCTTGCCGGAAAGGGCCAGGTCTTTGGCGTAGGAATAAACCAGGTCCGCCTGGGCCGCGCCTGAAAGCGCGTACGGCGCCGTCAGCGCGGGAGCGATAGCGGCGAGCTTCGCTAGGCTCTTCACGTCAGCCTTTACCGCCCCGGAGGCTTTCAGCGCCGGCCCCCCGAAGTTAACCGAGGTCCTGCCGCTTAAGACGAGGGCATCGGAGGCCAGCGTGAAAGACGTGATATCGGCGTTCCCGTCTTTGAGGGTGAGGCGCGCGGAGATCTCCGCCAGCGGCAGCTTGAAGCCGCGCGGCACGGGGAACTGTTTCATCTTTCTGGCCAGCAGGGTGGTGTCAAATTCCGGGGTCTGGGCGCTTATGTCCGCGGCCAGGTCGTAGGAAACTTTTGGTTCCCAGGCCGCCCGCCCTTTAAGTGAGCCTTTTACCGGCCCCGCCAGGAAGGACAGCGAGCGCAGGGTTATCCCCTTGAAAGTAAGTTTAAAGTCCGCGTCCGAGTTTATCTCCGGCAGCGGGATCTTCGGGGGCAGCCCCTTGAAAACCGTGCTTAGGTCCGCGGTGGAGAACTGTTTTACTTTAAGCTTGAGCCTGGCGTCGGGTTCCATAAGATCGGTGAACGACCCTTTTATTTCGGCCTTTACCCTGCCTATGGAAAACTCCGCCTTGTCTAGTTCGGCCCGCCCTTTTTCCACGTCGAAATTGCCGAGCGCCACGCGCCCCTTGAGGCGCGCCGGGATGGAGCCGGTAAAATAGGGAGAGGCTACGTCCATTGTGAAATCCGCGCTGAGAGGAAAAAGCCCGGCCGGAGAAATTCCCGAGGCGGTAAGGTTTATGTCCCGCAGGGTTACTGTCATGTCGCCGGCGGCGTTAGCGTAAGAGAATACGGAATTCTTTACCTTCAGGCTGGAGATCGCCAGCGGCACCGGCTGCTTCGCCCCGGCCGCGGGTTTTCCCGTTTTAGGCGCCGGCGTGCCGGCTATAAGGTCGGAAAAATTATAGGTATCCTTTTTCACCTCGGTCACGCGCAGCTTCAGCCCGGAAGCCGAGACCGAATTTATCCTGATCTCGCGCTTCAGCAGCGCCCGCAGCGAGGGGCGCACCGAAAAAGATTCGGCGCTGAGAAATTCCCCGTTCTTGAAGCCGGGGTATTCCGATACGCGCAGCTTCTTCAGCGAAAGCCCGGAAAAATCAAGCGAGGCGGAATCAAAAGTTATCTCGCGCCCCAGGTTCTTGCCTGCGTATTCAAGCGTCAGTTTCTTAAGACGCCCGGGTGTGAAATAGAGTTTTGCCGCCAGCGCCGCCGCGGCCAGGCAAAGCAGGCCGGCCAGCGCCGTAAAGGCGAACACTTTAAGAGCTTTCTTCATATCCATTCATTATATAAAACCTTAAACCCTATAATTCCCCCCGCGAACGGCAACTTCTATCCCCGGCCTAAAAATGCTAGATTTAATTACTTAAGGAAATCGTGTTTCCGCCGATTTTACCGCAGAGGCGCGGAGTAGGCAGAGAAGAGAAGGCGGGCGCAAAGGGAAAAGAGCCGATGGGGTTCCCGCCAGGCGCTGGCGGGAATGGCAACTGTTATGTAAAGTTTGCTCTGCGACCTCCGCGGCTCTGAGGTGAATATCGGAAAGTCCGCCAGCAAAGACGTTAATTTAAGTTTTGTGTCTTTGTGCTTTATGTTTTTTACGCTAATATATCTTCCTGGAAGCCGCTTTAAATGAACGCGCTTATCATAAATCTCAACCTCGCGGTGGACAAAACGGTCCTGATCCCCGGCTTTGAAAAGGGCCGCATCTACCGTCTGGGAGATACCGTCTCGCGCCCCGGCGGCAAGGGCGTTAACGTCGCGCGCGCGCTGCGCTCGCTGGGCCTTGAGGCGCCCGTGGCGGGTTTTGCCAGCGGCTATAATGGCCGCTGGATAGCCGAAACCCTTAAAAAAGAAGGCTTCAAGACTTTTATTGAAGCCCACCCGGGCGGCGAGTCCCGCGTCTGCTATACCGTGGTGGACGCGCGCGGCCGCTCCACCGACCTTAACGAAGAGGGGCCGGCCGTTCCCGCGGCCGCGCAGGCGCGCCTCCTGAAAAAGATTTCGGCGCTGGCCGGGGGATTCCGCGTTGCCGCGGTTTGCGGCCGCGTTTCCTCCGGGCTTAAAAAGGGGTTCTACTCCTCCCTGGTGCGTCTGGCCGCCGCGCGCGGCTGCTTCACGCTGTTCGACACCAGCGGCCCGGTGCTGGCCGAGGCTCTTTCTGCCGGGGCCGAAGGAATAAAGATAAACCGCGTTGAATTTGAAGAACTTTCCGGTGGCCCTTTCACGCCGGAGCGGCTGGCCGCTTTCTTCGGGAAGCATTCGCCCAAGGGCCTCAAGACGCTTATAGTGACGGACGGCGCCGGGCATACGCACGCGGCGTCGCCGTTCGGACTGTGGCGGGTTATCCCCCCGCGCCTGGGCAGGCTTAAAAGCCCTACCGGCGCCGGGGACTCGTTCATGGCCGGGTTCCTTTTCGGCTTTTTGCATGGTTACGATTTTGCGCGCACGCTTAAACTGGCTACCGGCGCGGCCGCCTCCGACTGTCTTACGCTGGGGGCCGGGCTGATAAACAGGGAGGCCGCGCTTGCCTACGCGCAGAAGGCCCGCGTGGTTAAACTGCGCTGAGCGCATAAGACGGCGGATATGGAGAAGTTATGGAAAATTTAGAAGCTATAGAAAAAATACTGGCCGCCGCCGGCGCCCGGAACCGCGCAAGCCTGACCGAACCCGAGGTTTACGAAGTGCTGGGCCTGGCAGGGCTGGAGACCCTGAAATATCTGGTTTATCCGGCCGCCGGTCTTGACCCGGCGGCCTCGGCCGCCGACGCAGCCGCCCGCCACCTGAAGTCCGCGCCCGGCTGCAGCCGGGGGCACCGGGTCTGGAACGGCCGCGCCGATCGCGCCGCCAGC
>JAVHRY010000078.1:0-11361 GCA_036171915.1 Elusimicrobiales bacterium | reverse complement strand
GACGCTTGCGTAAGCGCGGAGGGCGAGGCGGAGAGCGGCGGCCACGGTGTGGCCGACCGCGTGCCCGCAGAACCCATACCCTTGACAGGCCCCCGACTTCTCATCTCGCGGTCTTTTCCCTCTCCTACTTCACGTTAATAACCATGCCCGCGGAATGCGCGGCGAATTCGGGGGCGTACATGGACTGCATGACGGCGGCGCCCAGGCGGTAAGTCCCGGGGGTGGTGGGCCGCAGCCGGTACTTAAGCTCGTACTCGCCGTGCGGCAGCCACTCCACGAAGAAGTTCGTAAGGCTGTCCCGCGGCTCCTCGTAGCGGCCGAGCCCGTCCCACTTCCAGCCGCTGTTAAGTTCCTCGGCCTCGAAGCCGGCGGCCTTCGGGTCCTTGATGTGCACGTATTCGAACTGGCTGCGGGTATTCACCGCCAGGTGCACCTCCACCTGGTCTCCCACCGCCACCGTGCCGCCGGAAGCCAGCGGTTTGAGGGTATAGCTGTCCCCTTCTTTCACCCGCAGGAAATAGCTCCGTGAAACGTTCATCATCCCCGCCGGAGATTCCTCCGCCGCCTTATCCGTTGTATAAATACCGGTGAAAGCCGCGAAAGCCAGCCCCGGGCCTTTCTTCTCCACCTTGGGCGAGTAGTCTTTTTTTGTGATCTCCGCGCCGTATTTAGACCACCGCAGCGGCTTGGCCACCCAGTCAAAAGGCTGCAGTTCCAGCTTCTCGGAAGTCGCGCCCCATTTCAGGTCGAAGGTCTCGGCCTTGTCCAGGGCGCCCTTGGCCTTCATCACGTCCAAGAGCGAGTAGATGGCCGCCGCCGAAGCCTTGGTGGATTTCCACTCGTTGGCCTTGCGGTTGAACAGCAGCCAGCGCACCATGCCGGCGATCTTCGGGTCGGCCGGCCGCACCGCCAGCAGCGTCCTCAGGATGAAGGCGTGCTTCTCCACCGTATCGTTGTACCACAGCCAGGAGATCTTCTCCGGCGTCCAGTAGACCCCGGCGATATCGTCGGAGCGGGTGCCGTCCATGGCCCGCGCCAGGTAGCTTTCGGCCTTCGCCTTTTCGCCCAGGCGCAGGTACACGTACGCGGCGTAGGCCTTGCCGAAGGCGGTCATGGCGCCCGCGTGCTTGTCCGCGTAATCCACCCAGGCCTTCGCGTAGGTCAACCCCGTCCTGCTCTCGGCCCAGCTGGCCGGGAAGGAGGTAACGACGTAAGCCGCGTAAAGCACCAGCGAGGTCTGCTCCTCCTCCGCCTTCATATGCGACGGGATCTCGGAGAGCACGTAGCTGAGCGCCTTCCTGGCCATATCCTGGGGGACGTCCACGCCGTAGCGGGCGGCTTCGGCCAGCCCTTCCAGCGCGTAGAGCGTCATGTAGAGGCTGGGGCGGCCGCCGGGGAACCAGGGGAAGGAGCCGTCGGAATTCTGGTAAGCCTTGAGCTTGTACAGCGCGTCCTCTTTCTCCCCCGCCACCACCTTGGGGTCCAGCATGTCTATCATGGGCCAGTAAGACTCCTGCCCCTTGGACTGCTGCTCCCACGGCGTTTCCATCAGGCTCATCAGCCGCACCGGGTTGTCGCGCTCCCAGGCCGGCGTCAGCGTGCCGCGTTTCGGAATTTTGGCGACCGAGGCGCGCAGCGCCGGGTATTTCCGGTAGAAGCTGTTGGTGATAGCCAGCGGCACGTAGCGGTTCAGCAGCTGCTCGGTGCATTCGTACGGGTAATGCACCAGGTAAGGCAGGCTGTTGAGCACGGTAAGGATAAGCTGCGGTTGGATCTCCAGGTGCAGGGCTTCCACCTCGCGCGAGGCGTCGGCGGCTTCCAGTTCCTGCAGCTTGAACGTTTTCGAAGAATTGCCGTCGAGCGAGACCACCGAGGAGGCTACCAGCCGCTCCCTCGAAGGCAGCACCGGCAGGTCGTTCTCCTGGGCGTCGGAAAGCCCGCCGGCCCTGGCAACGGCCCGCACCTTGTAAGCCGCGGTGCCGGACGGGGCTTTGATGTCCCAGTATAAAGGCACGGTGCCGCCGCCCTTTACGGTGAAAGGCAGACTCCCGTCCTTCACGCCGAAGCCGGCGAGGGCGTCCTCGCCCTCCCTGGTCAGGGAAAGTTTCACTTCGCCGGAGAGTTCGCCCGCGGTATCGTTGGTCACCACGGCGGTCAGGCGCGAAACGTCGCCTTCGCGGAAGAAGCGCGGGATGTCCAGCCGCACCATCAAGTCCTTTTTGGTCACGGCCTCGGCGCTGAGGGACCCGCGCCGCGCGTCGCGCGTAAGCAGGTAGGAGCTGATCTTCCAGGCCGTCAGCCGCTCCGGCGCGGTGAACGAGAACCTGCCGGAACCCTTCGTCACTTTAAGCTGCGGGTTATAGTAGGCGGTCTCCGAAAAGTCCTTGCGCACTTTCACTTCGGGCTCGGCCGGGGCCCGCCCGGGCGCGGCGGCCGGCCCACTCATCTTACCCTCCGCCCCGGAAAATTTATCCTTATCCAGCGCGCCGCGCGCGGAGCCCATCCCGGCCATATTGGAAGCGGCGGGCATGGACACGGACAGCGTCTCCTGCCTGGCCCCGTCCTCTTCGAACATTATGCCTTTAGCCCGGTAAAAGCCGCCGCCGCCGTAGCCGTAAACCGCCGATGAATTTATCCTCAGCGAGGCCAGGCGCTCTTCCTTTGTGCCTCCGCGGAAGGCCTCCAGCATGCGCTCTATAACTCCCGTGCGCACCGGCAGCTCAATAGAATTAGGCGTGAACAGCGACCCGTAACCCTCGCCGGAAACCGGCCGCCTGGGGTAAAGCCAGTCCCCCCAGAAACCGGCGTCTTTACCGTAATATTCCAGCGACCGGTCGAAGATCTTCACCAGGGCCTCGCCCGAAGCCGGCCTGCCGGCATTATCTTTCGCCCTAAGCACCCAGGTCGCTTTCTGCCCCGGGGCAAGCACCTTGTCGTGGTCAAGCGTAAGGGAAACGGTCTTATCCTTCAGCGGGACGTCCGCCCCGCCCATGGCGGAATACACTTTAAAAGCCCCCGCGCCGAACCACCTGACGCCGAAGCCGCCGCGGTGGACGCGCCCGATCTTAATATCGATCAGGGAGAGCCCGCCCTCGGGCACCATGCCGGCGGACAGCACAAAATTGCCGCCCGTCACCTCATAATATTTAACGCCCTTCAGCGCGCCGGCGCCCACAAGCACGCGCGCGGTCTCGCCGGCCTGGTAGGACGCTCTTTCAAAAAGAGCTACCGGAGGAAGTTTAAGCTCACCGTTGGCGCCGGGGCGCGGCGAAGCCGAAACCAGTATAAGCTGCGATTCGCTTTCCCCGCCCCAGGGGTCCTTAGCCTTGAGCCGCAGCCGGTAAACGCCGGGGGCCAGGGCCTTAAGTTTTATTTTAGCCGGTGCGTCTTTGGAGAACGACACCGTCCCGCCGTCAGCCCTGGGCCCGTCCGGGGCCTGGCTAAAAGACTGTTCCAGCGAAGGATTGCCGCCGAACGTCCCCCACTGCCATTGGCCCGCGTCGCCCGCGGGAGCTTTCTCTACCCGGTAAAGAGTATAAGATGCCGTGCCGGTCTGCGGCGCGTCGTTAAGGTCCATCAGGCGCGCGCGCAGCTGAGCCGGGGCTTCCGGAGTGAAGAAGCCGGCCTCCGGCGTAATATCGAACATATAGGCTTTGGCGCCGGCCCTGTAGGACCGGGAATCGGTTATAGTGCGCCCCCCCGCGTCCCTGGCCTCCGCCTCCACCAGGTAGGACGAAGGATAATCCGAGTAAGCGGCGTTCTCGGGCTGCGGCGTAAAGCTGAAAGTGAACTTCCCGTCGTCGCCGGTCCTGGTTTCCCCGGACGCCACCTCGGAGGCCTCCCCCGCGCCGTAGAACCAGTTCCAGTACCAACAGTACCAGGGAATATAGCGCGAGCGCGTTACGCGGTACTTCACCGCGGCGCCGGGCACCGGGGAGCCGAAATAATATTTCACGGCCCCGGAAATGTCGGTCTTCTCGCCGTAGCGGCAGGGCTTGGCGGCCCCGCCCAGCTTAACTTCGAACTCAGGCCGCTTATATTCCTCAACGCCGAAATTGGCGGAGCCGCTGAAACTGCGGCTATACTCGGCCAAATCGGCGGTTACCGTGTAACGGCCCAGCAGGCGGCCCTGCGGCACCGTAAAAGAACCGGCGGCGCTGCCCAGCCCGGTAAAAGGCAGGGTCTTAGTATAAACCTCCTGCCAGTTGGCGTCCCGCGCGGTGATCTTCAGCGCGGCCTTCCCGTCGTAAGTCCTGTAGCCGCGCGGCTCCCTGATGAGCGCGGTGGCCTTGAACTTAACTTCCTGTCCCGGGCGGTAAACAGGCCGGTCGGTCTCGACATAGATATTGACGGGCTGCGGCACGTTCAGGCCCGCCGAGGCGAAGGAATTCCAATAGGCGTAAGCCCCGCCGTGGCTGAGCAGCGGGTCCAGCGAAAAATAGGTATCGGAAGGATAGGTAACGGTGAAAGGCAGGTTCAGCGCCGCGCTGCCTTCTGGCCCCGTTTTAAGCGGGACCCGCTGCCAGTCGTTGCCGTACCTTCGGCTGTAATAAGCGTCTATACCCGCGCCCGCCAGCGGCTTGCCGGTAAGCGCGTTAACCGCGTACAGCCGGAAGATGTCGCCGCCGGCCTGCCGGGCGGGGTTGGCGGGGTCGTAGAGAAAATCCTCCGGGTCGCCTGAAACGCCGCCGGTGCCCAGCAGAAAAATATCCGTAATGTTAAGGCTGACGGCTTTTATCAGGGAGGAGCCGTCCTCGAAGCCGGAGTCGCCTGAAGCGACCACGACGTAAATGCCTTTTTTAAATCCCGGCCCCGGGGTTTCCTGTTCCTTGTAGGCATAGGAGGCGGGGTAGGCTATCTTCGCGGACCATTGCAGGTCCGCCGGCCTCGCCAGAAAGCCGCGGACCACGTCCTCCCGCAGGTACTTCAGGCGGCCCAGGCCGCGCTCCCGGTCGGCGCCCATGGAGGCGAGTTCGTCGGGAGTTGTGCGGTAGGCGCGGAAATAGACGGCAGGCAGGTTGCGCGCGCTGACCTTAAGGGTTTTAGGGCCGGGAGGCGGCGCGAAAGAGCCGTAAAGCTCCAGGCGCGGCAGCTCTATTTCCGCGCGAATTTTTGAGCAAAGCGAGGCAGGTTTTGAACGGGATGCCTCTCCCTCGGCCTTTTTACAGGCCTCCACCACGCCCTTAAAATCCTGGTCCTGGGAGAGCAGCAGGGCCCTATGGTAGCCGGCCCAGGCCCGCGCCAGAGGGGTTTTGAAAGCCCGCGCCCAGTTCCCGAGTACCGCCAGCCCCTGTACCCGCAGTTTAACGGGATCAGCGGAAACGGTCCTGTCGCCGTGCTCAAAAGGGACCAGCAGGCGCTGCAGCTTCCAGTACTCCCGGGCGAAATCCATGTCGCCCGAGCTTATCCCGGCCGCGTCCTCGTAGATAGCGGCCGCTTTCGCGGCGGCGGGAGCGGCGGCGCTGTAGTCGGAGCGGTAATCAGCGACGGCGAATTTTTCGGCTTCCGGCAAATTGCCGCCGCCTTCAGATTCGTTAAGCAGATACTCCGTCCAGCGCAGGACGGCAAAATCCCAGAGAGTAGGGGTATAGGCCAGTTGTGCGCCCTTAACGTCCACAAAATAATCCTGGGTCTCAAGCCGGTATTTCAGGAGCTCCCCCCGGAGCGGCCACAGGGCGTCGTAGTCGGCCTCTATACGGTCCTTCCACTGCCTGGCGGTAAGTTTAGTAACGTCCTTGGCCCCCTGCCGGATATCGGAAGGCAGCGAGTAGCCGTACTGCGCCAGGAAGCGGCGCCCGGCCTCGGCCCGCAGGAGCAGGAACCGCCCCCGCCAGAGAGCGTCGGCTGGCAGCTTCATATCGGCCAGGCGCTGGACTGCCTCGCCGTAACGGAACAGCAGAGCTTCGGATTCGGCCGAACGGTAAACGGCTTTAAGACCGTCCTCGCCGGGCAGCTTGACCGCTTTGGAATAATTGTCCAGAGCCTCCTGGTAAAGATTTTTAGAGAAGGCCTGGTCGGCTTTGGAGAGCCCCCCCTCCGCCCCAAAGGCCAGCGCGGGAAACAGCAGCAGCGACAGGAATATTTTCATTATGCCCCCAATGTAATATCTTAAAATTCGCCCAGGAGTATCTGTTCCAGCTCTAGCGCTACGCCGGTCTTGGCCAGCACCCGCGCGCGCACCTCGCGCATTAGCGCGCAGATATCCGCTGCCGTGGCCCCGCCGGAGTTTATTATAAACCCGGCGTGCTTGGCCGAAACCTCAGCCCCCCCGATCTTAAGGCCCTTAAGCCCCGCCGCGTCTATCAGGCGCGAGGCGTAATCGCCCGGCGGCCGTTTGAAGACGCTGCCGGCGGAAGGATAATCCAGCGGCTGTTTAGTTTCCCGGGAGGCCAGGATAAAAGAGCGGTCCTGCAGCAGCACGGCCGGATTGCCCTGAGTTAAAGAGAAGCCGGCGGAAAGAATGATAAGGCCGTCCAGCCCGTCCACGCGGCGGTAGCCGTAGGTCATGTGCTTCTTTTCAAGGCTCACCGGACTTCCGGAAAAAGAAAAGCCGTCTATCTGCTCCAGGCGGTCAAATGCTTCCTGGCCGAAAGCGCCTGCGTTCATGCGCAGTGCCCCCCCCACCGAACCGGGGATGCCGGAAGTTTTTTCTATCCCGGCCAAGCCGTGTTCCACAGTAAAAAGCACAAGACTGTCCCAGGAAACCCCCGCCTGGGCGGTTACGGTATTGCCGGTTATTTCAATTTTCGCCATCCGTTCCGTCAGCGCCGTCACTCCCGGAAGGCCGCGGTCGCTCACCAGCACGTTGGAGCCGCGCCCCAGCACGCGCAGGGCTATGGAACCGGCCCGGCACCAGGCGGCCAGCCACTCGAACTCTGCGCGCGAAGCGGGCTTAACCAGCGCTTCCGCCCTACCGCCTGCCCTATAGGTGGTAAAATTTGCCGCCGGCTCATCAAAAAAACAGTAGTCTCCGAATTTAGCTTTCAGAAGAGAATAATCAGGCATGTGAGGACGCTCCATTCAGTACATTCGCAAGCTTTTCTTTTTTCTCTACGAGGTAAACGCCGGCCAGGATAAGCAGCCCGCCGGCAAAGGCCGCCGCGGACGCGGTTTCTCCCAGCAGGAAATAAGCCGAAACCAGCGTTGAGAAAGGCTCAAGGTAGACAAAATAAGAAGACTTCACCGGCCCGAGGCCCTCCACCGCGTTATTCCAGAACAGGTAGGCGAGCGCCGACGAAAACACGCTCAGGTAGCCCAGGCTCAACCAGGCGCGCGGGGTAAGGGCGGCGAACTCGGCCGGCCCCCCGCGCATAAACCAGGGCGGCAGCACTGTCGCCAGGGCGACCAGCATGGTAAGGGTAGTAGCCTTGGCCGGGGTCCAGGCTGTAAGCCACTTTTTGCTCATCAGCACATAAAAAGCCCAGGCCAGGCACGTCCCTAAAAAAACAAGGTCGCCCCGCGTGGACGGCAGCGCCAGGCCGCCGCCGGACTTCGACAGGACCACCAGCAGGGTACCGGCCAGGCCGGCGAGGAAAGCCGCTATTTTATAAGGCCCTATCCTCTCTCCGAGCGCGGCCATCAGGCCGGCCACCAGTATGGGGATAGAAGCTATCAGCCAGCCGGCGTGAGAGGCCAGCGTATATTTAAGCGCCCAGGCCTGGGCATACTGCTGGCCCGAAACTCCGAGCAGGGACATCAGCAGCAGTTTCCAGAGAAAAGAAAATTTAAAATCGGCGGCTCTAAGGCCGGGCCCGGCAAAAATAACAAGCAGCAGGACCCCGACGAGGGCGCGGAAGACCACTATGGAAAGCGGCGACAGCTCCGTCACCAGGTTTTTGGTAAAAGGGTAAGCCCCTCCCCAGACCACGGAGGCGAAGACTACCTGGAAATAAAGACTTTTACCGTTTTTCAACTGTGGGGACATAAAGACGGGGGCGCCAGAACTGCTAATCCGACGCCCCCGGACTTTTGTTATTTCTTGAGCGCTTTTTTAATGCGCCGGAAAGCCCAGTCAATTTCTTTCTTCGTTATAACCAGCGGCGGGGCGAAGCGTATCACGTGGTCGTGCGTCTCCTTGGCCAGCAGGCCCAGGCCCATCAGCTCTTCGCAGTAGGGGCGCGCCGGGACGTCCAGCTCCACGCCTATCAGCAGGCCTTTGCCGCGCACTTCTTTAATGTGCCTGCCTTTAATGGAGCGCAGTTTTTCCATAAAATAAGCGCCCATCTCGCAGGAATTTTCCACCAGCTTCTCTTCGGTAAGGACCTTAAGCGCCATACGCGACACCGCGCAGGCGAGCGGGTTGCCGCCAAAGGTGCTGCCGTGGTCCCCGGGGTTGAACACCCCCAGTATGGCCTTGGAGGCGGCCACCGCGGACATCGGCATAACGCCGCCGCCCAGGGCTTTGCCCATTATCAGCATATCGGGCTTTACGTTCTCATAATCGCACGCGAACTTTTTACCGGTGCGGCCGAAGCCGGTCTGTATCTCGTCGGCCACGAACAGCACGTTATTGGCGCGGCAAAGGTCGCTGGCGGCCTTGAGGTAGCCCGCCGGCGGCACTATGATGCCGGCCTCGCCCTGTATGGGCTCGACCAGAAAAGCCACCGTGTTGGGATTGATGGCGGCTTTAAGCGCCTCTATCTTCCCGTACTCCACTACTTTAAAGCCGGGAGTGAAAGGCCCGAAACCGTCTTTATATTGCGGCTCCGTGGACATGGCCACTATGCTGATGGTACGGCCGTGGAAATTATTATTCACGCAGATAATTTCAGCCTTGTCGGCCTCTACGCCTTTTACCTTATAGCCCCACTTACGCACGGCCTTAAGGGCGGTTTCGACGGCTTCGGCGCCGGTGTTCATGGGCAGCACCATTTCGTAGCCGGAGAACTCGCAGAGTTCCTTGAAGAACGGGCCTATCTGGTCGTTGTTGAAGGCGCGCGACGTAAGCGTAACCCGCCTGGCCTGTTCGGCGAGGGCTTTCAGTATCCTGGGGTGCCTGTGGCCGTGGTTCAGCGCCGAGTAAGCGCTGAGCATGTCCATGTACCTATTGCCCTCGGGGTCCTTTACCCAGACGCCCTTGGCGGTAGAAATAACTATCGGCAGCGGGTGATAGTTGTTGGCGCCATAATGCTCCACCATTTCAGCCAGCCTGCGGCTTTCGGCATTTTGAGTCTGATTAGATTCCATAATATCCTCCGTTTAGATTCGTACAACGGAAAGCATTAAGCGAAAAGAGATCTTTTACGTAAAAAACTCTTCACGCTTTGCGCTTTCAGCTTTACGGCTGTTAAAACTTAACCCCGGCGCCCATTGAGTAGCCGGTCTGGCCGTGCAGTATGTTGTAGGCTCCGTACACATAGAGCAGCGGCATCGGCGAGAGGCGTACGCCAAGCGTGTAGCGGGGCTTGGAGATGGAGCCGGAAGTCCCGTTAAGGGCCGCCGAAACGTTCTTTATCTCTATCTTGGTGCGGTCAATGCCGACACCGGCGAAAGGCTTTACGACCGGGATATCAAAAGAGGCCGTAGCGTCCATGGACATATGCGTACCCTTGAAGTAGTCGTAGTTTATAACGTCGTAATAGGCCGAAACTGAGACGTCCGGGATAAACTTGGTCAGCGTGCCGCTTTTGAGCACCGGGCAGCGCAGGCCGCCGCCGATTATGGAGAAACCGGAGTAACCCACCCCCCTCACCATCAGGTCCGCGCCGATCAAGGGCAGGGCCACGCCGGCGTGCGCAAGGACGGCGCCGAAGGTCTTAACATCCGCGCCACGCAGTATGCGGTTTTCCGTAGAGGGCTTGGCCTGCAGGGTGGCGGCGAGGCCCGCTTCGAAACCGGGGAAACCTATAGCCCGGCCGGAGTTGAAGTCGTTGGCGCCGATGACGCCGCCGAGGTCCGCGGCGAAAGGCTTAAGGTAGGCGTCCCTGGCCAGAAGCTTGAAGTCGGAAAAGGGGTCGGCTTTAACCGAGGAAACCAGCAGAGGCAGCATGCAGAATGAAAGTATTATTTTTTTCATATAGTACTCCTTAAGAGCGCAGGGATTGATCTCCCTATTATTATTACAAAAAAAGAGAAGCCGCTCAACCCCGCCGCTCCATTTTCCAGGGCTCCCAGGCCTCTCCCCCCCGGAACTTTTTGCTATTATTTAACCATGGATTTCCTTCCGATGACCCCGGACGAGGTAAAAAAACTCGGCTGGGACGCCGTTGACGTGGTGTTGGTCACCGGCGACGCCTACGTGGACCACCCCTCCTTCGCCATGGCCCTGGTGGGCCGCGTGCTGGAGGCGGAAGGCCTGCGCGTGGCCATCCTCGCCCAGCCCCGCTGGGAGGATTGCAAGGATTTCAGGCAGTTCGGCCGCCCCCGCCTGTTCTTCGGCGTTTCCTCCGGGAACATGGATTCCATGATCAACAAGTACACCCACAACCGGAAGATCCGGTCGTCGGACGATTTTACCCCCGGGGCGCGCCCCGGCGCGCGCCCGGACAGGGCCGCCATAATTTATTCGCAGCGCGCCCGGGAAGCCTACCCCGACGCGCCCATAGTGCTGGGCGGCATAGAGGCCGCCATGCGCCGCTTCGCGCATTACGATTACTGGTCGGACAAGGTGCGCAAAAGCGTGCTGCTGGACTCCAAGGCGGACCTGCTGGTTTACGGCATGGGCGAGCGGCAGCTGCGTGAAATTACAGCGCGCCTGAAAGCCGGGGAAAAGATCCCGGCGCTCCGCGATATACGCGGCACGGCCTACCCGCTCGGGGCAAAAGAAACAGCCGTGTTCTCCGCCCCGGGGCTCATCGAGCTCCCTTCCGCCGGAGAAGTCGCCGGCGACAGGGTAAAGTTTTCTAAAGCCACCAGGATAATTTACGAGGAATCCAACCCCTATAACGCCAGGCCCCTGCTGCAGAAAAGCGAAGGCCGCGCCGTGGTGCAAAATCCGCCCGCCCTGCCGCTTACCACCGAGGAAATGGATTTCATCTACGGCCTGCCCTTCACAAAGCGGGCCCACCCTTCCTACAGGGAGCCCATCCCCGCCCTGGAAATGATAAAAGACTCCATCGTTATCCACCGGGGCTGCTTCGGCGGCTGCGCCTTTTGCTCGCTCACCCTGCACCAGGGGCGCTTCATCCAGAGCCGCAGCGAAGTTTCGGTGGAAGCCGAAGCCCTGAAGCTGCTGGCCGCCCCGCGCCACCCCGGCAACATCTCCGATCTCGGCGCCCCCTCGGCGAACATGTACCGGATGGGCGGCAAAGACCGGGAAATATGCCGGCAGTGCAAAAAACTTTCCTGTCTGCACCCGGCAATTTGTCCCAACCTGGATACCGACCACAAGCCGCTTCTTTCGCTTATGCGCCGGATAAGGGC
>JAVHRY010000077.1:0-11380 GCA_036171915.1 Elusimicrobiales bacterium | reverse complement strand
ACAGTTTAAACAGACAACGGTCTGAATTGATGGACAGCTTATGAGCGATTATTTATATGACCGGGTGCAAAAATATTGGCGGGAATATATCGTTATGGGCTGGCATTATCACGAAATAGTCGCGCTTGAAAACGGAATGCGCCGGGTTATACTTGTATCACAAGCGACGGCGGATGTTGCTGGAAGGCTTAACCGACTATGGAAAAAACACGGATTGCACTCAAGGGCGATAAAAGCCGCCGAAGGCAACGGGGTAATCGCCTTTAAGGATCCTCGCTGGGCCGATGATTTCGAGAAAGCCACACTAATGCGCGATGTGGATACACGTGGACGTCTGCTCGGCTATCCCGCATGCTGCAGGAAGTTCCATCTAAACGAGCCCGGTGACGTGGACCAGCTCTGCACGCACAGGCGCTCAAAAAACCGCTTTCATTTTCTGCTGAATAACCTATCAGGTGACATACGCCTGATATCCCATTTTCCGTGCAGCTACGATTGCAAAGCAAGCATAAAAATAGCGCGCAAAACTCTAAACATAATCAGGAAGAAACACGGCGATAAATCCGCCGATGACATTGCGGACGTATTAAAACACAAGGTGGTATATTATAACGGCATTTGCTTTCCTTTCCAGCAACTTGATACGCCCTTTTTTCCCACCAGATTTGTTATAGGACAATGCGGTATAAAAGAAGATGACCGCATTATTATCCGGCGAAAACACATTTTTCTCCTTCCAAAGAATGGAAAATCCGGCGAGATCATGAAAAAGCATCTTCTTTTCGATTTTGAATAAGCACGCCGTTGGCTTGTGTTGGAGATGGTTTTGGTTAAAGCCCTGAAATCACCACCGCGCCGCCGCGCATCAAAATGGCGAATCCGGCCAAGGCGTGCTAATATTTTTTCAACTTTCGAGCGGGAAGGAATTGAACAGGAGCGTTAATTCCCATGCTATTTCCCGGAACTTGTTACGCTTAAAGCGGCGTGCGAAACGCCTTTTCCAGACTTCAGCGCGGCAGCCATGACCTTCACTTTGGCGCCCGGGCACAACGAGCCCCCTGACATAATACAAACGGACCGGGGGCAAAGAGTAGTAAACATAAGGCCTGTTATCTCAATCTCTTCCTTAATTTACTTCTTTCTTCTGCCTGAAAATTTTTTAAAAAAACCGCCGCGCCCGGCTGCTGCCGGGCGTCGCGGAATTTTCGGGAGCGGTTGGTTAGCAGTCTGCTGAAAAACCCACTTTCGGGTCCGGCTGGAAGTCTTCGTCGGGCGGGCCGCAGGCGTGTTTAAAAAGCGACACCTGGGGAGCCGGCCGGGGCATCACGGCGGATGATATAAAGAAGATACGGACGGAATTTTTCAGGACCGGCGAGGGGCAAGCCTCCGCCGAGGGCTTCGGGCTGGGGCTCAAGATCTGCAACGATATGCTGCTGCACGAAAGCTCGCTGGAAGTAACGAGCGAACTCGGCAAAAACGCCTGTTTCCGTTTCTCGCTGCCGGTGGAGGCACCGGGCGCCGCGGGGGCCGGAAGAAGGGCGCAGCCGGCGAAAACTCGTCTTCCGTAATACTACCGAGGCCGCCGGGCAGAATTCCGAATAGATGCCGAGGCGGTGATGGGCTATACTAAAGATAACGCCGCTTGCAGGCATAAAGCAGGCTGCGCCGGTAATAAGGAGAGCGTAACATGAAATCATTATATTCTGTGTCTCTGATCGCGGCAGCCGCGGTCCTGACTGCGTTCAGCGCGCCCGCGCAGGCGTCCAAAATGGACGTTTTCATCATCTCATCCGCGAGAGAGTCGTATGTGTTTCAGAATTATCTTTCCCGGGCCGATATCAAGATCGAATGTAAAGACGGCGCCGTAACCCTGACCGGGCTCATCGATGAAAGCTTTCACAGGTCATTGGCCGAGGTAACCCTGGCGGACATCCCCGGAGTGAGGAGCGTGGACAACAGGCTGGAAGTCAAAGGCGCGCCCCCTACCGCTAATTCCGACGCGTGGTTCCGAGAGAAAGTGAAAGCTACGCTTCTGTTCCATCGCAGCGTGAGCGCCAAAACTACCGAAGTCGACGTAAAAGACGGCATCGTGACCCTGCGGGGTGATGCGGCGAGCCTGGCGCAGAAAGAACTGACGACCGAATATGCGAAGGATGTCGAGGGGGTAAAAGAGGTCAGGAACGAGATGATAGTGTCCGTGCCCCTGGAAAAGACGTCTCAGAGCACCAAGGAAAAGATCGACGACGTCTCTGTGGCCGCACTGGTCAGGATGGCCTTGCTGCTGCATCATTCTACCAACGCCCTTTACACCACGGTCGCGGTCAGACGCGGCGTGGTTACGGTGGGCGGCCGGGCCAACACCGAAGCCGAGAAGGCCCTCGTGACCAGGCTTGTAAAAGACGTGAACGGAGTGAAGAAAGTAAAGAACCTGATGACCGTAGAGCCGTCCTGAGCCGGGACCGGACGGCCCCTTGCCGGGAAGGCGGGGCCGGCGCGTGGAACTTGCAGCTGCGGGAACAACCTTTATAAAAATGAGAAATTTAGTTATACGAACTTTAGTGCTCTCCACGATGGCCGCCGCGTTCGCGGCCTGCGCGACCACACGCGCCCCCGAAAGCGCCGGAGAATATCTGGACGATTCGGTTATCACGACCAGGGCGAAATCCCTGCTCGCTGATGACGATTTCTTTAAGTCGTTCCAGATCGGCGTGGAAACTTACCAGGGCGTGGTCCAGCTCAGCGGTTTCGTCGATTCTCAAAAAACGGCGGATAAAGCGTATGAGTTCGTGAAAAGCGTCAAAGGGGTCAAATCCATAAAAAACAACCTTATCGTTAAATAAGGCGCCCTGGGCGGAAGGAGGCGTTAGTCCATGAATCTGTAGTAAACATAAGGCCTGTTATCTCAATCTCTTCCTTAATTTACTTCTTTCTTCTGCCTGAAAATTTTTAAAAAAATCGCCGCGCCCTCATTTTATCTATAATGCCAAAAGTCGGGGCGGTTTCCCGTAATTTTGAAGAGCTCCGCCGCGCCCGGCTGCTGCCGGGCGTCGCGGAATTTTCGGGAGCGGTTGGTTAGTCGTCCGCCGGGGAGGGTTCTATTATTTCGTATAAGTCCCCTTTCGGGTCCGGCTGGCAGTCTTCGTAGGGCGGGCCGCAGGCGTGTTCAAAAAGCGACGCCTGGGGAGCCGGCCGGAACTTCGGGTATTCGGCGGGCAGGCCCCGGTGGGTTAAGAGCCGCACCAGTTCTTTATCAGCCAGGATCACGGCTACCGGCTTCATTTCCAGTTTGCATTTGGGGCAGATAAGCGGGTAAACTTTAAATATCCGCGCCAGGCAGGCGGCCCAAAGGTTGGCTTTCTTTTTTGGCTTATCAGTTTTTTCCTTACTAACCAGCAACGCCGCTTCTTTTTCCACTCGCGCCACTACCACCGGGCGCAGCGGGGACCGGGGAGCCGGGGCGCCGTAATAGTGGATCATTTCCCGCGCGAATATTTTTGACAATTCCCCCGCCAGCGCCGGGTTTTGGTTTATGAAATAGCGCAGCCGTTTAGGAACTACCAGCACCCATTGCCGATAAGGCACAAAGGCCAGCAGCCGGTCCAGGGCCGCGCGTCGGGCGGGCTTTTCAGCCATTGTTCAAATTCCGGCAGATTATACAGGACTATTTTGGAGAGGGGGCTGTCCCCCGGGTTTCTGGCGCGGTAAATTGGCTTTTCACGGCCGGAGGCCGCACGGCAGCTGCGCCCTGGTTCGCCGGGTTTAAAAGCCTGTACGGTATCAGACAGCCTTTCGCCAGCGCACATACCGCCCCCCCTTGGTTGCGCTTTATGTAAGATTGGTTATAGCGTAGCAGACCATCCCGACAGCGTATTGCCGGGTTTTAAGGGGCTAAATAAAACCGGTATCCAAATGTCGGGCCGCCATGCGGAAAAGCTCTTTGTGGGTGATAGAACTGGCGGCATCCTGCTAGTTCTGGTCTTCCCCAGCCAGCGTTGCATGAATTTCCAGCATAGTTTATAAGTGAATTGTATTTTGCCGCGCTGCCGCCGGGTAAGGCCAGTGCGGCTTCCAGCGCTGAAACCATCCCCGCCGGCCCCGGCCGCCGGAGAGATTGATAACTGCGGTTCCTACCGCTATAATAACAGTAGTCCTTACGCCAGACCAGAAGTTGAGCGTTTTCAAACCCGACACTACGTTGACGGGTTGGTCTGCTAGACTATTATAAATGGACCTCCAGGAAAAACTTGAAATACTGTCCGACTCGGCCAAGTACGACGCCTCCTGCGCCTCCAGCGGCTCCGACCGCGGCGGCCGGGGCACCGGCGCGGCGCACATAAGCGGCGTCTGCCACAGCTGGGCGGCCGACGGCCGCTGTGTTTCCCTGCTGAAGATCCTGATGACTAACTCCTGCGTTTACGACTGCGCCTATTGCGTTAACCGCCGCTCCAACGACTCTCTTAAGGCCATACTCACCCCGGATGAAATAGCCGGCCTCACCTTTGAGTTCTATAAAAGGAATTATATAGAGGGCCTGTTTTTGAGCTCCGGCATTACCATCTCGCCGGACCTCACCATGGAGCTGATGATAGAGGCCGTGCGCAAGCTCAGGCGGGACTTCCATTTCAACGGCTATGTGCACATGAAGGTTATCCCGGGCGCGGCCCAGGAGCTTATAGACCAGGCCGGCTTGTGGGCGGACCGCGTGAGCGTCAACATAGAGCTGCCAACCGACAAAAGCCTGCAGCTGCTGGCCCCCGGCAAGACCAAGGCTAACGTGCTGGGGCCAATGAGCCGCCTGGCCGCCAGGATCTCCGCCGCCAAGGACGAGCAGCGGGTAATAAAAAGCTCTCCCGTTTTCGCCCCGGCCGGCCAGAGCACGCAGCTGATAATAGGCGCCACGCCCGAGACCGACAGGGAAATAATAAAACTGAGCGAGGCCCTTTACGCTAAAATGCGTCTGAAGCGCGTTTACTATTCCGCCTTCGTGCCGGTTTCAAAAGACAGCCGCCTGCCCGCGCTTATAGACCCGCCGCTGCTGAGGGAGCACCGCCTGTACCAGGCGGACTGGCTGCTGCGCTTCTACGGCTTCAAGGCAGAAGAGCTGCTGGACGCCGCCCACCCCGCGCTGGACCTGTCCTTCGACCCCAAAACCGTCTGGGCGCTGAATAATCTGCACCTTTTCCCGCTAGAGGTAAACAAGGCTTCCTACGAGGAGATACTGCGCGTGCCCGGCATAGGCGTAACTTCGGCCCAGCGCATACTGCGCGCGCGCCGCGCCGGCCGGCTTAGCCTTGAAGACCTGAAAAAGCTGGGGGTGGTAATGAAGCGCGCTATTTATTTTGTAACGGCCGGCGGCAAGTACGGCGGGGCAAAAAAAGAGACGATAGAAGCCATAAAAATAAAACTGCTGGAGCACAATAACCCTAACGGGCAGCTGGACCTCTTTTCCGAGAAGGCTTTTATAAAGTCCGGCCTGGAACAGACGGTAACGGGGCAAATATGAGCGCCACTTACACCTATGACGGCTCATTCGGGGGGTTCCTGGCGGCCTTGGGCCTCGCCCTGGAGAAAGCTCTCCCCGGGGCCTGCATAACCAGGGAGACCGCGGCGGAAGCGGGCCTATTTTCAGAATTCATCAACGCGGGCCGCGACCCGCAGAAAGCCGCGGCGGCCCGGGCGCTGATAGAACGGCGGGGATCCGCCGGGTCCTGGCAGCATGTCCGCTTCGCTTTCCTCTCCGAAGTCCCCGGCGTCGAAACCTCTATACTGGAATACGTAAACCTGCTCCGGGAAAAAGGCCCCGCGGCGGACAATATGCTGGCCGACGACCGGGTTAAGAAAGTGCAGGCCCTTTCAGCCAAGGTGGGCGGGGAGGCGCACCGTTTTAAGGGCTTCATCCGCTTTAAGGAACTGGCGGACAAAACCCTCTATTCTAAAATCGAACCGGACCACAACATCCTGGCGCTGGTCGCCCCGCATTTCCGCGCGCGCCTTGGAACCTTCAACTGGGTAATCCACGACGCGCGGCGCGGCCACGGCGCGCTGTACTTCGAAGGCAAGTTGATTTATGCCCCGCTCACCCCGGCGCGGGCGCTGGAGCTGGCCGGCAAAGAAGAAGCCGTGCAGGCGCTCTGGAAACTTTTTTTCAAGACCGCAGCTATTAAGGAAAGGATAAACCCCAGGCTGCAGCGCCAGAACGTCCCGCTGAAATACCGCGGCAATCTCACCGAGTTCGATAAATAAACCTGGAAAGCGGCCCGGGGGACCGGAACGCCGCACTATTGTTTCGGTGCTGGGCCGTCTATAATGCGTTTTACCGTGTTGATATAGTTTTTTTTATTGAAAGGTTTTGTGAGGAAACAAGCGGCGCCAAACCGTAAAGCGCGCCTTGTTTCCTGTTCGTAGACCCTGCCGGATACCACCATAATCTTTAAGTGCTTTAACAAGGGATCGGCCTTTACCGTTTTGCAGATATCCAGGCCTGAAACTCCGGGCAGCATGATGTCGGTTATTATCAGCCGCGGCATGGCCGCCTTTATTGCCGGGAGAGCGTCTTGCGAATTCTGCACCAGCTGCACGGTGTAGCCCGCTCCCTTAAGCAGGTCGAGCGAGATTTCCCCTACCAGCGGGTCGTCCTCAACTAAAATTATGTCTATTGCCGGCATGATTCCCTCATTATATAACAAGTTACCTTTGAAAGACAGTTTTTGTTCATAGACGCAGCCGTTGTATGGACGGACGGCAGGGCGCCGGGCAGTAAAAGTTCTGTCGTTTTGATCTATTTTCTCCCTTTTTTCCAGCGGGCTGCTATCTGTTTGGCCACGTGCTGAGGAACCAATTTAGAGACATCTCCGTTAAAATGGGCGATATCGCGCACCACGCTTGAGGACAGGTAAGTATAGCGCTGGCGCGGCATAAAGAAAACGGTTTCTATGCCGGGGGAAAGGGTGCGGTTGACCGCGGCTATCTGGAACTCATATTCCAGGTCGGAAATGGCGCGCAGCCCCCTTACGATAACGCTGGTTCTCATCTTCCTGGCGTAATCTACCAGCAGGCCTTCAAAGCAATCCACGCTTACGTTCTTTTTTCCCTTTAGCGCGGTTTTCAGCATGGCCACGCGCTCGGGTACGTCGAACATATGTTTTTTGGCGCTGTGCACGAAAACGCTGACTACAAGGTGGTCAAAGATCTTGGAGGCCCTGTCTATAATATCCAGGTGGCCGAACGTCACCGGGTCAAAACTGCCGGGGTAAATGGCTGTTTTCTTTCTCATACGCAGATTATACAAATAGCGGGGTTTGATTTTGTGTTTTAACGTCCGCAAGAGTTACGCGCCGGGTTTCGCCCTGCGGAATTTTTTATCGAATTCCACGGCCGCGTCTACGCCCAGCACCGTGGCCTTGCCGCCGCTGACGGAAAATTTTATTTCCATGTTCAGCATGAAAAACGCCAACGGGGCCCCGTCCCGCATCTGCGTCCTGTCCCGCACATTTCGCGGATCGTGGCGGAGCGTGTCCGCTATCAGCCGGGGGAGATCCCGCGCGCCGGGCGCGGCAAAACTTTCCATATCCTTAAGCGCCCGGGCGCAGAACGCCACCTTTAATTCCGGAAAGGCGTTGAACGGCACCCAGCCCGAAAGCGGGTTAGCCGCGATATCGCTGATGGGCAGATAGGGTTTCACGTCCAGTATGGGGGTGCCGTTCACCAGGTCTATCCCCGACAGGTAAAGGGTATCTTTTTCCACGCGCTCCAGTTTTGTAAGCGAAAGGCCCACGGGGTTGGGCCTGTGCGGCGAGCGCGTGGCGAAGACGCCTATTTTGCCGCCTTTAAGGCGCGGCGGGTGAATCTTGGGGTGGAAGGTCTTGTTAGTGGCCAGGTGGAACCAGGAGAGCAGCCAGACGTGGCTGAATTCCGACAGCCCCTGCAGGGAATGCTCCGGCGCGTATTGCGGGGATATTTTCAGCCGGGCGAAAGAGCCCGGCACCAGGTGGGGCTGGCGCGGGGTGCCGAATTTCTCCTGGAAACAGGATTCCAGCACGCCTATAACCTTAAAGCCGGGAGTGAGGGGCGGTTCCGTCTTCATGGGCATTGTGTTTTGCGGGCCAGCACAATAAGCCGGTTCCTTTTAACGGAAAGGGGCCTGCCTTTAAAATCGCCAAAGAATTTAAGCGGGGTCAGCCCGGCTTTTTTAAGGGCTTCCGACAGGCGCCGCTTATCGTAGAGGCGCGTAAAAAAAGTTTTCTTCTGCGTCCGGCCGTCACGCTTCCAGACCCTGGTCCAGGAATTAAAGGCGCCTTCTTTGGCGAGCGCGACCTCTTCCAGATGGTAAAACTTCCCCATGTCGTACCAGTAGCGCCGGCGCAGGTTTTCCCGGGCGTAGGCCCCGTTTATTACGTCCAGCAGGAACAGCCCGCCGGGCTTCAGCGCCCGGGCAACGCCTTTAAGCGTTTTCAAATCGTCCGAAAATTTCTGAAAATAGCCGAAGCTGGTGAACAGGTTCACCGCCGCGTCAAACCCGCCTTTAAATTTCAGGCGGCGCATGTCCCCGCGCACCAGGCGCAGGGGCACGCCTCTTTTTTTTGCGCGCGCGGCCGCCTCGCCCAGGTATTCGGAGGAAAAATCATAACCGGTAACAGCCAGGCCTTTTTTTGCGAATTCCACGGCGTGCCTGCCCGGCCCGCAGCACAGGTCCAGCAGGGCCGAACCTTTTTTTAGCTTGAATTGTTTGATTACGAAAGCTGCCTCGGCCGGGGCTTGCGCCACGGATTCAGCGGTGGCGGGGTTGTAAAAGGAATTTTTAAAAAAATCTTTATGCCACTCGTGAGGGATCCTCATTTGCGCGGCGGGGCCTTTACCATGTCCCTGTACACGCCGGGTTCAGAGCCCTCTATCAACGCGGCCCCGACGGTATGTTCGAAGAACTCCACCGGGCCCGCCCAGCCTATAACGCCGTAGCCGTAGCCGGCTTCGCGCATGGCTTCCAGCGTCCGTATGAGAAGGGCCTTCCCGGCGCCGCAGCCGCGCGCGGATTTCTCAACGCCTATAGGCCCGAAAAAGCCTTTTGAGGTTGCATCGTAACAGGCAAAACCTGTTATTTCCCCCCCTTTTACCGCCAGAAAGCACCCGGCCGGCTGCGCCGACATGGCGACTTCGCATTCGGAGGCCCAGGCGCGGGAGAAGGTCCGCTCCACCCACCCGGCCACCGCCTGTTTCTCCGGGCCTATGGCGCGTTTTATTACAATTCCCTCCTCCCGGAGTTTTTTAATAAGCTGCGCGGACTCCGGCAGGGTGTAAAGTTTTACCAGCAGATCAGCCATTATTCCCCGCTCTGTAGTTTGTGCTCGCCCTGGTCCTGCGCGGGAGCGTCCTCCGCGCCTATGTGATTGGCCGGCTTAAGTTTGGCGGCCTGCGCCGCGGAAGGCTTTGCCCCGGCCGCGGCTTTTGTGCCTGGTTTTTTGGCGGTCTTTTTCTTTTTAGCCGCTTTTACTATCGGGTTGGCCTTTTTGTCGAACTTGTAGGCGGGGGCCATTTCGCCTCCGGAAGAGAACTTATACTCGGAAACAGGCTGGGCCGGTTTCTTTTTCTTGGCTGTTTTTTTCTTTTTGGCTGTTTTTTTGGCCGTGGGTTTGGCCGTGGGTTTGGCCGTGGGTTTGGGCTGGGCGGCGTCTGCCGCCGGCGCGGCGGGCGCCTCTTCATCCTGGGCTAAGGCCGGCAGGCAAAGCAGCCCCGTCATAAGGAGCGGAACCGCTAATTTGAATATTTTTTTCATGTCAGTATTATCCCCCTCTTTTCCGGCTTAGGCGCCAGTTCAGCGGCCTTCACCACCGCCTCGATAAGGCAGGCCAGCGTTACCGGGCCCACCCCGCCGGGCACAGGCGTGAGGGCCGCGGCGGACTGTTTTAAATTATCGAAGTCGGCGTCGCCGCACATCCTGCCGCTCTCGTTGAAATTTGTGCCCACGTCTATTACCGTGGCGCCTTCCGGCAGCAGCTCTTTTTTCAGCCACTTCGCTTTGCCCACCGCGGTTATAACCAGGTCGGAAGCGCGGAAAACCGCGCCAAGGTCCTTTGTCCGTGTATGGCACAGCGTAACGGTAGCGTCCAGCGCGGTCAGCATGTGCGCCAGCGGACGGCCCACCACCGCCGAGCGGCCGGCCACCGCGATATTCATGCCGGCGGGGACAATGCCGTAAAATCCAAGCAGCCGGACTACGGCCAGGGCTGTGCAGGGGACAAAAAAGCCGCCGGTCTCTATTTCGGAAAATTTTTTAGCGATGAACAGCCGCCCCATGTTCAGGGAGGATAAGCCGTCCACATCTTTGGCGGCCGGCAGCGCGTCCCAGGTTTCAAGAATTTCAAAACCTTCGGGCAGCGGACGCTCCACCATGATGGCGTCGCAGGACGGGTCCGCGCCCAGCTGCGCCAGCAGGCGTTTGAAAGCGGCGTAGCCTTCCTGCAGCGGAGGTGTAACAAGACTTACGGTTATGCCGAGCTTTTCACAGGCGGCGACCTTGCGCTTCACGTAAACGGCGGAGGGGGAATCGGCAAAATAATTTATTATGGCCAGCGCCGGCGGCCGGCCCAGGCGCGCCTTCACCGCCCCTATGCGGTCGGGCAGGGCGGCCAATATAGCGGCTGACAAGGTTTTGCCTTCTAATATGCGCATGGGTGTAAAAAGGGCGGCCTTCGTCGGCCGCCCTTTATTTCTGAGGTCCGGGCTTACTGCTCGTCCTCTACGTAGATGGAACCGGTCATGTTGCCGGAGCCGTTGAGGGAAACGTAGTTGCCGCTGGGGAAACCGGAAACCGAAATGGAGCCGCTCATATTGGCGGAACCGACTGGTTTTCCCTTGTAGCTGAACTGCGCGTACACGTTGGGCCAGACGGTCTGGAACACGTACTGGTTGGGGGTTATCCACACGGAAACGGGCTCGTTAATGTAGGTGTTGTTGCAGGTAACCTCGCCGCTGGAATCCCTGAAAGAAGCCCAGCCGGTGAGTGTTATGTAGGTGTAGCTGGTGCCGGGCCCGTTGATAAAACCGTTGCCGGTAAGGTTGACATAGCCGGAAACCTGCACGTAGCGGCCGGTTTTAGCTTTTGCGGGCGTAATTTCCTGGACGACAGCCGCGCCGGCCTTGGCGGCAGCGGGCAACGCGCCCAGCTGGGCGGAGAAAGAAGCGTCGGTAAACACCGGGTTCTGCGCGGCGTTAAGACCGGCGGCGCAGAAACCGAGAACAACAGCAAGAATAGTTTTTTTCATTATACCCTCCATACCTATCTCTTTAATTATAGCAAAAGCCCAAGGGAACGCGGAGCGGAAGCTTTAACCTGTTTTAAGGATCAGCCGGGGCGGGAGCTATCGCGGGGCCGGGCTTTGCCGTC
>JAVHRY010000076.1:0-38156 GCA_036171915.1 Elusimicrobiales bacterium | reverse complement strand
TGGGCCGCATAGCCCATTCCTACGTGTTCTACGGCCCGCGCGGCTGCGGCAAGACCACCATAGCCAGGATCCTGGCCAAGACTCTTAACTGCCACCACCCTAAAGACGGCGTGCCCTGCGGCAAGTGCCCCTCCTGCGTGGAAATAGCGGAGTCCAAGTCCCTGGACGTAATAGAAATAGACGCGGCCTCCAACACCAAGGTGGAGAACGTGCGCGACGTTATAATAGAGAACGTCGAGTTTTCTCCCTCGCGCGATAAATACAAGGTTTACATCCTTGACGAAGTGCACATGCTTTCGGATAAGGCTTTTAACGCGCTCCTGAAGACCGTGGAGGAGCCGCCCAGCCACGTGGTGTTCATTATGGCCACTACCGAGCAGCATAAAGTGCCGCTTACCATACTTTCGCGTTCGCAGTGCTTCCGTTTCCGCCCCATTCCCGAGGCTGATATCATTTCGCGTTTAAAAGCGGTCACGACCGCCGAGAAAATAAAGGCGGACCCCGAGGCGCTGCGGCTGATCGCCCGCTCGGCGGGCGGAGCCCTGCGCGACGCTATAACCCTGCTGGACCGCGCGGCTTCTTTCGGCCGGGGCGAAATAAAAACCGACGTCCTTAACGAGCTGCTCGGCCATCCGGGCTTTGAACTGGTTAACGCTATGGCGCTGGCGCTGGTCGGCCGAGACGCCGCGGCCCTGCACGCGGCTTTTGATAAACTAAACGCGGAGGGGCACGACCCCCTTACCGCTATGCGGGAGCTGCGCAATAATTTCGCGGAAGCTTTCCTGGCCGCCCAGGGTTTTTCCAAAGAAGCGTCGCCCGTTCAAGGGCTGCCGGCCGGCACGCCCCCGGCGGTGCTCGCGCGCCTTTCGCGCAAACTGAACGTCATTATAGAGGAAGTGAAGTTTTCTGATTCCCTCGCCATAGCCGCCGAAGTGGCCCTTTTTACTCTTATCGAGGTGCCGCAGGACCTGGAGGCCATGGTTAAAAGGCTCGAAGGGCTTGAGGCGCGCCTCTCTTCCGGGGAGGCGCCTTCGTTCCAGCCTTCCCCAGCTCAAAAAAAAAATGAAAATTTAGCGCGGGCCGGTTATGCCGCTCCGGAGGCGTCCGCGCCGGTCCCTGCGGCGCCCGTCCCTACCGCGCCTGAGGCTCGCGGCCATTCCCCGGCCGACGCCTGGAAAAAGCTGCTGGGGACCGTGGCGTCGCGTAAACCGGCGCTCTACAATATAATGCTTTCGGCCAAGCTGGTTTTTTCGGGAGAAGGAGCCTGGCGCCTGATAAGCGCCAATAAATTTGAGGCCGCCATGATAGAAAAGGCCAGGCCGGAGCTGGAAGAAATGCTCGAGCGGCACGCCGGCAGGAAAATAAGCCTTGTGTCCGAGGTCGCAGCCCCCGGCGCGGCGGCCGTTGAGCAGGAGAGCGTCCCACCCCAGAACGCGCAGGAAGAAACAGTCTGTGACGACGCGCTTGAGAGCGAGGCTGCGCACGAAGCCCCACAACCCCGCAGGGAAACCGGGCCGCGGGAGGTTTCAGACGGCGCCGAGCCGGAGCTGAAACATCTGTCGAAAGTTTTCCATGGCCGGATCACCCGGATAAATAAAGTTAAATGAAAGCCTTAGAGAGAATTATAGGGGTTTTCCGCAAGTTCCCCGGAGTAGGCCCCAAGCAGGCTGAGCGGTTCGCGCTTTACGTGGTGCGGGCTTCCGGCCCTGAAATAGAAAACCTGGTGGACGCGTTGCGCCAGGTCAAGACCTCCGTAAAATATTGTTCGGAATGTTACAACTACGCGGAGGGTGAACTCTGCCCCGTCTGCGCCGACCCCGCGCGCGACCGCTCCGCCATTTGCGTGGTAGAGCGTCCCCAGGACCTGGCCGCCATAGAAAAAGCCGAAAGTTTTTCAGGGGTTTACCACGTGCTGCACGGCGCCGTTTCCCCTGTGGCCGGCGTGCTGCCGGAACACATAAAGCTCAAAGAGCTGCTTGACCGCGTACGCGCCTCCGACGGCGCGGTCAAGGAGATCATAATAGCCACCAACCCAGACTCCGACGGGGAAGCCACCGCCTTGTACCTGATACGCCTGCTTAAACCCTATGTCGAACGTATCACGCGCATCGCCTACGGGGTACCCCTGGGCGGAGACATAGACTACATGGACGAAGTCACCCTGGGCTATGCCCTCAGGGGCCGGGTCAAGCTTTAATCGTTCTCCACCGTAACGCATCAACACTCAACGACGCAACGCTTCACGCCTACCGCCGCAGGTTCTGTGCGCTATGCTTCTTTCCTATTATCGCCGGCCGCTTTTCCTCGTGCTGCTGCTATACGCCTGCGGAATATTCGTTTTCAGGGATTTTTTCATTAAAGCGGGGGACGCCCTGCCTTTTACGCTGCCGCGCTCCGGCGTGCTTGTCGAGGGCCGGGTTTCCGACTACCCGGTCCCCGGCCGCGGCGGCCTGCGGTTTTCGCTCGAGACTTACAAGATTTATAACCAGCCGCTCAGGACGGGGTTGATGGTATACGCCAGGGAGATGGGCGGGGCCTCTTATGGCGACACGGTTTCCTTCCTCGCCGATATTGAAATTCCTCCGGGGGCTGCGGCTCCGGGCACCCTTGATTGGGCTGATTATCTGGCGCGGCGCGGCATAACGGCGCAGGCGCGCGCGGGGGGAATAGAGGTGCTGGCCCGCGCCAACGCCTTCATACGCCTGGCCGGGACCTTCCGCGCTTCGGCGTTGAAAACTTTTGAGGCCAGCCTTAAGCCGGAAGCCGCCTCCGTGCTGGGAGGGATAGTGCTGGGGGAGAAAAAAAGCGTGCCGCCTTCTTTGAAGACGGCGTTCCAGGATTCCGGGGCCATGCACCTGCTGGTGGCTTCAGGGTCGAACGTGGGTTTTGTGGTGGCGGTTGTCTATTTCCTGGCCTCAAAACTGGGCTGGAAGCGCCGATACGCCGGGCTGGCCGCGCTGATACTTGCCGGTTTTTATGTGATAGCCGCCGGGTTTGATTCGCCGCTGGTGCGGGCTTACCTGATGTTTTCGGCCGGACTTTGCGCGTGGCTCGCGCGCAGGGAGGCGGGCGCCTTCCACGCGCTTACGGCGGCCTGCATGCTGATACTGGTATTTTCACCCCGCGCGCTCTTTGACGCCGGGTTCCAAATGTCGTTCCTGGCGGCTTACGGGCTTGTGGTCGGCATGTCTTTGTGGGGAAAATATTTCAAGGCTGGCGGCGTCCGGGGAACTTTGGCCGGGCTGCTGCTGGTGAGCTTTTTCGCGCAGCTCGGGCTCTACCCGCTCCTGGCGGTTTACTTCCATAAGATCTCGCTCGTTTCCCTGCTGGCGAACATGGTGTTAGTCCCCGCTGCGGGGCTTGCCATGGGGCTCGGCTTCCTTATGGCTTTTTTCTCCGGCGCCGGGTTCGTTTTTAAACTGCTTGCGCCCGCCGGCGGTTTTTTTATGGATTACTTCATCCGGACAGTGCGGTGGTTCGCGGCCTGGCCTTTTGCTTCGGTCCGCGTGGCCGAACCTTCTTTCTGGTTCGTTACGGGTTTTTTTGTGCTGGTCTTTGCCCTGCTGCACGCGCCTTTGCTCGGGTTTAAGAGCCGCAGGCTGTACGCCGTCTGCGCCCTCGGCCTGGCGGTAATGGCTGTGGGCCCCCTGTTGCGCGCCGCGGCGTTCGGCCAGCAAAGCTGCCGGGTGCTGCTATTCGGGGATTCTAATACTTCCTGCGCTTTTGTCTATGCCCGGCCCGGCGGCCTTTATATAGTTAACCCCGGTATCAACGGGGGAAAACTGGCCGAGGCCGTTTTTTCAGGCGGAGATAAGACCGTTGAAGGCGTACTGCTCACCTCGCTTGAAGGAAGGAATTTCAGCGGGCTGGCCGCGCTGGCGAGGCTTGTAGCGGTAAAACGGATAATAATCCCTTACGCCCCCGCGCCTGCCGCGCTCCCGGCTGTCCTTGAAGAGATGAAAAAGAGCGGTACGATAATTTACCGGACCTGGCCCGGCGAGACTGTCCCCTCGGATATTAAGATCGTATCCGGCTGGGGCCCGGCTTCTCCCGGGTACGGGGGCCGCGGCGAGGTCTATGACTGGGAGATCGGGCCCGTAAAAATAGATAACGGAGGGAGATCGGCGTCCAGGCTTTGCGCCGGTCCCTGCCCCTCGCCTGAAGGCGCGGAGGCCCAAAAAGGGAAAATCGTTATCCTTGATTTAAAGATCCGGTAAGCCGCGTCTTTAACGGGCGCCTTAAATCCGGGAAAGATTTGCTTTGAAAATTCACGGACTGAAAACCCCGTGTAAATTGTTATAATTTTTATATGGAAAACCAAGAGCCCAGATCTAATTTTATCCGCGAAATCATAGACGCCGATCTGGCCACCGGCAAGTTCGCAGGCCGGGTGCATACCCGCTTTCCCCCGGAGCCCAATGGCTATCTCCATATAGGCCATGCCAAATCCATCTGCCTCAATGCAGGCATCGCCCGCGCCTATGCGGGCAAATTCAACCTCCGTTTTGACGACACCAACCCCTCCAAGGAAGAGCAGGAATACGTAGATTCCATTGTAGAGGACGTTAAGTGGCTGGGAGGGGATTTTGAAGACCGGCTGTTTTTCGCTTCCGACTATTTCCCCCGGATGTTCGACTGGGCCATGGAGCTGGTCAAGAAGGGTAAAGCTTACGTCTCGGACGAGAGCGCCGAGGAGGTCCGCCTGCACCGCGGCTCGCCCAGCGAACCGGGTAAAGAGAGTCCTTTCCGCAGCCGGTCCATAGAAGAGAACGCGGACCTTTTTGAGCGCATGAAGCGCGGCGAATTCCCCGACGGTTCGCGGGTGCTGCGCGCCAAAATAGACATGGCCAGCCCCAACCTGTACCTGCGCGACCCGGTAATGTACAGGATCCTCCACGCGGAACATCACCGCCAGGGCAACAAGTGGTGCGTGTATCCCATGTACGACTGGGCGCACGGCCTGGAAGATTCAATTGAGCGGATAACCCACTCAATTTGCACCCTTGAGTTCGAAAATCACCGGCCGCTGTATGACTGGTTCCTGAAAGAGCTCGGGATATACCATCCGCAGCAGATAGAGTTCGCGCGCCTTAATATCAGCAACACGGTGCTGAGCAAGCGCAAGCTGCTGGAACTTGTCAGGGATAACCACGTAAGCGGCTGGGACGACCCGCGCATGCCCACCATTTCGGGGCTGCGGCGCAGGGGCTACACTTCAGAGTCTATCCGGGCTTTCTGCGCGGAGATAGGGGTGGCGAAGTTCAACAGCATCGTGGATATCTGGGTGCTGGAAAACGCTATCCGCAACGAGCTGAACGCTACCGCCCCCAGGGCTATGGCCGTGCTGCGGCCGCTGAAAGTAGTCATAGACAATTACCCGGCTGACCAGGTGGAGGAGATGGAAATAGCGAATAACCCCGGCGATCCCGCCGCCGGCACGCGCAAGGTCCCTTTCTGCCGGGAGATCTATATAGAACAGGACGATTTCAAGGAAGTGCCTCCCAGGAAGTTCTTCCGCATGACGCCGGGGCAGGAAGTGCGCCTGCGGGCCACTTATATCATCAAATGCGAGTCCTTGCTGAAGGACTCCGCCGGTAATATCACGGAAGTTCATTGTACTTACGACCCACTTACGCGCGGCGGGACCGCTCCCGACGGCCGCAAGATCAAGGGCACTATCCACTGGGTCTCGGCCAGGCACGGTTTTGCCGCACAGGTGCGCTTATACGACGCGCTGTTCACCAAGCGCGCTCCCGAGGATGTGGAAGAAGGCCGCGACTACAAGGAAAATCTCAATCCCTCGTCGCTCGAAGTCCTGACGGAAGCCCGGTGCGAGCCTGCCCTTAAAAACGCCACGGCGGGCGCCCGCTTCCAGTTTGAACGGCTTGGTTATTTCTTTGTAGACACCAAAGATTCAAAACCGGGGGCGCCGGTGTTTAACCGCACGGTAACCCTGAAGGACACCTGGGCCAAGATAGAGCAAAAAGATAAATGAAAAGGATAAAAAGCGTAGTTATTTTTTATAACTCTAAACGCCGCCGGGCTCAGGACTACAGCCGCGCCATAGCGCGCAGGCTTAAAACCCTGGGGGTCAAAGTCCTGAGTATCTGCGTAAACGAGCCCTGCTGCTCCGTTAAGACCGCTGACGCCGCCGTTGCGGTCGGCGGTGACGGCACCGTGCTTTACGCCGCCCGCCATGTTATAGGTCTTGGCCTTCCGGTGCTTGGTATTAACGCCGGCGGGCTGGGTTTTCTCAGCGGCATAGAGCAGAAAGATTTTCTTAAAAACATTGAGGTTTTCCTCGGAGGCGGGTTCAGCAAATTCAAGCGCAGCCTTCTGGCCGTCAGCGTTCTGCGCGGCGGGGAAAAAGTGTTCGGGCCGATGCCCGCGCTGAACGACTGCGTGATAAGAAGCCCCGAAGCCAGGGCTTTCCCCCTGCGCGCCTCTTTCGGCCGGCAGTTCCTGAGCGAATATTTCGGCGACGGCCTGATAATTGCAACGCCCACCGGCTCCACGGCGTACAGCCTGGCCGCTTCCGGCCCCATAGTTATGCCAGGCCTGGAAGTGTTCCTGCTTTCCCCTATCTGCCCTCATACGCTTACGCACCGGCCCATAGTGCTTTCGGACTCCCGGGAACTGCGCGTGGCGGTACACGGCGCTAATTCCGGCCCTCAATTGCTCAGGCTTTCTATGGATGGGCAGGAAACTTTCAGTCTTGAGCCTGGTGATACAGTGCTGGTGCGCAGGCACTCCCGCAGGCTGGAACTGCTGGCCCCCGCGGGGTTTTCTTATTTCGACGTTCTGCGCAGGAAGCTGAGCTGGGGGGAACGGTAGAGGACCGTAAGGCGTGAACAGTTAAGGCTGTCCGCTTCAATAGGTTTTTACGCTTTGCGCTTACCGAACAGGCGTTCCAGGATTTATGCTAAAAAGGCTTTTAATAAAAAATTTCGCCGTGATCGAGGAGCTTGACCTTCAGCCGGGGCCCGGGCTTAATATTTTTACCGGGGAGACCGGCGCCGGTAAATCAATAATAATTTCAGCCCTGGGTTTTTTGCTGGGCGAGCGCTCCGGCTCCGATATCCTGCGCCCGGGAGCTGCGGGCGCGGAGGTGGAAGGGGAGTTCGCGGCCGATAACCTGCCGCCTAAACTTGCCGGGCGCTGGGGGGTTAAAAGCGGCAGTATCAAGATTCACCGCCAGGCCGATCCCAAAGGCCGCACCCGGGCCGCCATAAACGGCGCGGCGGCTACGCTGGCGCAGCTTTCCGAGGTCGGCTGTTTCCTCGTGGATTTTCACGGCCAGAACGAGCACCAGAGCCTGCTTAAGCCCGAGACCCAGCGCGGCCTGCTGGATAGCTACGGAAAACTGGAAAAAGGAGCGGCCGCGGTGCAGAAGGCCTGGGGCGGGGTGCGGGCGCTCGAAGACAGCCTGAAGGCTGTTTCAATGTCAGAAGACGAGAGGACTCACCTGCTGGACCTGTACCGCTTCCAGCTGGCGGAAATAGAATCGGCAAAATTAAAAGAGGGGGAGCAAGAGGAACTGGAAGCTTTGTGGCCCCGGCTCAACAACTCGGAGAAACTTTTTACACTTTCCGGAGAGGCCCATGCCTTTGCCGACAGCGCCGTCGGGGCCTCTGAAAAGGCGCTTGAGAAGTTTAAAAACCTGGCCGCTATAGATCCAACAGCCGCGCCTGTAGCGGCGCGGCTGGCCTCGGTGGCCATAGAAATGCGCGACCTGGCCGGGGAGCTGCGCGCCTACGGCAAGGGGGTGCATTCGGACCCCGGCGAGGTAGACCGCTGCCTATCAAGGCTTGAAAAATTAAAAAGTCTTAGTAGAAAATACGGCCCCGACATCCCGGCGGTGCTCGCCCGCGTGGAGGAGCTGCGCTTAAAGGTGAACGGGCTTGAGGATCTGACCCTGGACCGTTCCGAGCTGGATAAAAAACTGGCCGCGGCCCGCGCCCGGCTTGAGCAGCTTTCTCTTGCGCTGCACGAGGAGCGCGTGTCTGCGGCGAAAAAACTTTCAGCCGAAATAATTAAAGAGGCCGAAGGCCTGGGCTTCAGGGAAGTGCGCTTCTCGGTGGACGCCGCCTACGACGAGGCTAACCTCGCCTCTTTCGGCGGGGACGCGGTGGAGTATCTCTTTACCGCCAACCCCGGCTACCCGCTGCGGCCGCTGCGCTATACCGCCTCCGGCGGCGAGATGGCCCGCATCATGCTGGCGCTTAAAACGGTCCTGTCCCGCGCCGACCATATCGGGGCGCAGGTCTTCGACGAAGTGGATGCCGGGGTAGGCGCGGTGACCGGCCGCCTGGTGGGGGAGAAATTGGCCAAGCTGGCCGCGCATAAACAGATCTTCTGCATAACCCACCTGCCGCAGGTCGCCGCGTTCGGCAAGGTGCATTTTTTTGTGGAAAAAAACATAAAATCCGGTGTGGCGGCGGCCGCAGTGCGGCTGCTGGACGCGGACGCGCGGGAGCGCGAGATAGCCAGGATGCTGGGGGGGAAGAAGCAGTCCACCGACCTTGGCCTCAAGCATGCCAGGGAGCTGCTGGCCGAGGCCGGACAATAGCAAGGGACGGTTCTCCCCTGTGGCTCCGGCGGGCAGCCGGGAATTTGAATGGTTCATAAGGAACGTAAAAAATGGAAGTAAGAACAAGATTTGCGCCCAGCCCTACCGGCTATATGCATATCGGCAACCTGCGCACCGCCCTGTACGCGTATCTGCATGCGAGGAAGAACAAGGGCAAGTTCATCCTGAGGATAGAGGATACCGACCAGGCGAGGCTGGTGGCGGACAGCGTCAAGGTGATCTACGACAGCCTTGACGTGACCGGCCTGGAGCATGACGAGGGGCCCGACATCGGCGGCCCAGCCGGGCCTTACGTGCAGAGCCAGCGGCTCCGGATTTACAGGGAATACGCCGAAAAACTGCTGACAGCGGGGCATGCCTACCGCTGCTTCTGCGACAAGCAGGAAAAGCAGGAGGAGGCCGGAGAGGAACATGACGGCCCTATCCTTGGCTACGACGGCCGCTGCGGCCGGCTTTCCGGGGCCGAGATCCGGGCCAACCTGGCCAAGGGCCTGCCTTTCGTGATAAGGCAGAAGATAGACAAGGAGGGCTCCACCACCTTCAAGGATTTCGTCTACGGCCCGATAACCGTGGAGCATAAGCAGCTGGACGACCAGATCCTGCTCAAGCGCGACGGCTATCCCACTTATAATTTCGCCAACGTAGTTGACGACCATCTCATGGGGATAACCCACGTAATGCGGGGCTGCGAGTATATTTCTTCCACCCCGAAGTATATCCTGCTTTACCGCGCTTTTGGCTGGGCTGCCCCGGAGCACATCCACCTGCCGCATATCCTTAACGCGGAGGGGCGCAAGCTTTCCAAGCGCGAGGGCAGCGTGGCCCTTTCCGACTTCCTGAACAAAGGCTACCTGCCCGAGGCCATCCTGAACTACATCGCGCTGCTGGGCTGGAACCCCGGCACCGAGCAGGAGTTCTTCACCAAGGCGGACCTGATAGAGAAGTTCGATATAGCGCGTATCGGCAAGGCGCCGGCCATGTTCGACGAGGTGAAACTGCAGTGGCTTAACGCCCGGCACATAAAGGCTAAGAAGCCCGAAGAGGCCCATGCACTGTTCCTGAAGTTCTATCCTGAAAAGATAGTGAAAGGTTTTGATGCCAGAAAGCTCACCGGATTTATACAGGGCAAAGTGGAAAAACTCTCCGATATCCCGGCTATGGTGTCTTTCCTGGAGGCGCTGGATGAGAAGTATTCCACGGAACTTTTCGTTCACGCCAAGAACAAGACAACTCTTGAGGGAAGCCGGACCGTCTTAAAGGACCTCGAGGGCATTCTTAACAACCTGCCCTCTTGGGAATACGCCGTCATATTGGGCGCCGTAAAAGCCTATGCCGAAGCCAAGGGAGCCAAGCTGGGCCCCGTCATGTGGCCGCTGCGTATCGCCATCTCCGGCCAGGCCGTCACCCCGACCGGCGCCGTAGAAATAGCGGAACTCCTCGGCAAACCCGAAACCCTCCGCAGGATATCGGCGGCAATCGGGCGACTGGGCAGGGTTCTGAGCGAGCCCCCGCCCCTGTAACATTTTAGCTACATCTTTGAATCAAATTCTAAATACTTAACTTGTAAACTTTCCCTGTACCTTTATGAAATATTGGTTCTACTCGGAAGGCAATATACTCGGTCCCTACGAGCCCGCAGAAATGCTGGCCCTTCCCGCTTTTGCCGAGGAAAGCCTGGTCTGCCCGGAAACCGCCACCGGGGACAACCCCGGAGACTGGCGGCCGGCTTCGCAGGTGGCCGCAATAGCCTCCGCCCTGGGAGTCGGCACGGGCCGGTCGATCACCGCGGGGGTAATGGCAGGCGCCTACGAATATGAAACCGGCTTCAGCTCCACGGTGCGCTATTTCGAGGATAAAGAGCCGCAGCCCGGAGCCTCGTACGGGGAGCTCCTGGATACCATAGACAACATTCTCGGCGCCTATAAAGAAGGGCAGGAAACTCCGGCTAAATACGCCTCCGGGACCGGCTACGACCTGGCGGAAAAATTTGACATAAAGCTGGCCCGCATTCAGGAAGAGCTGGAAGCCGCGCGGTGGGAAAAAAACTTGCTGCTTGAAAAAATGCGGCTGCAGGAGATGGAAGAAAAAAAGAGCCGCGAGCGCATTGATGAGCTTGAAGCCCGCCTGAAGGAAAAAACGGGCAAGTCGGAAGTAAGCGTTCGCGAGACCGAGCAGGTGCGGCAGCTGACCGAACTTAAAGAGAAAGCCGACACTATAAGAAAGATAGAGGAGATCAAAAGGGAGGAACTCTCCCTTAAGGAAGATATCGCGCTCGATCTGGCCGCTCCCGCAGTTGAGGCGGCCCCGGAAGGCGGGCCGGCCAGGGAAAGTAAACCCATTTTTGAGCCGAAAGTGAAAACCCTTAAAAGCATTCCGCGCGGCGGCGAAATAAAACTGGAGAAAGCTATAGAGAATGAAGGTCCGCAAGAGGCGGATAACTCAAGTATTACCAGCCGCAAATTTAAAAGCCTCGGGCAAACGCAGAAGCCTGCTTATGTGTACAGCGGGCATTATGACAAGTCGCTGCCCGGGCCCGAAGCCGCCCCGGAGGGGGCTTTTAAACCGGAGACTTCTGACCCGCTGACTCAGCAGGCCGGCGGGATGGTTTATGATTTTTCCGTAGTAACCGCCAAAGCCTCCGAGACTTCGCAGCAGTTCGGCATAAATATACGCCAGGACGGCCCGGCCCTGCAGGTGCCGGTGCAGCCGGTACAGCCTGTGCAGCAGCCTTTGCCGCAACCGGCGCAACAGTTCCAGCCCAAGGCCGTTCAGCCTGACCTTGCGCCGGGCCCGCAGGCCGTTGAACGGTCCACTTATGATTTCGGCATACAGCCCCAGGCGGTTATTGCGCCCAAGGTTCCGAGCGCCGGGCCGGATGCTTTTGCCGCGCAGCCTCAAGCCCAGAAGCCGGGGTGGAACGCTCCCAAAATTTATTCGGACGCCGATAATGCGCCGCTTGAATCTCCCGATAAAACCCAGCGCATTCCGCTCCCTCAATTAAAAGGGAGGGGGGAAGCGGAGAAAGGCCCTGAAAAACCTAAAAAGAAGGGCGGCAAGATGGCTTTTATTACCATACTTGTTATTTTGGGTTCTATAGCTACCGGCGGCCTTGGTTATTTCTTTATGGGTGAAGGGCTCAGCTTTTCGGAATTTTCAATGATGAACATCGGCAGCAAGAAAAAAACGTCCGCCGTGACCAGCCGGACCGCCGCCGCATTCCCCGCCGCCGTGCAGCCCCAGCCGGCCGTTTCAGAGCCGGCCGGGCCGGCGGAACCCCAGCCGGCCGCGCCCGCCGCCCAAAAGCCGGTAAACGGGAATATCAGCCTTTCTCTGGACATAGTAAAAAGGTATAGCCTATCCGGCGGCCGCGGTACTATAGCGTCCTGGTTCGCCAACTCTTTCCTGTCGGGAGCTTCCGGTGGGACAAGCGAGGAATGGACGGCCACGCCGCTGCATGGCGATATTTTAGCTGTACAATACAGGCTGACAAGGCCCAAACAGGAACCTATGGTTTACCAGTTCGAGGTGGATGCCGCCAAGCGGGACATCGTGCGCGGGTTAAATAATAACGCCATAGAGCTTCTTGACTCCTCAACCAGGGAGAAAATTGTGAGCTCGGCCCGCGTAAAAAAGACCGCGTCCAAAACGCGGCCCGCGGTAAAAAAAACTTCACGTCCCAAAGGGCTGGCCATGCTGCCCCTGCCTGACGCCCCGGAAGTGAACAAGGGCGCGGAGCAGGCCCCTACGGGCTTTGAGCAGCCGGAGACGGACGATAAGGTTAAATATCTTAAGGCCCAGGAATCCGACGAAGAGCTGTTTTAAGCGGCACAGCCGCCCGGGTTAGGCCGCGGTGCGGCTAATAGTATAATGTAAGCCGGGCAGTAAACCTCGCCTGAAGTCGCATCTTGCCGTAAAAATATCTGGTAAAAAATATCGCTGTTATATGGCTGAAAAGGGAATTTCAATAAATATTTCCAAGCGTCTCGGGGAGATGCTGGTCTCTTCGGGCCTGATAACCGCCGCCCAGCTGGCTGAGGTGCTGGAATTGCAGCGCTCCGGAGGAGGCAAGCTGGGGCAGCTGCTCGTGCATAAGAAGTATATAGACGAGCGCAAACTCCTGGAATTTCTGAGCCGCCAGTTCGGCATAGAGTTCGTGGATCTCCGGGGGATGGAGATAAAAGAAGAGATCCTGAAGATCATCCCTGAAAATATAGCCCGCCGCTACGGGCTTATAGCCGTTGAGAAAGCGGAGAACAAACTTAAGGTGGCCATGGAGGACCCGCTCAACATCGTGGTCTTAGACGACCTGAAGATGATGACCGGCTACGACATAAAGCCGGTATTCGGAGCCGAATCCGATATTGTAGCGGCCATAGACAAAAATTACGGTTCCAAGTCCTCCAAAGAGGCGCTGGACGACATTCTCAGGAAAACCAGCGGGGGCACTACCGAGGTTTTGCTCGTAAGCGAGGACGATTCCAAAGGCGGCGGCGAGGACCTTATTTCCCTGGAGCAAAAGGGGGAGGCCGCCCCCATAGTGCAGATGGTCAACCTTATCCTTTCTTCGGCCATTAAGGCCCACGCCTCGGATATTCATATTGAGCCGGGCTACAAAGAAACGAAGGTGCGTTTCCGCATAGACGGGGTGCTGCACGCGCAGCCTTCGCCTCCCAAGAAATTCCATAACGCCATAATAAGCCGTCTGAAGATCATGGCTACGCTGGATATTTCCGAGCGCCGCCTGCCGCAGGACGGGCGCACCAAACTTAAAATCGACGATCACGAAATTGACCTGCGCGTTTCCATCCTGCCCTGCGGTCCCGGGGAAAAGGTGGTAATGCGTATCCTTGACTCCTCCGGCCTTAAGCTCAGGCTGGAAGACCTGGGCATGGAGCCGGAGAACCTGGCTATTTTCGCAAAATGCCTGAAGGCCCCGCACGGCATAAATCTTATAACGGGGCCGACGGGGTCGGGCAAATCCACCACGCTTTACTCGGCGCTCGCCACGCTTAACGCCCCAGACGTGAATATCGTCACCATTGAAGACCCCATAGAATATAACCTGGAGGGGATAAACCAGGTTATGGTAAATACCGAGGTGGGACTGACCTTCGCCTCCGGCCTGCGCTCCTTCCTGCGGCAGGACCCGGATATAATAATGGTGGGAGAAATACGGGATTTTGAAACCATGGCTACGGCCATAAACGCCGCCATGACAGGGCACCTTGTTTTTTCCACGCTGCATACTAACGACGCCCCGGGCGCCATAACCCGCATAGGCATGATGGGAGTTGAACCATTCCTTACTTCTTCCACTCTGCTGATGGTCGTCGCCCAGCGCCTGGTGCGCGGCATCTGTAAGAATTGTAAAGAAACATACGAGGTTAAGCCGGAGCTGCTGGTGAGCCTTGGCGTTTCAAAGGCCATCCTTGATAAAAACCTGAAAAATGGTAAAATAATCCTGTCGAGGGGCAGGGGATGCGATATTTGCGCCAAGACGGGGTATAAGGGCAGGATGGGCATCCATGAGATACTTGAGATCAACGACGTTATCCGCGGCCTCATTATAGAAAAGGCGCCTGTCGCAAAAATAAAAGAGGCAGGCCGCAAGAACGGGATGATAACTTTGCGGGAGTCGGCGCTGCGCAAACTTTTTGACGGCATGACTACGGTTGAGGAAGTTGTCCGCGTGACCGGATCCGACGTGGATTAGATAACGTAAAGCGCAAAGCGGAAACAGTCGTAAGGTGGCGCCGCTCTTATTCTTTACGCTTCCCGCTTTACGCTTTCATAGGAGCATACACATGGTAACAATGAGCGAGCTGTTCATAATGATGCATGAGAAGAACGCCTCCGATATCCACCTTACGGCCGGGGCTACCCCGATGCTGCGCATCGACGGAGAACTGCTGCAGACCCCTTTTGAAAAACTAACCCCGGAAATGTGCCAGACTTTGATCTTTTCGCTTATGACGGACGCGCAGCGGCAGCGCTTTGAGGCCTCTAACGAACTGGACTTCGCCTTCGGGATAAAGGGAATGGGGCGGCTCCGCATGAACGCCTACCGGCAGCGCGGAGTGGTGGGGGCGGCTATCCGGGCCATCCCGAGCAAGTATAAAACCTTCGAGGAGCTGAACCTGCCGCCGGTAGTTTACGAGCTGATGAAGATGACCAAGGGGCTGCTCCTTATAACCGGCCCCACCGGTTCCGGCAAGTCTACAACCCTGGCCTCGATGATAGACTACCTGAACGAACACAGAAATTACCACATTGTAACCATTGAGGACCCTATTGAGTACGTGCACACCCACAAGAAAAGCATAGTAAACCAGCGCGAAGTCGGATCCGATACTGAAACCTTCGGCGCCGCGCTGCGGCACGTGCTGCGGCAGGACCCCGACGTTATACTCATCGGCGAGCTGCGCGACCTTGAAACCATCGGCGCCGCCCTCAACATCGCGGAAACGGGCCACCTTGTGCTTTCCACCCTGCATACCTCCGACGCCGCCCAGACCATCAACCGCATCATCGACGTGTTCCCGCCGCATCAGCAGGAGCAGATACGCGTGCAGCTTTCCTTCGTGCTGCAGGGAGTGTTCGCGCAGCAGCTGCTGCCCCACGCCAGCGGCACCGGCCGCACGCTCGCCTGCGAGGTGCTCATCGCCAATTCAGCCGTGAGGAACCTGATACGCGAGCAGAAGGTGGAACAAATCCCCACTATCATCCAGACCGGCGGCAAGTTCGGCATGGTTACCATGAACCAGTCGCTGGTGGACCTCTACAAGAAGCAGAAGATCACTTACCAGGAAGCCGTTAACCGCTCCGCCGATCCGGAAGACCTGAAGAAGCTGCTGCAGAAAACGCTCTCGGTTAACAGCTGACCGCGGCAGGAGTTCCCGGACCGCGGTGATCGCGGGGTGATAACTGTAATCTTTCTATGCAATTCGCCTACAAAGCCAAAGACACCGGCGGCAAGATTTTGGAGGGGGTGGTTGATGCCTCCGACCAGCGCTCCGCCATGGCCCGTCTGCGGGAACAAAAACTCTCGGTGCTTGAAGTTAAGATAGCGCCGGTTAAAAAAAAATTCTTTAAAACCAAGGTTTCCAACGCGGATGTCGTCATTTTTTCGCGCCAGCTCTCAACGCTGGTTTCTGCCGGCGTCCCCATAGTGCAGGGGCTGAATATTCTCGAATCTCAGGCGGAGAACCCGGCGTTCAAAACCGTGGTAACCAGCCTGCGCACCGATATCGAGGCCGGGCTTTCCATAGCCGACGCTATGAAGAAGCACCCGAACGCCTTTACCGAACTGTATGTTTCCATGATACGGGCCGGCGAAGTCGGCGGCATCCTGGACACCATCCTGGAGCGGCTTTCCGCCTACCTGGAGTCGGCGGAAGTGCTCCGGGCCAAGGTGAAGAGCGCGCTGATGTACCCCGCCGTGGTGTTCAGCGTGGCCGGCCTGATAACGATCTTCCTGATAATGTTCGTCATCCCTATTTTCAAGGACATCTTCGGCAGTTTCGGCGCCAAGCTCCCTTTCCTGACGCAGGTGATAATAAATATTTCGGATTTTTTACGCACAAAAATACTCTATGTGCTGCCGCCTTTAGGCGGAGGCGTCTGGCTTTTAAAAAAGTGGATGAAGACGCCCCAAGGGCAGGAAAAAATAGACGATATCTCGCTGAAGCTGCCGGTCTTCGGCATACTGCTTAAAAAAGTCGCCATCGCCAAATTCACGCGCACGCTGGGGACTCTTATAAAATCCGGGGTGCCCATACTCCAGGGGCTTGAGACCGTGGCCAAGACTTCCGGCAACAAGGTTATAGAGCGCGCCATCATGAGCAGCCGGGACTCCATAAAAGAGGGCGGACGCATTTCGGACCCGCTTAAGCGGGCCAATATTTTCCCTCCGATGGTCATCCAGATGATAGCCGTGGGCGAGGAAACCGGCGCTCTTGACACTATGTTGAACAAGATCGCGGATTTCTACGATCAGGAAGTGGACACCGCCGTAAAGGGGCTGACCTCCATGATAGAGCCGCTCATCATAGTTCTGCTCGGCCTGGTAATTGGCACTATAGTAATAGCCATGTTCATGCCTATGTTCAGCCTGGGAGAGATGGTCGGCAATTAAATATTAAATACAGCAGGAGATAAAAAGCCCGGTATTAGCCGGGCTTTTGTTCGCCCCGCCCCCGAAGTCTAAACCGCTTTTTCTTTTTTAAGAAGCGCCAGCTTGGCTTTCAAACCGCCCGGTGCGGAGAAACCTCCAAGGCTGCCGTCTGACTCGATTACCCTGTGGCAGGGCACGGCCGGGGCGAAAGGATTCTTCCCCAGCGCCGCCCCCACCGCCCGTGCAGCCTGCGGCCTCCCTATCTTCTCCGCGATCCACTTATAAGAGCGCGTCTGCCCCTCCGGTATGCTCATGCAGGCCATCCACACCGCCCGCTGAAACGGCGTATAGGTCTTCATCTTAATAAGAATTTCATTTTTAGTCATAATATTTTAGCGAGGAACTGCCGCCTAGAGATCTCCCGGCAGACGACTGCTGGTCCGGATAAGCAAAACCCTCTCGGAAGGAGCGGCTTGCGTAAGCGCCGCGACTGAGAGCGGGAAGGGCGGCCACGGTGTGGCCGACCCTGTTTTTGCGTTCCGGACCAGCAGTCGTCTGCCTTCTTCTAGCCAGTCAGTTCCGAGCGCCCTCTCAACTTGCGGTGATAGGTTATCCCGAACCTGTGCGCCTCGTCGCGCAAAGCTTGCAGCAGCCGCAGACCGGGGTTCGCCCGGTCCAGGAGCAGCGGCTGCGCGCGCAGCGGGGAATAGATCTCCTCCAGCCGTTTGGCCAGGCTGATGACCGGAAGCTTAACTTCGGCCGCCCTCATGGCCTTCATGGCGGCCGCCAGCTGCCCCGGCCCCCCGTCGATAACCAGCAGGTCCGGCAGGGGCTCGCCCTTCTTCACCAGCTGCGCCAGGCGCCGCCCCACTATTTCCTCTATCATCGCGAAATCGTTGGAACCCTCCGGCAGGTTCTTGAAATGGATCTTGTAATGCCGGTAGTGCGCCGTATTCCGCTCCCCGTTGATGAAGCAGACCGAAGAGCCCACCGCCTGCCGGCCGAACAGGCTGGACGTGTCGAACGCCTCTATGTGCGCCGGCGGGCGCGCCAGGCCCAGCGCCTCTTTCAGGGCCGTCACCGAGCCGGTGCGCCCCGTCGCCTTCTCCAGGAAATCCGGTTCCAGCTTGCTCACCAGCACGCGCTCCTCCATGTGGGAGAAAGCGTTGAGGAAGTCGCGGTACCTGGCGGCCTCCTCGAAATCCAGCCTGGCCGAAGCGGCCGCCATCTTTTTTTTGAACGAGGCACGGAGTTTCCCGTAGTCGCCCTTCAGAAAATCCGCCACGCGCGCGGCCAGCGCCCGGTAGCCGGCCCGCGATATCTTCCCGGCGCACGGGGCGGTGCACTGGCCGGTGTGGTAGTAGAGGCAGGCTTTTATCTTGCGCTCGTCCAAAGGCTTCTCCAGCGAAAAGTTCCAGCGGCAGAGGCGCAGGTTTATGAATTTTATGCGCGCGAGGTAGCCCAGCAGTTTCTTCACTGGCTCCACTTTCGGGAAAGGCCCGAAGTAGAGGCCGCCGTCCTTGAGTTTCCTGCGGGTGAAGAACAGCCGGGGAAAATCTTCGCGCGTGATCTCCAGGTAAGGGTAGGTCTTGGAGTCCTTCCACATCTCGTTGAAGAAGGGCTGCAGTTTGTAGATCAGCTGGCGCTCGGTGAGCAGGGCCTCGCGCTCGCTGGCGGCGGCCACATAGTCTATGCGGCGTATCAGGGCCACCAGGTTAGGTATTTTCCAGCGCCGGTCGGAGGGGTTCTTCTGGAAGTACTGCGCCACGCGCGCGCGCAGGTCCTTGGCCTTGCCCACGTAGAGCACGGTCCCAGCGGCGTCGCGCATAAGGTAGACTCCGGGGGTATCGGGCAGGTGCGAAAGGTCCATGGCGCGTTTAAAACCTGCCCCCGGTTATTAATTTACGCTCTTCCACTTTAAAAATCCTCAGCGCCAGAAAATAAACCGCCACGGCCCCGGGGACCGCGGTGACGGTTACCAGCACCGGCCCGGAGGCGGCCAGGGAGTTACTGAGGGCCAGGGCCGCAAGGGCCGCCAGCGCCGCCGAAAGCGCCGGTCGGAAAACAGGCAGGTCCGTCAGCGGGCTGAAGCCCGAACGCTTTTTAAGGACCAGCATGAAAGCTATGGCCGCAGCCCAGGAGCTTATGGAGGTGGCGAGCATCAGGCCGCCGGCGCCCATGGCGCGCGAGAGCGGCCAACAGAGCAGCGCGTTAAGTGCCAGCTGGCAGGAAATTATAACCAGCGGCTCCGCCTGGCGGCCCAGCGCATAGAGCGAGGAGGCCGACACTTTGTTGAAGCCGTAAGCCGGCAGGCCCAGCGCCAGCCAGAAAAGCGCCCGAGAGGTAAGCAGACTCTGCGCCGGCAGGAACCGGCCGTGCTCAAAAAGAGCGCGACAGACGGGCAGGGCCGTTACGGCCAGCCCCATAGCCGCCGGCAGCATTATAAGCCACGAGGCGCAAAGCGCCAGCCTAAGGTGGCTCCTGAAGCCGGCCGCGTCCCCGGCTGCGGTGCGGCCAGCGAGCTCCGGCAGCGAGACCGCGGCCGCAGCGGCCGCGAAAAGGGAGACCGGGAACTGCACCAGCCGCGCCGAGTTGTAGATGGCCGTTATGGAGCCCGCTGCGAGGAAGCTCGCGTAGATGGTGTTTATCAGCATCGAAACCTGGTCTTGGGCCAGCGTAAGCGCCGCGGGAACCGCCGCCAGCAGGGCGGGGGCGGCGGAAAGATTTTTAAGCGGGTTGGTAAAGGAGAGCGCGTAGCCCTCGCGTTTCAGCAGGGGGAGCAGTGCCAGGGCCTGCAGCAGCCCCGAGGCCGAGGCCGCGGCGGCCAGGAGTATTATCTTGCCGCGCTCGTCGAGCGAGCTGAAAAAGCCGTAATGGAAAGACAGCAGCGCGCCGATCACCGCCAGAGAAAAAACCGCCGGAGCCAGCGCCGGCAGGAAGAACCTGCGCGCGGAATTCAAGGCCGCGGTGAAAAGCGCGGTTACGTTCACGAACAACAAATGCGGCATCAGCGTGGCCGCGAGCAGGGCCGTAAGTTCCAGCTGCCCCGGGGCGCCCTTGAACCCCCAGGCGGCCAGGGTCACAAGCTGCCGGCTGAAAATTATCCCGGCCAGGCCGAGCAGGGTGGAGACGCCGAAAATCACGGTCCAGGCGGAGGAAAAAAAATCCTTGGCGGCGCTGCCGGGTTTGGTCTTCTCTTTTTCCAGCAGCGGGATGAAGACCGCGTTCAGGGCGCCTTCGCCCACGGTGCGCCTGAATACGTTAACCAGCCGGAAAGCGGCATAATATGCGTCGGCCAGCGCCCCGCCGCCGAAAAAAGCCACCAGGAGGGCGTCGCGCGCGTAACCGAGCGCTTTTGTTATTAGCCCGGCGCCCGTCATGCCGGCCATCCCGCGCGTAAAAGCGCCGTGGGGGCCCTCAGTCCGGGGAGCTGTTCTTTTAAAATCCGTGCCGCAGTGCATTTATCCTTTAAACTCCAGCGATCTTCCGGAATTTGCTTTTTCTCCCGTAGAATGATAAACTATCTCCACTATGGCAAAACTCAAGACCGGAAGGCATACCAGCGCTATTAAAGCCTGGCGCAAATCAGAGAAACTGGCCTCTAAAAACAGGGGCATTAAAACCAGGATCCACGAAACCGCTAAAGAATTCGGCGTCCTAACCGCGAAGAAGGATATGGAAAACGCGCAAAAGATGCTGCCCAAAGCTTATTCCCTGCTGGATAAAGCGGCTAAGTCGGGCACTATACACTGGAAAACGGCCGCACGGAAGAAGTCCCGCCTTTCCGCCCGCATCAAGACAATAGCTCAGAATCCTTCGGTAAAGTAACTTCCTCTTTGGAAAGAGCTACCCCGGCGCAGTCAGCCGGGGTTTTTGCTTTGCGCCCCTACTTGGCCGCGGTTATCTCGTATACCAGCTGTCTTAAGATCAGGCCCGGGTCCCTTTTTGATGAGGATTTAAGCAGGGCCTCAGCCTCAAGGCAGCGTCTGAGGCTCCTAAGCAGTTTCTCTTCCGTATAGGCCGCGCAGTCGCGCAGGGCGGCCTGGTACTGCCCGGGGGAGAGCCCCGCCTGGTAACAGGCCGCCGGTCCTTCACCCGAAGCGGCAAGGCGCTTAACTTTAAGCATGCGTTCTACGGCCCTTGAGACCTGGGATAATAGCGCCAGCGGTTCAGTCCCCGCCGCCAGCATCGTGACCGCCGCCGCCGCCGTCTGCGCGGGTTTTCTGCCGCATACCGCGTTTACCAGCTCGAAAGGTTTCTGGGTGCGGGGAAAACCGGCCAGGGCCAGCGCGTCCTCGGGAGAAAATACCCGGTCCAGGCCGTGCATGTAGAGCCCTATTTTCTCTGACTCCCCGTCCAGCGTAAGCGAATCCGTGCCAAGCAGCTCAACTAAAAGTTCCAGCGCCTCCCCGTCCGATTTTACGCCCTTTGACAGCAGCAGAGAGTTTAAGTGCTCAACAGCCCGGCCTGCCGGCATCGGGGCGAAATTTACAAGAGCCGAGCCGGCGTCCAGAGCCGCCGGGATGGGGTCCTGCTTCTCGCGCGGCCAGTCCGCCATTACCAGCAGGCAGGCGCTCGGGCAGGGATCAGCGAGGTAGGCCAGCAGCGTTTTGAGCTGGTCCTTCTTTAACTTTTCCGCGTGTTTCAGCGCCACGAATCTTACGGCCGCCAGCATGGGAGTAGTTCTGGCCTCTTCCAGGGCCTGCGCTATGTCCGTATTCTCGGCGTCGCGCAGGGAGAAATTGAAAGATTCGGGTTTAAACACGGCCGCCAGGCGCTTAAGCGCGGATTCTTTAAGGGCGGTTTCCTCGCCGCAAAGATAATAAACCGGGCGGGTGCGGCTTTTTGCCCACTCGTCGGCCATAGCTTTCGGGGTAAGGGTATCCATTATTTATGCCCGCATCCTTTAGCGCGCTGTTTCAGTGGACGCCTGCACGTCCTGCGTGCCGGGCATTTTTTTCTGCGAGGCGCTTGAAACCGCGCCGAAGCCAGAGACCGTGCGCAGCACTACGTCTTTGGCCAGTATTTCCCACAGGGCTTCCCTGGCCTGCTCTTCGTTAAGGCCGCCCGGGAGGTTGGCCGCGGAGTACATCTTGGTGACCTGCAGGGCCGGCTCCTCCCAGAGGTAGCGGTTGTTCTCCTTATCCAGCAGGCGCACCGAGGCTATCACGTTAAGCTTGTAAACCGTGGGTACCAGGTTGACGTCGTATTGAATGGGCGTCAGGATGTAATGGATCACTTCTCCCACTATCACGCCCTGCGCCGCGCTCTCCGGGGACACCGTGTATTCCCCGTTCTTAAGGAATTCGTCTATCACCTTGAGTGTGAGTTTTTCCTCAAGCCCGAACTGCTGGGTCTTGTTGGCGAAAGGGCGCACGGAAATGCGCTTAATGTATTGCGGCAGCTTCTGCTCCGCGGGCCGGTAAAGAATATCAGTTCCGGAACAGGCGCCAAGCGCCAGCGCGGCGGCAAACAGCATCGTCTTTTTCATCATAATTCCCCTTGTTACTTTACCACTATGCTCACAAGTCTCCCCGGCACAGATATGACTTTAATTATCGTTCTTCCGGCAGTGTGCTTCTCCGCCGCCGCAAGCGCCAGGCGTTTTATCTCTTCCTGGGGCGTGGTTTCCTTTATGGTCAGGCGCTCCTTGACCTTGCCGTTTACCTGCACGGGTATTTCTATGTCGCGCGAGGCTATCACGGCTTTGTCCGCCCTGGGCCAGGGCTGCTTCATAAGCGTGCCCTGACCTCCGGAGAGTTCCCAGATCTCGTCCGTTATATGCGGCGCGAAAGGGTGCAGAAGCGAAAGGAAAGGAACGAAGTCCTCGCGCGAGGTTTTTTCCTGCGCGGCCAGCCTGTTGAAGTAGATCATCAGGGCGGAAATAGCTGTGTTGAATTTAAGGCTCTCTATATCCGCGCCCACTTTTTCTATGGTCCGGTGCCGCAGTATCAGGTCTTCTCCGGAAGCTTTCGCGTCGGTAAGCGCGTTCCGCCGCTCCAGGCCCCAGGCATAGACGCGCTTCATAAAGCGGTAAACTCCCTCTATACCGCGCATGTTCCAGGGCTTGGAGTCCTCGAGCGGACCCATGAACATCTCGTACAGACGGAAGGCGTCGGCCCCGTAACGCTCAAGGACCTCGTCAGGGTTTACCACGTTCTTCTTGGACTTGGACATCTTCTCCACGACCGGCTTTATGACCTCGCCGTCGGAAGTGGTGGCTGTGCCGTCCTCGGCGATCTCCAGTTCTTTGTACGGGCGGTAGACGCCCTTGGCGTCCCGGTAGGAGTAGGAAAGGATCATGCCCTGGTGCACGAGTTTCTTGAATGGTTCATTGGTGGAGACCAGGCCCAGGTCGAAAAGTACCTTGTGCCAGAAGCGCGCGTACAGCAAATGCAGCACGGCGTGTTCCGTGCCTCCGATGTAGAGGTCCACCGGCATCCAGGCTCTCTCCAGTTCCTTGTCCACGAAAGCGGCAGGGTTCTTTGGGTCTATATAGCGCAGGTAGTACCAGCAGGAGCCGCCCCACTGCGGCATGGTGTTAATCTCGCGTTTTGCGGGGCCGCCGCACGCCGGGCAGGTAGTGTTGACCCAGGAGTCTATCGCGGCCAGGGGGGACTCCCCGGTACCGGTGGGCTGGAATTTTTCCACTTCAGGCAGCAGCAGCGGCAGCGCGCTTTCAGGCAGCGGCACGACGCCGCACTTCGCGCAGTGCACTATCGGTATGGGTTCGCCCCAATAGCGCTGCCGGGAGAATAACCAGTCGCGCAGTTTAAAATTCACCTTCGCGCGGCCTATGCCTTTCTCTCCCAGCCAGGCGGTGATTTTCTGTTTGGCTTCCTGCGTGGGCAGGCCGGTGATCGGGCCGGAGTTTATGGAAGTGCCGTCGCCGCAGAAGGGGCCTTCGCCCTTCCAGCCCGCAGGCGCTTTCAGCACTTCGATTATAGGCAGGTTGAACTTTTTAGCGAACTCGTGGTCGCGCTCGTCGTGCGCGGGCACGGCCATGATGGCGCCGGTGCCGTAGGTGGTCAGCACGTAGTCGGCCGTCCAGATGGGGAGCTTCTCTCCGTTCACCGGGTTCACGGCGTAGGCGCCGGTGAACACGCCGGTCTTGTCCTTGGCCAGCTCGGTGCGCTCCAGGTCCGACTTGTTGGCAGCGGCCTTAACGTAAGTCTCTACGGCGGTTTTCTGTTCCGCGGTGGTGAGCTTGGCTACCAGCGGGTGCTCGGGAGCCAGCACCATGTAGGTGGCGCCGTAAAGCGTGTCGGGGCGGGTGGTGAAAATGGTCAGCTTGCCGCCGTCCGGCAGCGCGAAGTCCACTTCCGCGCCCTCGGAGCGGCCTATCCAGTTCTTCTGCATCAGCATCGTGGAATGAGGCCAGTCGGTGCCGGCCAGGTCCTCCAGCAGACGGTCGCCGTAGGCGGTGATCCTGAGCATCCACTGCCGGAGGTTCTTTTTTTCTATCGGGGTCTCGCAGCGGTCGCACTTGCCCTGGAAGACCTCCTCGTTGGCCAGGCCGGTCTGGCACTTGGGACACCAGTTTATCGGGCTGGTGGTCTCGTAGGCCAGGCCCTTCTTGAAAAGCTGCAGGAAGATCCACTGGGTCCACTTGTAGTAGGCCGGGTCCGTGGTATCGATCTCGCGGTCCCAATCGTAGGAGAAGCCGAGAGAATCTATCTGCCGCCTGAAAGTGGCGCAGTTCTTCTCCGTGGTCACGCGCGGGTGCACGCCGGTGGAGATGGCGTAGTTTTCGGCGGGCAGGCCGAAGGCGTCCCAGCCCATGGGGTGCAGCACCTCGAAGCCCTTCATCCGCTTGTAGCGGCACAGGATGTCGGAAGCGGTGTAGCCCTCCGGGTGGCCCACGTGCAGGCCGTCGCCCGAGGGGTAAGGGAACATATCCAGGCAGTAAAATTTAGGCTTGGCCGGCTGGCGCGCGGTCTTAAAAGCGGCCTGCGCTTTCCAGGCGGCCTGCTGGCGAGCGTCTATTTTCTGAAAAGTCCGGGCGTCCGTTTCTGTTTCCACTTTGAAGCCTCCGTATGTATTTTGCCCTTTACCTGTGAAAAATTATCCCGTTACGCGCAGGGTGTCCGGGGCCCGTAAGGGAACCTGCCTTAGGGCTTTAGCCCGTTCCCCTGCGCTTTCAATGGCTGTCTCCTAGAGTTTTTTCAGGAGCGCCGCGGTTTTCTCGTTCATTTTACGGCGCAGGGCGGGCGTATTGTCGTCCATCCCCGAAAGATGCAGCGCCCCGTGCGCGGCCAGCACCAGCAGCTCGGTCAGCAGCGAGTGCCCCATGGCGCGGGCCTGCTTCGCCGCCGCCGGCACGCAGACGTAAATCTCGCCCCAGGCGGCGCTGGGAACCGGCGAGGGGGGGAAATTAAAAGCAATTACGTCCGTCAGGCGGTCCTTGCCCAGGAAGCGGCGGTTAAGTCCCCGGATGGCGGGGCCGTCTGTAAAAATAAGGTTAACGGCCCTGGAAGCGTTCCTGGCGCCAAGCCCCAGCGCTGCCGCGCGGCTAAGCGCCGCCTTCTCCGCCCTTATCTCCTTGGGGGTATGTTCCGCAAAAAATACGGTTACTGCCATTTTAAAATGCCGCGCGGTATCACTACTATCCCGTCGGGGTCTATATAATAGTGCTGGGCGTCCTGGTCCTGGTTGTAGCCTATTACCGTTTTGGCCTCAATGGTGTTGTAGCGGTCCATTATGACCTTTCTCATGCGGGTGCCGGCCTTGATCTCGCAGGCATCCATTATTATGCAGTCCTCAAGTTGGCACTTCTCGTGCACGATAACGTCGTTGGACAGGATACAGCGCTTGAGCGAGGATTGCGTTATAACGCAGCCGTCGGACAGCATGCAGTCCTGCAGGTTGGATTCTATTATCTTGGAGGGCCCGGCGTTATGCTTGCCGTCCTGTATGGGCCAGAGCTTGTTGTTCAGGTCCATCTTGGGCTTGGCGCCCAGCAGGTCCATATGCGTCTGCCAGAAAGCTTCCAGAGTCCCGACGTCGCGCCAGTAATTTTTCTCCTCGTAATGTTTTATTCCCGGCAGCTTCTGCCCGTCGAAGTTATAGGCGAAGACGCGGTAGCGTTTAAGGATGTTGGGCAGTATGGTCTTGCCGAAATCAAGGGCTACCGCCTCGCCAGATTCTTCGTGCAGGATCTTTACCAGAGCCTCGTAACTGAAGATATAATTCCCCATGGAGGCGTAGACCGCGCCGGGGTTCCCGGGGATCGTTTTGGGATTTTTAGGCTTTTCCTCAAAGCCGCTCACCCTGCTCTTGGCGTCCACCACCAGGGTGCCGAAGCGGGAGGCCTGCTTGGTGGGGACGGTCAGGGCGGAAATGGTAACGTCGGCCTTGCTGGCTACGTGGAAGTCTATCATCTGGCGGATGTCCATGCGGTAGATGTGGTCCGCGCCGAAGACGGCCACCAGGTCCGGCTTATAGTCGTTGATCAGGTTGAGGTTTTGTTTTACCGCGTCGGCGGTGCCGCGGTACCACATCTCGCCCAGGCGCATCTGCGGGGGAACAATGGTAATGAAGTGTTCCTTGGTGATGCCGCCCAGGTTCCAGGTGGAGCGCAGGTATTCTATGAGCGACTGCGACATGTACTGCACCAGCACGTAGTTGGAGTAAATGCCCGAGTTTATGAAGTTGGAGAGGACGAAGTCGATTATGCGGTATTTGCCGCCGAAGGGTACCGCCGGCTTAGAACGTTCCTTTGTAAGCGGGTAAAGCCTCTCGCCCTTGCCTCCCGCCATAATTATGCCCATGGTTTTCATTAGGTCCTCCGAATCTCTCGTAAGCGGAAAGCGTGAAGTCTATGTTCCTTATGAAACTCGTTCCGCTTTACGGTTTACGCGCTGCTCAGCTTATCGCGTCCATTATCTCCCGCAGGTCCCGGCCTACGCACAGGAACACCGGTTTATCTATTATCGTGTAGTTCTTTATGCGCTGACGGCGCAGTTCCTCGGTGGCGGCAATGAGGTTTTCAAGGTCGCGCGCTTCCCTGACCACTATAAGTTCCTGGTCGTCCAGGCCGTAGGAAAGGAAGAAATTTTCATAGATGTCCTTGTACCCCGAGATGGCCGCCGCGCGCTCCGCCATCAGTTTTTCACGCTCGGCTTCCGACAGCTCGTACCAGGTGTGGGCTTTTACCACGGGGTGCAGCAGCATGTAGCGGTAGCGCCCGAAAGTGTCCTTGGGCAGGAAGCCGAACTCCAGGTCCTTTTTCTGCTGGGCGGCTTCCGCGACCCGGTTTACGCCTAAAAACGAATGTACGGGCGTAAAATACTTCCCTGCCCCTACGGAGAAAGTGCGCGCGCAGATGTCCTGCAGGTAAACAAGGTCGTCGGACATGCGCCAAAAAAGCAGATCCGAGTCCGCGCGCAGCCCCGACACCAGGTAGGTGCGCAGGAAAATCTTTTCCTGGTTCGCGCCCACCATGTTCTCAAATTCCTGCTTGGCGGCTATTTTTTCGTTGGAAATAAGGCGCCGGAATTCCGGTTGTATCTTCAAGAACATGAAGCTGGAATAAATGTTAGCGGATTTTTTTGTTTTTTCCATCTTTTTCTCCGGGCAAAGTAGGCTCCAGGTACAGGGAGCTGTGCCCGAGTATTTCGGTTTCTTCTTCGGTTTCCAGCCCGGTTTTGATTTCCGTTATCAAAAACCGGCGGCCGCCGGAGTCTATTACATGTTTGCGCGGTACCAGCATGGCGTCCTGGCTTTTGCCCACCAGCAGCGTCCCGTCAAACTGCTCACCGATCTTTATGCCGTCTTTAAGGTCCAGCACTTCAAGCCACATCCTGGTGTAAAGGGGGGAATCCTTTATCCGTATGAAGTTGGTCAGCGTCGTTTTAAAAATAACGTCCGGATTGCGCGTGTGCGCCATTTCCGCCTGCATGCCCGCCGAGAGCCTTGAATAAAGCGGCTTGGTGTTGCGGGCCACGATGACGGCTTTTTTGGCTATTGTGAAAAGGCGTTCCCCTTTGGCCACTTCGGTTTTGGTCTCTACGTAAATATTGGTGACTATTCCCTGCGTTTCCGGCCTTATATCTGTGTATTGGTAAACATCCTGCCAGCGCTTGGCCGTCTGCTTCCTTTCTTCGTCGGAGCCGGCGTCCAGCAGGGCTGCCATTTCGGTGGGGACCATGCGCGCCAGCAGGGTATTGGGCGTGACGAAATTAAATACGTCCGTATGCAACTCTTCCACCCTGCCGTCAAAAGGGGCGAAGATATCGTAGGTCTCCTGCGCGGTGGCTATGCCGGTGACTTGGGTAATAACGGTAATGTCGCCGGTTCTTATGCTGCGCTGTGTCAGCTCGGAGTAGGGCGCCGGGCCCTGCGCGGTTTTCTGCGCCGCGTCCGCAGCTCCCGCCGCGGGCGGAGCCCCGGCGGGCGCAGCGGAGGCGGCAAGCAGCAATATGGCTGCGGCGTTAAGCGCGGTGGTTCTTGTCGGCCGCCTTATGTTCATAGTCCCTTGTCCGGCGCCGCCGCCTTGCGCTTCAAGAAGGCCTCCCAGGTCCAGGGCATTTTTTTGCGGAAGATCTCCTGTACCGCGGCCGCGTAAAGGCGTATTTCGTACTGGGCGTGGCCGTCAAGGCGGAGTTCGATAAAATTAAGCAGGCTGCGCGCGTTTACACCCCAGTAGAACTGAGTGTACTGCGCTACCGGCAGCGCCATGCGGGCCATCTCCCTGGCCACGCCAGCGTCCAGCAGTTCGCGGTAGGCGCCGTAGGAGGTCTTTATGGCCTTGTCGTAAAGCGCCAGCAGCTTGGCCTGTTTCAGCGCGGCCGAGCGCACCGAACCCTGGCGGTTGACCTTGTCCTGCCCCCGGAACGTTTCCGGGTAGTAGAATTCCTCCTTCACTTCGGTGTAGCGGGCGGAGATCTCGTTATAGGAAGCGATGCGGTGGCGCATCCATTGGCGCGCCACGAAGATGGGGCATTTTATATGGAACTCAAAGACGGAGTGTTCAAAGGGGCTGAAGTGGGAATTGGCGACCAGGTATTCAAGAAGTTTCCTGTCCTGGGCCTCGCCCTTTGAGACTGAGCCGAAGGAAACCCTGGCTGAGTCTACCGCCCGCTGGTCCCCGCCCATGAAATCAACGAGCTTTACGAAACCTTTATCCAGCACTTTACAGAGGCCATCCTCAGCCTTTACTTTTGTTTTAACCATGCGCCCTCCGCCGGGAAAGTTCCGGCCTGTTTATCTCGCAGATATAAAATTATATACTTTTACAACGCGCAATGAAAGAAAAGAGAGCCCGGGTCAATAAATTTGCCGCTGTCTCCAGGAAACTGGCGCGCAGTACCAGCCTTGCCTCGCTTGAAAAGATCATCAAGATACTGCTGGGGCCCGGCGGCTGTCCCTGGGACCGCAAGCAAACCCATTCAAGTCTGCTTAAACACCTGCGGGAAGAATCAGATGAAGTCGCGCAGGCAGTCCGCCGCCGCGACTGGCGCAACCTGGAAGAGGAGCTGGGGGACGTGCTGCTCCAGGTGGTGCTTCACAGCGCGCTGGCCCGCCGCGACGGACGTTTCAGCCTGGCCGACGTGATCAGGGGCATCAACTCGAAAATGGTGCGCCGCCACCCGCATGTTTTCGGCCGCCAGGACGCGCTTTCTACCCCGGCGCAGGTGCTCAGGCAGTGGAAGAAAATTAAAGTGCTCGAGAAGAGAAGGAAGCGCGGCGGCAAAAAAGGATGAACCCTAAAAGGCTGGCCCGCCTTATCTACCCCGACTTCAGGTTCGGCGAGACCTCCCCGGAGTACGCCTTGAAACTGGTTGAAATGGGCGTCGGGGGGTTCTGTTTTTACGGCGGCAGCGCCGAAGAAGTAAGAGCCGCCTCGCGCCTGCTTAAGTCCGCTTCCCAAACCCCGCTTATAATAGCCGCCGATTACGAGGACGGCGCCGGCCAGCGGGTGCCTGAGGCGACACAGCTTCCCTCCAACATGGCCCTGGGCGCTTCCGGTTGCGAGGCGCTGGCCAGGCGCAAAGGGGAGATTACCGCCCTTGAGGCCAGGGCGCTTGGCGTGGACTGGCTCCTGGCGCCTGTTGTGGACTTGGGCGGCAGGGCCGATAACCCCATTGTTAATGTCAGGTCTTTCGGTTCGGACTGGCGGCTTGTTTCCCGGCTTGCCAGCGCTTATCTTTCAGGAGCAAGTTCCCAGGGGGCGCTGGCGGCCCTTAAACATTTTCCCGGCCACGGCGATACCGCGGCCGATTCCCATATTTCCCTGCCGGTAGTGGCTAAAAGCCGCCAGGCCCTGGAGGAAGAAGATATAAAGCCTTTCGCCGCGCTGGCGCGGCAGGCGGAGGCCATAATGGTCGGCCACCTGTCCCTGCCCGCTTTGGACGCGGACGCGCCCGCCGCACTTTCAAAAGAAATAATTACGGGGCTCCTGCGTAAAAAACTGGGTTTTTCCGGGGCGGTGCTGACGGACGCGCTTAACATGGGCGCTGTGCCCGGCGGCGGTTCCGCCGGCCTTAAAGCTTTCCTCGCCGGGGCCGACATACTGCTTTACCCGGAAGATCCCTTCGCCCTCCATGGGGAACTGCTGCGCGCTTTAAACGACGGGGTAATTGCGGCGGCGGCGGTGGACCTGGCCCTGTCCCGCCAGGACCTGCTGGCGCGCAGGCTTTCGTCTTTTCTTTCCCGCCCGCCTGATTTTCATACCCTGCGCTGCCCCGAACACCTTGCCTTTAACGCCGAAGTCGCGCCAGCCTGCCTGGCCTGGGCTTACGGGGAAGGGAAATTTGCCGTTAAGCCGGGGGAGACGCTTGGCTACTTTGAACCACTCGCCTCCGCCAAAAATTGGGAGGGCCGGGCTTTTGTGGCCGAACTCGCGCGCCTGGGAGCGCGAGTAGTGCCTTACGAGGCCGGCCGCGGCATGAAGCTTGCGGCTGGGATCTTCTTAAAGCCGGGCGCCGGCCGCGGCAGCATAGCCCTTGGGCCGGCGGCAAAAAAAGCGCTTGAAGCCGCCCTGGCGGAGGCCGGGGATTGCGTGCTGCTGGCTTTCGGCAGCCCTTTCGTTCTTAACGGCCTGGCTAACAAGCCTTCCGCCGGTTTGTGCGCTTTCTGCGCGCTTGAAGATTTCCAGGCGGCCGCCGCCGGCGTAGTGTGCGGAAAAGTCAAAGCCGGCGGCGTAATGCCGGTAAATCTTGAAGGATAATGTAGCTACTCAGGCAGCTATACGGGTTCAGGTCGGCCGGGTGGTTGCCCCGCGAACCCTGGAAGATGGAAACCCTTGCGCCGGTTTCCCCCCGCCGGGCGGGGGCCCCCCTTCCGCAAAGGGTTCGCGGGGCAACCACCCGGCCGACCCTCCGCCTGAACAGTTACAGGACAATTATGAATGAAACCGCGGCTTTTGAACATATAACGGGACTTATGCCGGTGGATTACGCCATCCTGGGGATAGCCCTGACCGCCCTTTTCGTGATCTCCTACTTCAAGGGCCGCGGTGAAACGGACACTAAGGATTATTTCCTGGGCAGCCGCAAAACCCCGGTCTGGGTCGCCACCCTTTCTTTCGTGGCCACCGAGATAAGCGCCATGACCATTGTGGGCATTCCGCCCATCGGCTTTACGGAGAACTGGCAGTATATGCAGTTCTTCATAGGGTCCGCCGTGGCCCGCATCCTTATAGCCTTCTTCTTTATCCCGGCTTTCTACAAGTTCAACTGCACTACCATCTATGAGTTCCTGAAGTACCGCTTCGGGCCCGAAACGCAGTACGCAGGCTCGGCTTTCTTTTTTGTCACCCGCCTTTTCGCTTCGGGTGTGCGGCTCTACGCTGCGTCGCTGGCGGTTTCGGTGATAATGGGCTGGCCGCTGGGCAATACCATAGCCGCCTTTACGGTCGTCAGCATCATTTTTATAGGGTTCGGCGGCATAAAAGCCGTTATGTGGACCGGCACTTTTGAAACCATAACTTTCTACCTGGCCGGGGGCGCGGTAGCCGCCTATTTGGTGCTGCACATCAACGGCGGGCTCGTGGGCGCGTGGCATACGGCCAGCGAGGCCGGGAAACTTTCCATCTTCAACTTCGGCTGGGACCTGAAGAACCCGAACGTGCTCTGGGCGGCGGTCCTTAACGGCGTGTTTGGCTCCATGGCCTCGTTCGGCACGGACCAGGAACTGATGCAGCGGCTCCTGACCCTGGAGACGCGGCGCGAGAGCCAGAAGACCCTGATAGCCACCATCTTCGCCAGCGTCCCGCTGACCGCGCTTTACCTGGGGATAGGCACGCTGCTGTTCGTCTTCTATAAGCAGAACCCGGCTATGCCGCTGCCTGCCAACGCCGACAAGATACTGTCCCACTTCACCATCTACGTGCTGCCCGGTGGTTTAAAGGGGCTGGTGCTGGCGGCGGTGGTACTGGCGAGCATCGACTCGCCGCTGAGTTCGCTGTCCTCTTCCTTTATAACCGACATTTACCGGCCGCTTATAGTGAAAAAGGCGGATGAAAAACATTATCTTTTTGTCTCGCGCCTGAGCGTGGCGGCCTTCGGCCTGGTGCTCGCCGGCATTGCCTGGCTGTGCGCGGCGGGGGCGGGGCGCATGCTGTGGCTGGCTTTCAAAATAAACGGGGTCACCGCGGGCTCCCTGCTGGGGGTGTTTTTGCTGGGACTTATGACCAACCGCCCGGGCAACCGCACCAACGTGTTGGCCATGTTCTCCAGCGCCTCTCTGGCCGGGGTGGTGTTGTATCTTTCGGAGACGGGCCGGGCCGCCATCGGCTGGAGCTGGATCATAGTTATAGGGACCATCTCCACCTTCGCGCTGGGCTGGCTCCTGTCGCCGCTGGAGGCTAAACTTTCAAGAGGACCTGCGCTAAAATAATACGGGGCGATAAAAAAACCCCGCGGATTTATCCGCGGGGCTTTTTTGTAAACGGGCTGACCGGTTTAGCTTACGTGCTTCATCAGCTGGTCTTTGCGGTGTTTGATCTCTTCTTCCAGCTTTTCGATTTTTTCCTTGGCTTTTTCCTTGGTTTCTTCCACCCAGTTGCCAAGCTGTTCCCGGGTCTCTTTGCCGGCCTTGGGTGCGAACAGTATGCCGAGGGCCGCTCCTATAAGTCCGCCCACCACGAAAGCTCCTACTATTTCTCCGCCTTTGTTTTCAGACATTATGCCTCCTGACTAAATTTAATTTACGGCTACCTAATATTATACATTGCCACGGGCTTTGTCAAACGCGGCATTGAATTCAAGCTATAATATCCGGATGAAAAGGTTGGCTTTGGGGCTGGTACTGGCCCTGTGCTGCTTCCCCGCCCGGGCATTCTCTTATCCCCATGACGCGCAGCTCAGCGCCAGGCTTAAGACGGAATTCAAGATCGCGCTCAGTTCGGGAACGGTCGGGCCGGAAGTCTACGCAAGGTTTAAAAAAGCCGGCCAGCTTTACTCCGGGCTGCGGGTGCTTGTCCGGAAGGACGCTTCCGATTGTTTCGCCTGGTACGATCCGGCCCGCAACGCCGTTTATTTTAACTCCAGGTTCATACTGAAGTTCTTCGAGGCTAAGGGGTTTAAAGACCCGCAGGTGGTGGAAGTGCTCTGGAGTAATAAAAAGGTGCGCTCCGAGCTTATTAAATACTGCAAGCCCGTTTACCTGCACGAGCTGGTCCACGCCCTGCAGTGCTACTTTTACCCCGAGTACCGCCGCGACGCCGGCGCCAACCCCCTTGAATTCGAATACGAAGCCTACCTTACCGAGGACATGTACGTCCATGAACGCATGAAGGCGGACCCCCGGCTGCTCAGGGACTTCGTGCGCGGGGACTATACCGATATTTACACCGCCAATATCTTCGGCAGCTACCTGGCGCTGTCGCTGGACCCGGAGCGCTACCGCGAGAGAATACGGCGTTTTTACGAGGAGGAACTGGGCGGCTATATCAGTATGGAGGAGGCCGGGGCTGCAAAAAAGAACGAAGTGGCGGACGCCAGGATCTTCGCCTACGCGGCCGGGAACACGGGCAAATACACGGCGGAAGGAGAGGCGCTCGCCAGGCTGGAGACGCAGAAAGCGGCGTATGCGCGCTTCTTGAAAGACTTTTATAGCGCGCGCTGGCAGGCGTTCAGTTCCGACGCGCTGCTTTTTGTGGGGAGTACCGCGCTTGAGGAAAAAAATTATCCGCTGGCGCTGGACTGCCTGGCCGTGGCCGACGCGAACTCTTTAAAATACGGGCTGGCGCCCGGGACGCTTGAAACCCTTAAGATAAAAGGCGCCGTGGCCGTGCTGGAGGCGGCCTCTTTCATCCGGGACAACGCGGGTAAAATGGGCCTGGAGGTGCTCAGCCAGCACCTGAAGGCGCTTGAAAAAGCCTGCGCCGCCACCAGCCGGCCCTTCCCCGAAGACCTGCTGGTCCTGAAAGCCGCAACCTACCCGAAAGCCCTGGTCTATTACGCCGGCAAATATGGAGCGGAGAAGGAGAGTTATAAAAAAGACTACTACCGGGAAAACCTGGAATATTTTTCAGCTTCAACAGGTCCCGCAACAGCTGAAGAGCAATAAAACATTTTTTCCTTGCTATCCATTTCTTTAATTGATTAGATTATCTTATTACCGCGTTAGAAAGCCGCAGGGCTTAACAAATCTCAGCGGAGGAACCTATGATAGACATCGCAAAGAACCTCGCCACCGCGCCAAGACGCACTAAGGCTTCCGTCATCCGTGAACTTTTAAAGATCACCAACAAGCCCGGCATAATTTCTTTCGCCGGCGGCCTGCCCGACCCCGAGCATTTCCCTTACGATTTTGTGGCGGAGTCCGTAAAAGAAATAATGGCTAAAAAAGGCCGGGTGGCCCTGCAGTACGGGCCCACCGACGGCCTGCCCGAGTTGAAAGAAGAATTTGTTAAGTTCCTGAAGAAGCACGAGGGCATAACCGCCAAGCCTGAGAATCTTATCGTTACGACGGCTTCCCAGCAGGCGCTGGACATGGTGGGCCGCCTCTTCATAGACGCCTCCGACCCGGTCCTTGTGGAAAAGCCCAGCTATATGGGCGGCCTGCAGGTCTTCAGGTCTTACGGCGCCGAGTTTATAGGCGTTAAGCTGGAAGACGACGGCGTCAGCACCGTGGAGCTGGAAGAGAAGTTGGTGTGGCTGAGGAGCCAGGACGAGCATTACAAGTTCGTCTACCTGGTGCCGGATTTCCAGAACCCCAGCGGTGTGACCCTCTCCGCGGAGAAGCGCAGGAAGGTTATAAAACTTTCAGAAAAATATGACGTCGCCATTATAGAGGATTCGCCTTACCGCCAGATACGTTTTGAAGGCAAGGCCCCGGAAATGCTTTACCGCCTGGACAAGGAAACCCGCAAAACCGACAATATTATTTCGCTTTTCACCTTCTCCAAAACTTTCGCCCCGGGCCTGCGCCTGGGTGTAATACTGGCCCACCCGCAGATTATAAAAAAGATGGAGATATTAAAGCAGTCCCTGGACCTCTGCTCCTCCAGCCTGAACCAGCTGATAGCGGCCGACTTCCTGCGCACCGGCTATTTTGAAAAGCATATAGAAGTGGTGAAGAAAGCCTATAAAGAGAAGAAGGACACCATGGTGGCTGCGCTCGAAAAATACATGCCTGAGGGCGTAACCTGGACCAAGCCCGAGGGCGGCCTTTTTCTGTGGGTGCGCCTGCCCGAAGACATGAGCGCCGATGAGATGTTCGCGGACGCTCTCAAGGAAAACGTGGCCTATGTTATCGGCTCCGCTTTCCATTCCGACGGTTCAGGCAAGAACACCATGCGCCTGAATTTCTCCTATCCCACCCTGGACCAGATAGAAGAAGGAATAAAGAGGCTCTCCACCGCGGTCAAAAAGCGCATGGTCACGGCCAAGTAGCTCGCCGGGATTTTTTTACGCGTGGATAAGATGAAAGTTTCCGGCTATGCTTTAAAATCCGCGCTTCTTTGCGCCGGGCTTTTAGCCGTATAGTTTTCATCCATTATGGCCGGATATACCAGTAACCTGGGATCCCCGCATTGATGCTTGTTCTACTTGTCCCGTCTGGGAGCCTGCCCGACATGAGCAGTTTTGCCTGCAATGGCCGCTTTTGTCCTGCGTCTTAACGACGCGCAACTTAATCCTGGATTATGCCGCTTCGGCTCGGCTCCAAGATAGTCAATTCCGTCATGGAAGCCTTGTGTCGGACAGGCTCCCAGCCAAATCTGATCGACATGGTACTGAAGGAAGAAGTTTTGATATACTCTACTATGTCAGTCAATGTGTAAATTAATGTCCGACTTTTCAGACGAATTCAGCCGCAGCCTGCGTACTGCCGGAGTAGTAGGAGCCGGCGGCGCGGGCTTTCCCGCCTACGTGAAAGCGCAGGGGAAGGCCGAGTACGCGCTGGTGAACGCCGCCGAGTGCGAGCCCCTCCTGAAGAAAGACCAGAAGATCCTTGAGTATTTCCCCGGCAAGGTTTTCGACGGGCTGGAACTGCTGATGAAGGCCGTCGGCGCGAAGCAGGGCATCCTCGGGATAAAAAAGAAACACGAAAAAATAATCCCTCGCCTGGAAGAGATCGCCAGAAGCCGGAAGAATATCTCCGTGCTCAAGATCGGGGACTATTATCCCGCCGGCGACGAACAGTGCCTGGTCTACGAGGCCACCGGCCGCATCGTCCCGCCCGGCGGCATCCCGCTGGACGTGGGCTGCGTGGTCAGCAACGTGGAAACCCTTTACAACGCGGCCTTCCCCGGCCGCCCCGTCACCGAAACTTTCATCACCGTCAACGGCGCGGTAAAGAAGCCCGCCACTTTCCTGGTCCCCGTCGGCATTACCTGGCGCGAAGCCGTGGAGCTTTGCGGCGGGTTCACCGTAAAGGACCCCGCCTATATCGACGGCGGCCCCATGATGGGCAAGGTCAGGACGGATTTCGACGCCCCGGTGGTAAAAGCTTCGGCCGGCATCATCGTGCTGCCTAAAGACCATCCCCTTATCGTCAAGAAAGCGCAGAGCCGCCCCGTGTTCACCCGCATAGGCCGCTCTACCTGCGACCAGTGCTCTTTCTGCACCGAGTTCTGCCCGCGCTACCTGCTGGGGCACAACGTGCAGCCGCACCGCGTTATGCGCACCATGCAGTTCTCCGGCGGCGAACACAAGGTGCACAGCCAGTACGGCCTGCTCTGCTGCGAATGCTCGCTCTGCTCCCTCTACGCCTGCCCCGAGGGCCTTAACCCGCGCGAAGCCTGCGTGGCAGCCAAGGGCGACCTCCGGGCGAAGAAAATAGGCTTCAAGAATTCCGACCTGAACACCGGGCGCGCCCCGCAGGTGCACCCCGTGCGCGACTTCCGCAAAGTGCCGGTCTCGAAGCTGGTGAAGCGGCTGGGGCTCGAGGATTACAACAAGGACGCCCCGTGGACCGAGTTCGCTTACAAGCCGGCCCGCGTTAAAATTTTAATGAGCCAGCATATCGGCGCGCCCTGCGCCCCGGCGGTAAAAGAAGGGCAGAAGGTCGCGAAAGGCGCGGTGGTGGGGGACGTTCCCGCCGACAAGCTGGGCTGCCCGGTGCACGCCAGCGTCTCCGGCACGGTTGTTAAGGTCAACGAAAAATACGTGGAAATACAGGCGGACTGAATTTATGCTAAGCCGAAAAGTTACTGCTGAAACTTTCTCCACGCATAGCGCGGCCGCCTTCGGCGCGGCATACAGCTTCTCGGGCCGGTCGCGCATAGCGTTTGGCCCTCGACCTTCTTCGCAGGGAAAGCTGTCAATTTTAAATTTCTTCGATAGAGCTAAGGAGAATTATGGCGAATGACAGCTTTCAGCTTAACGCTATAGGCGGGGTTGAACTCTCCAGCGTGGCCAAGGGCCTCGAAGCGGCCGACGCCATGCTCAAAGCCGCGAATATCAAATTGATCCTGTCGCGCTCCATCTGCCCGGGCAAATACGTGGCCTTGGTAGCCGGCGGCGTGGGCGACGTGAACGCCGCGGTAGAGGCGGGCGCCGCCAAGGCCGCGCACGCGCTGGTGGACAGTTTCGTGGTTCCCAACATCCATCCCGATGTTTTCCCGGCCATAGAAGGCACCACCGTGGTGGAAGGGCTCGAAGCCCTGGGTATTATAGAGGCTTTCTCCGTTTCGGCCCTGATAGAGGCCGCCGACGCCGCCGTAAAAGCCGGCACCGTTAAACTGCTCGAAATACGCCTGGCCATGGCCCTGGGCGGAAAAGCTTTCGTCACCATGACCGGCTCGGTAGCCGCGGTTGAAACTGCCGTCAACGCCGGCGCCGCCGTAGTCGGCAAAAAAGGCCTGCTGGTGGAAAAAGTAGTCATCCCCCAGCCCCGCCAGGAACTCCTGCGGGAGATAATTTAAAGTTTTAATGTTTTGCCGTAGTTTGTATTAGGGGGAGCGAATTTTATTCAATTTGCCGCGTGTGCCGCGGGGACCGGGCTATCAAAACGCGCTCCGCCACACCGTGGCGTCGCTCATCCTCAGGCCTCGGCGCTTAC
>JAVHRY010000075.1:0-11549 GCA_036171915.1 Elusimicrobiales bacterium | reverse complement strand
CGCGGTTCCCCCCAGCCGGGATAATCGGGCTGGGGCCCCCTTCCCCAAAGCGGCTCCAAGGCAACCCCTCGCCACCCCTCCATTATTTTTATTTTACCTGCGGATGACGAGGTAACTGGCGGGCGCCGCGGGGATTGGATAAGCAAAACCCTGCCGGAGCCCGACGCTTGCGTAAGCGCGGAGGGCGAGGCGGGGAAGTGCGAGCACGGTGTGTGAGACACTGTTTTTGCGTTCCAATCCCCGCGGCGCCCGCCGCACCCTGGAAGACGCCTACTTGGCTACGTAGGCGCCTTCCACCATCTTGTAGTATTCCACTTCTTTGCGGTGCACGGGCTTGCCGCGCTTGTATTCAAGTTCATAGCGGGCCATGGAGCCGTTATTTTTAACCAGCACGGTGGGGATGGGGTCCAGGGGGACGTTCCAGCGGGCGGCCATCATGCGGGCCTCAATTTTGGTGAGGTCGTGGAACTCCACCGGGATCTCCATGCCCTTCTCTTTCAAGGCCTTGGTGAGGCTGGCCTTGGCCTCTTCGCACATCGCGCAGCCGGCCTTGCCGAACACCATTACTCTCTTTGAGGCGTCTTTTTCATGCAGCCATTTAACTCCGGGAGTATAGTCGGCGTAGTGCCGGGCCACGGCCTCGCGAGCGCGGCTTATTTCAAGCTGGGAGTCGTTCCAGCCGGAAAGATTGGAGAAGTAGCCCACGATCTTCGTGCGCTTGGTAACATCCTCGCTGCCGCATTTGCCGCACTTGTCTTTGAAACCGAAGTAGTTGGTATGGCAGTTATTGCAATGCGTGAACTCCGGCGACACGGTTATCTGCGAGGCGCGCGTGTTGCGGTAGGTCTTCTCCACCAGCTCGGCTATGGACTCCATAGGGATCTGGGACTCGCCGCAGTACACGTGGATGATGGAGCCGGACTCTATCATGTCGTGGAACTTCGACTGCAGCTCTATGCGGTCCAGTATGCTTACGTCGGCGCCGGGATTCAGGTGCACGGAGTTGGTGTAATAGGGCGCTCTCTTCATATCCCCTTTGATAACCTTCTTCGACTCCGGGAAGCGGGCCATGTCGCCCTTGGCCAGCTTCTGCGTGGCGCTCTCGGCGGGGGTTTCCTCAAGCGTGATCTTAAGGTTGTACTGGGCCCGCAGGGTGTTTATCTTCTGGTTCATGTGGTCCACTATCATTAGGCCGGTCTCATAAGCGTCGCGGCTCTCGTGCAGCTCTTTGCCGGTGAGGTACTGCACCACCTCGTTAAGGCCGATAAGGCCCATTATATAAGTGGCCTTCCCAAGGTTAACGTAGGGCATTCCGTCGTCGGAGGGCAGGCCCAGCGAGCGGAGCGGGCTGCCGTCGGTGTCCAGCAGGGTCTGCGTGTAGGCCTTTTTCTGTAAATGCGCCTTGAACGCCATGTCTATGGCTTGATCTATGTTAGCGAGCGTCCCTTTCAGTGTCTTGCCCTTGAAGGCGGCCTGCGGCAGGTTGATGGTGACGTTCTGAAAGCCCGTAAAGCGTATGCACTCCGGGTGTTTCAGCAGGAACGGGTCGGTAACCTTCTCCTTGAGGCGGCAGCACTGGGCCAGCGTCGCCCCCGCGCCGTCGCGGTCAAACATGAAGTAAGTGGAGCCGTTTTTTGCGGCGAGCCGGCAGCCGTACTCGTAGACCTCGCGCTCGTCGGGGTTCTCCAGAGCTTCCTTACTTACGTGCAGGTCGCACTTGGGGAAAGCGAACTGTACGCCGTACTTGTCGCCCTCTTCCCAGACTTTCATAAGCTCTATGGCGAATTCCTGCGCGGTCTTCACCATGCGGGGGTCGCCGTAGGTTACAAAGCGTCTCCCGTCGGCGGGGTGCACCACGTCGCCGTTGCGGGAATCGCCTTCCACGCCTTTAAAGCGGGGCGCGTCGCCCACCAGTTCGATGTTGCCGCCGGCGTCTTCCAGCATGTACTTGCCGCCGGGGCCCATAGCCGGCACGTTATGCATATACTGCGGCACCCCGGTATGGATGTTGAAGTCTATGAACAGGGTCTGGCCGCCGCGGCTGAAGGCGTTCTGGCTGGCCGAGAAAATAAGGTTCTGCGCTATCTGGCGCATTTCTTTTTTTGACAGCCTGGAGAGCTCGCGCACTTCCCCGGTTTTTTTAAAATAAGGGACCGCGGTGGCGTCGGTATAAGTAACGGCGCCGGCCTCCACCATGGCTTCAAGCGCATCTTTCTTTATTTTTACGGCCTTGCCTTCCAGTTCCCCTTCCACAAGCAATTCGGGGCAGTTGAGCATGGGGGCGTAGAGGATGTTGAGGAAGCCGAAGCCGAGCGCCCCGGCGTAGCGGCTCTGCATGGACGCCAGGAAAGTCTGTATGTGGCCGTTAAGGACCATCGCCGACTTGGCCGGGTTCGACTTGTTCTGCAGGTTGGAGACGATCTTGTTGAGGCCGTACTTCTTAATATATTCCACGGAATGGCTGGAGCAGTAAACGCGCTGCGGGTAGCCCAGGTCGTGGATATGGATTACGCCGTTGTGGTGCGCCTCGGCCACTTCTTCCGAGAAAACCTTGCGCAGGTTGTACTGTTTAAGTACGTATTCGGCTATGCCGAGGTTCACCGCCTCGGGGTTGTTGGAGGTAATATTGGAATTTTCCTTGCTGTTGCCTATCACCAGGGACTCTATGGTGCTGAGCGGCATGGCCAGCGCCGAATTCTTGAGCGGGATGCCCATCATGGACAGGTGGGCTTCGGCCAGGCGGCGCAGGAACTGCGTGTCAAAGTTCTTGGTGCCGTATTTTTCGGACAGCTCGTAAGCGTCGTTCTCGGTTTCCTTGGCGATCATGGCGGACAGCTCCGGGGTAAGCTGATATTCCTTTTCCAGCGCCTCGGAGAGCTTCTTGCGGTCAAACGGCTCTATGGTCTCGTTGGTGATGCTGGCCACCAGCAGCATCTGGTCGGTGATATTGGTCTTGCCTGTCCGTTTTTTCACGTTCAGGCCGCTCTTGCGCACGCGGGAGCGGTCCAGGGAATAGGACTCGAATTTATCGGCGGTGCGGTCAAAGCCTTTTTCGCGCAGCACGTCCACGCAGACGGCGTTGCTGTCGTCCACGGTGGGGATCTTGGAGCAAAGAGTGAAATTATTATTGAGGCGGCGGGCCACCTCGTTGGAAACTTCCACGGCCTTCTCTTCGTCGCGGCCGCCCAGGGTGTAGGCCGCTTTATAGATGGCGGCTTTAATTCTTTCTATGTTGAAAGGCGCCACTTTACCGTCACGCTTCTTTATAACTTTAGGAAAAAACTCGTTCATTTTAAATATCCCCTTCTTATTATTTCTTTATAGACTTGATTTCTTTTTCGAAATCGGTAACATCTTCAAAATCCTTATATATCGATGCGAACCGTATATAAGCGACCTTATCAAGTTTCTTAAGTTTGTTAGCCACCAGCTCCCCTATTACCTCGCTGGGGATCTCGCTCTTGTCCTCGTTCCTTAAGGAACTCTCTATTGCCCTTACCGCCTCCTCTATTGTCTCCATGCTGACGTCACGCTTCTGACAGGATTTCGCGATGCCGCCCAGCAGTTTCTCTTTAGAAAACTCCTCGCGCCGGCCGTCTTTCTTTATTACCACCAGCGGATGAGCTTCAATGCGCTCGTAAGTAGTAAAACGCTTTGAACATTTTTCGCATTCGCGCCGGCGCCGTATTTCGGCTTCGTCGGAGTCGCGGCTGTCGGTGACCTTGGTGTCTTCCGCTCCGCAAAAAGGGCATTTCATCGTTAGTTTCCTGTACCCGCTGGGGCCGAAAGGTCCCCTGCGACGGCGCCCTTACTATACTATCCAAGGCAGCCGGCAAACCACTATCAGTTGTGTCTTAAACTTCCCCCACCACTATTAGTAGTACCCGCATATTTTACACCATATACGCTTTTAAGCGCAAATTTTCAGCTATTTTTCATTGGGAAAAATAAATATTGACAAGAAATTTAAATGCAGCCGTTTATTTTTCAGCCTTTAAAAACTTCAGATAAAGGCATAGGAAGTATGCGGGCTAATAATGGCGTTCCTGTAGCGTTAAATTCGGTAACAGAATGCTTTTGTTTTTTTATCAGAGGAACGGATAAAGGTAAAAACACGTTTGCGAACAGGAAGCGGCAGCCGGCGGCCGGGGGGGCCGCTGCTACGCCATCCTGGAGCGCAGCTTTATTGTTTTCCCAGCCAGCATGAAGTCTTCGCCGCCAAGGTGATGAAAGGCGTGCCCCCCCCGCCCCGCCACAAAAAGCGCGCCAGGCCCCTATTGCTGTTATAACGCCTTTCCGCCACCTTTTATTGCAGGCGGTCGGAGTACGGGATGCGCTGCACCGGAGTTTATATTTACTGCAAAGCAAAACCGCCGGGATTACCCGGCGGTTTTATCTGACCCCATTAATTGATCCTGCCGTCTATTTCAGAATGAACAGAATCAGCGCCGTCAGAGCGGGCATCAGGATAGAGCCCACCATAGCCTCGCCGGCCACCAGGCCCGAGGCCAGCGGCGTGGCGTAACGTCCGAAAGACCCGTCGTCTTCGGGTGAGAACCGGTTCCATACGGCGGAGATCACGCTGCCTACGGCCATGCCGATGTTCAGCGAGCCCGGCAGGATCAGCGCGAAGCCCAGCGCGGCCGGGATCGGCACGAACCACAAGCGGCTCACTTCGTGGCCCTTCTCGTTGGTCTTCTTGAAAGCGAGCAGCACCTCGAAGAAAACGCCGATGAAGATGGCGATCATGGACGCCTGCAGCGCGCCGTGAGGGAGGAAGGACAGGCCTTTCTCCATCACGATGGCGAGCGTCGCTATCTTGAGCCCCGTCGGGGCCGCCAGCTGGCCCGGGTTCAGGCCTATGCCGTAGGTCTTCTCCAGGATGTTGAACATGAACGGCGTGAGTATAGCGCCTATCGGGATCACTATCAGCTGGGCCAGGATAAGGGTCTTGAACTTGCCGCCCAGGCGCTGGGCCACCCAGAACGAGGGGACCACGTTCTCCGACGAGGCCTGCGGGTTGGCGCTGACGTAGGCGGCGGTCAGGTTGGACCGGATCTGCGCGGGCCAGATGATGCCGAACAGGAACTGCGTGGCGTTGGCCATCAGCGAGACCGGGCCCGAGCCTGTGATCCCCAGCACGCGCAGGCCGGCGATAATCAGGATGGGCTGGATGGCTATCGCCAGCAGCACCTCCGTCCACGGCATGGCGAACCAGGAACTGGTCATCCAGACCAGCAGCGTCACGGTTATGGAGATGCCCGAGATGGTCCACCAGAGCGGGATGGCCTCGTCGGCCATGGACTTAAACTCTTTCTTCTCGAACTTCACCTTGTCCTTGTGCATGAAATGCAGGACGATCGGGATGACGATGCTGGTAAGCGCGGCGGAGATCATCAGGGCCGTGGCGGGCCACATCATCCACTGCACCACGTACTTGAAGTGCGAGGCTGCCCCGACGTATTCCCCGGCTTTGCCGCAGGTGGCGTTCAGGAAATCCATCGCCTGCGCCTTGGGCGCGCCGTCAAGGCCGCCCACGGAGTTCAGGGTGCTCAGGCAGGTATTGAAGTTATCCCCGGTCACGCCGGAGAGGGCGGAGTACTTGGCTACCGTCTCGCCGAAGGCGCTGACCAGCCAGGTGCCGAGCAGGCCGGAGAGGCCTACCGAGAGCGGCACCAGCATGCCTATGCCCATGGCCGCGAACTCGGGCCCCAGCGCTATATTCAGGGCCGGGTTGCCCACTATCGGGCTGATAACGCCGAGCCCGTCGCGCAGGAAAGTAAGGAAGCCGGCCACGCCGGTGCTGACCATCAGCACGTCGCGCTTGGTTTTGGTGGCGGCGTTGGCCTTGGGATCGGTCAGCGTCTGCGCCACGCTCAGGGTGGCTTTGCTGGTCGGCCACGGTATAGAGTGGTCCTTCAGGATAGAACTCCTTGGAAGTATACCCATAAATACGCCGAGGTTGGCGGAGACGAGCAGCCACAGGAACATCTGCCAGGTGGTCAGGTTAAAACCGATGTCGCGGACGGGGCCGATCGTGCCGTTCTGGATGTAGTAGAAGGCCGCGAGTATGACGACCATGAAGGCGATGCTGGACACCAGGCCGATCATGGTCTGGATGATGTTCAGCTCGATGGCGAGCTCCTGGCCCTCCATCCGCTTGCCCAGCACGTAGGCCGCCAGGAACATGCCGCCTATGGTCAGGTCCACGCTCTGGCCGAGCTTTAAAGTCACATACGGGGTCGCGGCCGCGGCCACCGCGCACAGCAGGCCGCCCAGCAGCAACAGTCTCCAGTTAAGTTCCTTCATGAAATCTCCTCCGGGCCTTTGCCCCGCATTATCACGGCCATTCGCAAAATAATCCCGGCTTAGCGTTCTTTTAAACAACGCCTTTCCGCCGTCTTGTTAATTATAATACAAAAAGAGAAGCTGTCTCGTCAGGCCCCCGCTCTTTGTGCCACGCTCTTGATGTTCAAAGCCGCTCCGCGCATATTGGCGGAATCCACGGACACACGCTTCGTATTCATAGGCAGGGGAATTCCAGCATTCCGCGGGATTCCCGCGGCCGGGCGTTCGGTAGACGCGGCGTATTTTTTTCAGGCGTCAACCCGGGCGGGTTCCGGGTAAAACGGGAATAACAAGGAGCCGGGCTCCTTGTTATTCCCGTTTTACCCGGCTTTTTACCGCAGGGCCGTGTTCAGGGAATAAAGACGAATTTCAGAGTCGCGGCGCTGCGGGTCCATTCATCGGCGTTCCGGCAGGAGAGTTCCGCAACGTCCCGCAGGTCGGAATACAGCTTGGGGTCCGCGTTCTGTATCGCGGAAGCGTTCCTTACGAGTATAACGATGTTGCTGTTGTGCTGGAAGGTCGGCATATCTCCGAGGTAATCTATCATCGCATCCCAGTTGTCCATGTCCGCGGGGAGACCGAGAGCCTGCGCGGCATAGTTCATTAGCCCCTGCTTGGTCTTCATCCTGGAGCCGTCGAGCTCGAACACCGCGAAGCCCTGTGAGCGCGCCGTGGAAGCCAGGGCGTCCGCCTGCGCGGAGTTAAGGTCGCTCAGGCCGGCCGTAAGCCCGGGGGCCGGTATGGCCACGCTGACCGCCGGGCCGGCGGCGGGAACGGCCGCGGCACTGAGCCCGGAGGCGGACAGCAGGTTGCCGAACGCGCTCCCGGACTGGCCGGCAGAGGCCGCCGGCGCGAATAAAGAGACAGCAATAGCCGCATTTACAAATAATTTCATATAAAAAACCCTCCGAATATAATTTTTATATCCCGATACTTTGTGCTAAGTTCCGTTTTAGGCGGGAGGAAACTTAACGCGCCTTCCTAATATTATCCGGGAAGGACATCGCTGCCGGAGGTAGTAGTAGGTATTTATGGATACCCGGGCAGTTTGTAAGATACGGAAAACCACTGCAGACTTACGTGTTGTAAGGTTAGTATAGCAAATTTCCGGCTCTGCTGTCCGCTGCCCGGCGCCCTCAAGACAGGTCTATCAGGTTCCAGCGGGCGGCGTAGAGGTCGTGGAGTTTCTTGCGCAGGCCGGCGTTCTCTCTCTTGACCAGCTCAGGGTCGTCCGAGAGCAGCGCCTCCCGGTCTTCGATGGCCAGTTCCAGGATGTCTTTATCCCTGGACATGTCCGCCAGCTTGAAATCCATATCCCCATGCTGGCGCACTCCCAGTATCTCACCCGCGCCCCTTATATATATATCCTTCTCGCTCAGTTCAAAACCGTTGGAGGACTGCACCATGGCGCGCAGACGCTCGCCTGAGTCCCCCGTGCGCGCGTGCGCCACCAGCAGGCAGCGCGAATCCCACTGCCCGCGGCCCACCCGCCCGCGCAGCTGGTGGAGGCTCGCCAGGCCAAAGCGCTCGGCGTTGTTTATCACCATCAGCGTGGCGTTGGCCACGTCTATGCCTACCTCTATGACCTGCGTGGCCACCAGCGCGTCGATGCGGCCGGCCGAGAAATCCGCCATAACCCTCTTTTTTTCATCGCTGGTCATGCGGCCGTGCAGCATTTCCACGCTGCGGCCCTTGAAATACACCTTCAGCCGCTCGAATTCGGCTTTTACCGACTTCATGTCGGCGGCCTGCGTTTCCTCTATGACCGGGTAGACTATATAAACCTGCCGGCCCTTGCCCATTTCCTGGGCCGCGGCCTGGAAGGCGATCTCCTCTGTGGCCTCGGTGGTCTTTACCGGCTTCCTGCCCGGCGGCAGTTCCTTGATCACCGAAAGGTCCAGGTCGCCGTAGAGCGCCAGGAAAAGGGTGCGCGGGATGGGCGTGGCGGTCATGATCAGCATGTCGGCCTTGTCTCCCTTGGCGCGCAGCGCCGCGCGCTGGCGCACGCCGAAGCGGTGCTGCTCATCCACCACCGTCAGCCGAAGGTTTTTGAATTTAACGCCTTCGCTTATTACGGCGTGGGTGCCTATTAAAATGTCAATTTTCCCCGCGGCCAGGTCGGCCAGCGTTTTTTTCTTCTCCGCCGGCTTAAGCCGGCCGGTCAACAGCGCGAACCTGACCCCCAGGCCTTTCAGGAATTTTTCAAAAGTGAGAAAATGCTGCTCCGCCAGTATTTCGGTAGGCGCGGCGAACACGCTCTGGCCGCCGTTCTCGGCCGCGAGCAGCATGGCGGACAGCGCCACCACCGTTTTGCCGGAGCCTACGTCGCCTTCCAGCAGCCGGGCCATGGGCGTGGGGGCCCGCATGTCGGTGAAGATCTCGTTGATGGCGTGCGCCTGGGCGCCCGTCAGACTGAAGCCCAGATTGGCGCGGAAAGGGGTGAGCAGGGTTTTCTTGACTTCGTAGGTGAAGCTTTTCATGACGCTGCGGGTCTGGCGGCGCTTTATGGCCCAGGCCAGGGCCAGCAGCAGCAGCTCCTCGTAGATAAAGCGGCGGCGGGCCTGCGCCAGTTCGAAATTATTCTCCGGGAAATGTATATGCCGGACGGCGAGTTCTTTGGCGGTGAGGCCGCGCTTCAGCGCCAGGGCTGGCGGCAGGAAATCCCAGACGGACTCGGCCCCCGCGGTTACGGCTTCGTAGACGGCTTCGCGCATGAATTTGGCGGTGAGACCTTCGGTGAGCGGGTAGACCGGCACTATGCGCCCAATGTGGATCTTAAGGGCGCGGGCGTCGTCGTCGGCGTAATATTCGTCGGCGCGCAGGCGGCTCTGGAAGAGAGGGTCCTCCGGGGCGCCGGTTATCCAGACATTGCGGCCTGCTTTGAGGTCCTTGCGCAGCAGGGCGAAGACGTCAAAGCGCGGGTTGTGGCGTTTGAAGAAGCTGGCTTCGGCCTCGCCGTACTGGGTCTCTACCGTTACTTTAAATATGCGCAGGCGGCTGGAAGTGTAGAGGTCGCGGATGGTCTTGATCCTGCCTTTTATGAGGGGCGCGGGGATGAGGAGCGGGTCGGGCTCCCTTTTGGCCGGCAGGCGGCGGTCTTCCCAGGCGCGCGGGAAATAGTACATCAGGTCGTCGAGGCTCTCGACGCCGAGATGCCCGAAGAGCTCCGCTTTTTTGGGCCCGACGCCCTTAAGAAACTGTATCGAGGTCATTTAAATTTAAACCGCTGACAACCCGCAAGATGCCCGGTCGTGGCTGGCCGGGGGAGGGCCTTGTGAACCCGGACCAAGGAAACCCTTGCGTCGGTTTCCCCCGCCTGACTTGGATGGCGGGGCCCCCTTCCGCAACGGGTTCACAAGGCCCTCCCCCGGCCGCCCCTCCGGCAAAACCGCTTTCCTTATTAAAACAAAACAGTTAACTCCGGGGGTGCCGCGGGGACCGGGTTAGCAAAACCTTCCGAAGGCCGAGGCTTGCGTAAGCGCCGAGGCCTGAGGATGAGCGAGCACACGGTGTGTGCGAGCGCGTTTTGCGTTCCGGTCCCCACGGCGCCCCCGCGGATCGTAGCCGCCTCTGCATTACCGATATACTATTTCAAAAACGCGTATCTAAGCGCCAGCAGGGCGGAGATGGGCCATAAAAGCTTCGGGACGTCTTTATATTTGCCGGTGAGGGTCTTTATGAGCACGAAAGAGATGAAGCCGAACGCTATGCCGTCGGCGATGTTGAAGGTGAACGGGATGAGGGCCATGGTGATGAAGGCGGGAATGCCGGCGCTTATGTCGCTCCAGTCTATATGGCAGACGGAACTCATCATGAGGGCGCCTACCAGGATAAGAGCCGGGGCGGTGACCGGGTGTATAAAGGTGCCGTCGGCGAGCGGGAGGGCCAGGTTCACCGCGCCTACGAGCGGTGAGAAGAACAGGCTTAGGAGGAACAGTGCCCCTACCGTTACGGCGGTGAGGCCGGTGCGGCCGCCCTGGGCTACGCCGGTGGCGCTTTCGATGAAACTGGAAACCGTAGAGGTGCCCATGAGCGCCCCGGCAGTGGTGGCTACGGCGTCTGAGACCAGGGCTTTGGACACCCGCTCAAGTTTGCCGTCTTTGAGCAGGCCGGCCTGCACGCCTACGCCGAGCAGGGTACCGAGCGTATCGAACAGGGACATGAACAGGAAGATCAGGACCACGGCCAGCGCGTCGGGCGTCAGCAGGCCCTTCAGGTCCAGCTTGAACAGGGTTGGCGCCAGGCTGGGCGGGGCGCTGAGGATGCCGGAGAAATGTATAAGCCCGGCCGCCCAGGCGGCGGCGCCGGAAACCATTATTCCTATTAAGACGGCTCCCTTGACCTTCCGGGTGAACAGCACGGCCATTATGATAAGCCCGGAGAGCGCGCAGACTACCGGGGCCGATGTTATGGCGCCGAGCTTTACCAGCGTGGAGGGCGAGGCGATTATAAGCCCCGCCTCTTTAAAGCCTATAAGAGCCACAAAAAGCCCTATGCCGGCGGCAATGGCGTATTTGAGGTTTTCCGGGACGGCATCCACCAGCTTCTCCCGCAGCTTGGTAAGGGTAAGCACCAGGAAGACCAGACCCGAAATAAACACCAGGCCCAGCGCTTTCTCCCAGCTGTAGCCCATGCCCAGCACCACGGCGTAGGTGAAAAAGAAGTTTTCCCCCATAAGCGGGGCCTGGGCTATCGGGTAATTCGCGTAAAGGCCCATTATAAAGCAGGCCAGCGCCGAAGCCAGGCAGGTGGCGGTAAAGACCGCGCCTTTGTCCATGCCTGCCGCGCCCAGCACGGCGGGCTGGACGAAGATGATGTAGGACATGGTAAGAAAAGTGGCCAGGCCGGCCCCCAGCTCGGTTTTAAACCCCGTGCCGCGTTCAGCGAAACCGAAATATTTTTTCACGAATTCCATGGTGCATCTCCCTTTACATTCTTTATTTTAGGAAATTACGCGCCCGCGCGGGAGACTTTTCCGTCGGCAAAAAGCGCATAAAAGTCTTGAGCGCTTTTTGAGCCGTATTTGAGCGATTCCTGAATACCCTTTGTTATACTTTAAGTGTAATAACAAGCTCTTTAAAAAAGACCGTAGTTAAGGGACAGCCCCGAACACGGCACAAAAGATCCCCAGCGCTGTACGGTGCGCCCCCCTAACCCAAACCCCCAAGACTCGGGGCCTTCGGGCTCCGTGCTCTATGCAT
>JAVHRY010000074.1:0-11793 GCA_036171915.1 Elusimicrobiales bacterium | reverse complement strand
ATGAAAAAAGTAATTTATCTTACCGCCCTGGGCAGGGCTTACGCGCGGGCAGGCATGGAGGCCGGGGCGGATATACTGCGCCTTGTAACGGCGGTGAATTCGGAGGCTGACGTTTTGGGCTGGAAGGCCTCGGCCGTGGCCCGCACTGAAAAACCAAGGATATTTACCGCCGCGGGCGGCGGTATGCCGGCCCCGGAGCTGGCTCCTTCAAATATGTTCGCCCGCGGTCTGAAAGATCTTATGGGGCGGCTTGATTTTACCGGCATAGTCCGTTCCTACAGCGGCAAGCTTAAAGAATATTCCGATGAACTTGAAACCGCCGATGTTTTGCACGCCTGGGACGCAGCGGCCGTGCTGGCGTTAAAGGGCCTGGATCTGCCGGCTATAAAGTCCAAGCCGCTGCTGTTTACGCCTGAAGCGGGCTATGGCGGCCCGCGGCCCGGCTGGCTGGACTCTTTCAGGAGGAAGGCGCTGGCCGACTCGCAGGCGCTGGTGCTGCCCGGGGCCTGGGACTGCGCCGAACTCGAAGCGGAATACCGGCACGGGAAAAGATCCCTGGCGCTGCCGCGCGGTCTTGAAGATTTCAAGTATCTGCGGCGTGGCAGCATACGCGCGGAGCTTGGGGCGGGGACCGGGGATATCCTTGTCTGCTCTTTCGGGCGGCTTGCCGCTGAAAAAGGCTTTTCCGTTCTTATAGACGCCATGGCGCTGGCCTCTGAAAAAACGCCCTGCAATATTTATTGCGCCATCGCCGGGGCCGGCCCGGAGGCGGCGGCCCTTGCCGCCCGGCTGAAAGCCGCCGGGCTGGAAAACCGCGTAAAGCTGCTCGGCTTCAGGGAGGACGCGGGCGAGCTCCTGGCGGACTCCGATGTCTTTGTTTCAACGGCGCTGAAAACGGTTTCGGACCAGGGCCTGCTGGAGGCTATGCGCGCCGGGCTCGCCATAGTGGCGTCCAATGCCGGCGGCAACCCCGAGGTGCTGGGCTGGGGGGAGGCCGGAACGCTGGTGCCGCCGGGGAACCCGGAGGCGCTGGCCGCGGCTATCACAGCGCTGGCCGCAAGCCCCAGGGAGCTTGTCTATCTTTCCGCCAAATCAAGGGACTACTACGTAAAACACCACACATTGCGGGCCCTCGCCGCCGCCGCCGCCGCCGTCTATAATTCCATATTGCAATAGGGAATATGCTCTGGCCCGCAGCTGCATATTCCCGCTCAAAACCGCCTACCTTGAATTTCACCGAGCAGGCCGGCAGGAATTTTGCGCGGGGTCCTGTCTGCGCCTCTTTGACGGTGTCGGTGAAATGATTGTATCATAGACTTGCTTTAACTTCGGGGCGGTCCGATATTAAAAGATGAAGACTATTTTTTTCTTCGCCTGCTTTCTCAGTTCCTGTGTCTGCTGCCCTGCCAGACTGCTGGGGCAGGAAAGCCTGCTGACGAAAACCATAAAGGGAACCCCTATACTTTATTCCGTGGCTTTTTCTCCCGACGGCAAGTATCTGGCGTCCAGCGGGGCGGGCAACACACTGAAGATCTGGCGCCTGGAAGACGGCGCGTGCGTTAAAACGCTTACAGGGCATAAAAGCTTCGTGAATTCGGTCGCCTTTTCTCCCGACGGCAAGCGCCTGGCGTCCGCCAGCGAGGACGCTACCGTAAAGATCTGGGATGTTGCAAGCGGCGCCTGCATAAACACTCTTAAAGGCCACAAGGATTTCGTCCTGTCGGCGGTCTTTTTTCCGGACGGCAAGCGCCTGGCTTCCGTAAGCGCCGACGGCACCCTTAAACTCTGGCGGGCCGATTCCGATACGCCGTACAAAACGTTGAAAGGGCACTCCGGTTATGTGTATTCGGTGGCTGTTTCGCCCGACGGCAAGCAGCTGGCTTCCGCCGGCGTGGACCGCACTATAAAGATCTGGAACGCCGAAAGCGGAACCCGCGAGCTTACACTGGAAGGCCACAAGGACGCCGTAAATTCGGTTTTCTTCTCTCCAAAAGGAATATACCTGGCGTCGGGAAGCGACGACGGGTCCGTTAAGCTCTGGAGGCTCAAGGACGGCCTGTGCGTAAAGACTTTTACCGCCGGGCGGACCCCGGTCCTTTCCGTCGCATATTCCCCGGACGGCGCCTACGTCTTTTCAGGGGGCGCCGACAACGCTGTAAACGCCTGGTCCGTCTCCGGCAGCGAGCGCCACGCGGAGTTCAAAGGGCACGGCGGCCAGGTGAAGTCGGTGGCCATTTCTCCGGACGGGAACTATCTGGCGTCCGGAAGTTTCGACAAAACCATAAAGCTCTGGCTTACGCCTTGGGAAGCGGACAGGCGGAGCAGTGAGATCCAGGCCGCGGACGAAACGGAAGCGAAAAAAGACAGCAGCTATGCCGCGCACTACTCGGCCGGACTGCTGGCTTTGTCCACTCCCACACTCTCGGGCGCGGAAAAGTCCTTTTCGGAATTTACGCAGGCGCTCACCTTCAGGAAGACCGAAGAATGCAGGGTAAAGCTGGCTGAAGCCGGCAAACTTCTGAACATCAGGAGGCTGGAGGCGGCGAAAGCCCTGAAGATCAGCAGGGCGGAAGAACTTCTGACCCGGCAGCAGAACGAGCGGCAGATGAAACAAAGGACTATCTTGGGTGTAAAATGCCTGTCGGGGATCCTGGTATTTCTGCTGATCACCCGCGCTGTTTCCAGGGCGCGGAGGAAAACCAGGTTCAAAAAGTCCTTTCCGGTGGAGATAAAGCTGGCGGCGGTTTCGGGTGATTACACAAAGGTTTTCGAGCAATACAGGGGATATACTGCTATCGGCGGAGAAACAGGCAGCCTGTCCCCGGAGGACCTTCTGCGGCTTTATTACGGGATAGGGGACCTGGACAGGCTTCCCAGGGCAAAGATCCCCTACAGTTTTTTACTGTCTTACGCGGCCAAGTTCGCCAACGCCGGCGATTATAAAACCGCTGCGCACATGCTCCGCTCCGGCCAGCTCCTGGATGAATTCACGGAGCCCGGGGACTACGACGCTTTTGTGGGTATTTTTGTAAAGGCCGGCAGGCCGGAGCACCTGCTGATGCGGAAATTCAAAGCCGCCACTTATTCCGCCCTGGCTGAAGCGTTTTTCAGGAGCAAAGATTATGTTTACTGTAAAAAAGTCTGTGACTTTAAAAAGCAATTCTACGCTTCCAGGATGTCTAGGCGGGACAAGGAGCTAATGTCCCTCTCACAAGCGGCCGCAGCCCCGGCCGCCACCGAAAATCCGGCGACATAATACTTAAAGCTTTCAAAAACCGAGTTCCCGCGCGGCGCCGGCGCACTTTTTATCGAATTAAGTATTGTGTCACCGGATCCCGTGTGCCGGCAACGGGGCGGCTGAAGCCGTCCCGTTTATTTTGTTTAATATCCATATGCTGCCGGGGAATAATACTCTTATGAACGGTATCCGCTGATGTGCGGGATCTGCGGCTTTGCCGGCGAGAAAAATGACGGCCTGCTCCGGGCCATGGCGGCTTCCCTTGAGCACCGCGGGCCGGATGAGGACGGTTTCTTTACCGACGAAGACAGGGTTTCTCTCGGCATGCGGCGGCTCAAGATAATAGACCTCGCCACCGGCTCGCAGCCGATCTCGAACGAAGACGGCACGGTGACAGTGGTCTTTAACGGTGAAATCTACAATTTCAAGGAACTGCGGCGGGAGCTGGAGGCGGCGGGGCACAGGTTCAGGACCAATACCGACACCGAGGTTCTGGTGCACCTCTACGAGCAGCACGGCGAGGATTTTCCTAAACTGCTGCGCGGCATGTTCGCCTTCGCCCTCTGGGACGCTAAAGAGCGCAAACTGCTGCTGGCGCGCGACCAATTCGGCATCAAGCCGCTTTACTACGCGCTATCCGGGGGAAAGCTTTATTTCGCTTCCGAGCTTAAAGCCCTGCGCCTGGCCGCAGGGGTTTGCTGCGACCTGGACCCGGCGGCGCTGGACTATTATTTTACCTACCTGTATATCCCGGCCCCGCTTACGGTCTATAAAGGCGTGAATAAACTGGAGCCCGCCTCCTTGCTGGCCTTCAGGAACGGCTCGGCCCGCATAGAAAAATACTGGCGGCTCGAGACCGGAATAGAGCCCGCCCGGCCGGAAGAATTTTATATCGAGGGAATACGCGGCCTGCTTTCCCAAAGCGTGAAAGAGCAGCTGGTAAGCGACGTGCCGCTCGGCCTGCTGCTTTCAGGAGGGATGGATTCCGTTTCCCTGCTGGCCTTCATGGCCGAGCACGCCGGCGCGGGGGTAAAGGCTTTTACCGCCGGTTTCGGCGTCGGGGATTTTGACGAGACGGCCGCCGCGCGCGGCGCGGCCAGGCATTTCGGGGCGGAACACTTCGAGATCCAGGTAAAGGCCGACATCGGCGCGGTAATAAGAAAACTGGCCGGGCATTTTGATGAGCCTTTCGCGGATTCCTCGGCCATAGCCAATTACCTGGTAACGAAAGAGGCCCGCCGGCACGTGACCGTGGCTCTGGCAGGCATAGGCGGGGACGAAATTTTCGGCGGCTACCCGAGGCACCTGGGGGCGCGGCTGCTGCCGGCCTACCTGAAAATCCCCGCTTTCCTGCGGCGGCTGGGGGGGGGCGCGGCCTCGCTGCTGCCCGAGAGCCGTTCTTCTTTCAACCTGCCGGGGCGCTTTAAAAGGTTTTTAACCTCAGGCGCCTCGGACTTTGGCGGGGTATATAATTCCTGGCTCTCCTACCTGGGTGACGAAGAAAAGAAAAAATATTATTCAGGGGGACTGCGTGCGGCGCTCTCCGGCCGCGTGAACACGCTGCGCGGCCTGCCGGGCGGGCCGGATGAAATTTATGGTTTTGAGCTGGGCACCTACCTGCCCGATGATCTGCTCTGCCTGGCCGACCGCGCCTCCATGGCGAACTCTCTTGAACTGCGGGTGCCGTTTGTGGACACGAGGCTGGTGGAATTCATGGCGCGGGTGCCGCTTTCCGCTAAGACAAAAGGGTTCAGCCTTAAATACCTGCTGAAGAAAGCGATGGCCGGGAAGATCCCGCCTGAAATAATCAACGGCCCCAAGCGCGGCTTCCAGGTGCCGCTGGCGCGCTGGCAGGAAAAAGAACTGAAGACTTTTACCGCTGAAGTGCTCAGCCGGGAGAACGTTAAGCGGGCCGGGATCCTTTCCCCTGACGGGGTAGGAACAATGCTCGCCGAGCACGCCTCCGGCCGCCGCAACCTTTATGACCGTATTCACGCTGCCTCCGTGCTCCACCTCTGGCTGGAGCATAGCCGCCGCAACCCGCCCGCGGCTATAAGTGGCGCGTGGAATGTGCGCGGCCGGCGCAAGATATTGCTGGCCAATCTGGCGGGGCTTGGCGATATCATAATGATGACCCCGGCGGTAAGGGCTATAAAGGCGGCTTACCCGGACGCCAGCCTTGAGCTGCTGACCATAGACCGCTCCAGGGAGCTGGCAGAGGGGATACCCGGCCTGGATAAAATACATTCAGTGCCTATAAATTACCGCTTCGCGGGGCCGGTAGCCATATACCGGTTCATCCGCGTCCTGCTGGAGCTGCGGCGTGAGGGCTTTTCAGCCCTGGTTAATTTCAGCCTGGTCTCCTCTTACGCCGGCCTGCTGAAGGCGCGGCTGATAAACGGTATCGTTAAGCCGGGTTTGGCCTCCTGCCGCGTAATGAAAGGCCTGGGTGCGGCCGGGGATTTTACCGCGTACGAGGAATTTATAGAGAAAAAGAGCGAGGTGGCGCTGACGGCCCGGCTGCTGGCGCCGCTGGGCCTGGCGCCGCGCGACCTGGACATAAGCTACGCTCCCGGCCCGGAAGAAAAAAAGAAAGTTTCGCTGGATATAGCCGCGCGCGGGCTTTCAGGCCGCCCTGTTATAGGCCTTAACCCGGGCGCTTTCAGGCCTTCGCGCCGCTGGCCGCTGGGAAAGTGGAAGGAACTGACCAGCCTGCTGCTTGAAAAATATCCGGGGGCTCTCGTGATAGTAACCGGCTCATCGGCGGAGAAAGGGCTGGCGGAAGAATTAAAGATCTCCGGCCGGGTTCTCGCGGCCGCCGGGCTGTATTCCATCACGGAGAACGCGGCGCTCTATGGCTTGATGGACGTTTTTATCACCAACGATACCGGCCCCATGCATATTGCCGCGGCCGTCGGCACTAAAACCGTCTGTATTTTCGGTCCCGGCGACCATTGGCGCTTCGCGCCCTCCGTTGCCGGCGATAAAAAACGCGTGGTCCGCAAAGATAATCCCGGCTGCATTATCCCCTGTTATAAGTTCAGCTGCCCGAACCCCGCCTGCCTTGAAAGCATAAGCCCTGCGGAAGTGCTCGGGGCGGCCGCTGAGCTGCTTGGGAACCGCGGGAAACCGTAGGCCGCGCCCGCGGGATTGTCCGGAGCGGAAAGAGCTAATTAATGCCACGCGGTATTCTCTCCGCGCACTAAAGTTCTATACTATATCCAGCCGGGCGGCGTTCCAGAAGGCCCGTAAGCAATGAAAGCAGCTATACACCAACTTCAATACTGGCCGGGCCTGCGGTTCTTCGCAAAAATGCGCGCCGCTGAACTTTTCATCTATTTAGACGACGTGCAGTTCGAGAAGCGGGAGTTCCAGAACCGCAACCGCATACGCAACGCGCGCGGCTGGCAGTACCTTACCGCGCCGGTAATCTCCAAGGGCCGCTTCTCACAGAAGATAAACGAAGTGGAGCTGGATAATGCGGCGGCCTGGCGCGCGGAGCATTTGCGGGCGATAAAGCTTAACTACGCCCGCGCCCCGTTCTTCGCCAGTCATTTGCCGGGGCTGGAGGCGCTCTACGCCAGGGATTACCGCCGGCTTTCGGACCTGGCCATGGCTACTATGGATTTCCTGAAAGACGGTTTCGGGATAAAGACCCCGGTTAAATTCTCTTCCGAATTTAAAGTGGAAGAAGCCTCAAGCGCGCGCCTGGCCCGCCTTTGCGCGGCCGCGGGTGCGGGCGAATATCTTTCCGGGGCGGGGGCGAAAGCTTATCTGGACCCCGGGGTGTTCAGCTACGCCGGGGTAAAGCTTTTCTGGCAGGAGTTCGAGCCGCGGGAGTACCCGCAGGCCTTTCCCGGCTTTGAGCCGGACCTGTCGGCGCTGGACCTGCTGCTTAACTGCGGTCCGCGCTCCGTTGACTGGCTATAATTTATGAACACTTATATTGCCGCGGCTGTGGCGGAAATGGATAAGATCCCTCTTTCCAGATTCGAGTACCCCGACTCCGGGGCAATGGCCCCCTCGTCGTGCAGGTTCCTGGCGGCTTTTGTCCACGCCCTCGGGGCGCGGCGCATACTTGAGTTCGGCTCCGGTTTTTCCACGCTGATGATGGCCAGGGAAATAGCCGCCGCGGAGGGCAACTACCTGCTGTCCATAGACGAGTCGCCGCGCCACTCCGCGCAGGCAAAAGAGGCCTTTGAAAGCTCCGGCTGCCAGGCGAAAGTGGAGTTCCGCGTGGCGCCGCTGCGGCCGCGGTTCTACGGACCGCGCCTGCTGATGTCCTACAACCTGCCGAAAGGCCTGCTCGCGGCCCTGGGGCCTTTTGACCTGGTGCTGATAGACGGGCCTTACCACGATTACGGCCGCGAGTCCGTTTTTTACGACGCTTTCCCGGCGGTGGCTCCGGGCGGCTATATCATACTGGACGACGCCAACCGCGAGGATATGGAAAGGGTCTACGTCAGGGCCTGGCAGGCGGCCTATGGCGATGCCATTGACCCCGTGCTGCTGGAAGGCATAGGCGGCGGGCTTGGCGCTATAGAGAAACTTTCCGATTCCGCGCCGCTTTATCCGGTAAAGGGCGCTTTCGCGGTTTCCCTGAAGAGCCTGTTCAGTACCGGCAGGCTGCTGCTGCGCCGCGAAGCATAGTGGTCAGTGCGCGGTCTAAAAAAAGAACTCCCCGTCGGCCGGGGCGTTCTTTTTTTAGCTTGAAGCAGCTCTATCAAATGAGGGCCCGCATCCCTATAGGCCCGGGGCAAATAGTCCGGGTTTGTCTGGCCTTTAGGCTGTTGGGCGGGAAGCCGTAAATAGCCGGCAGGAAAAGCCGCTCTACTCTTTCCGGTTCACTAGAGTTATTACCGGGATTTCAGCGGGGGCGAACCAGCGCAGGGGCGGGCCCCAGGTCCCAGCGCCCGAACTTACATAAAAAGCGCTGTCTTTTATGCGGTATAGGCCGTAGAAATACGGGTAAAAAAGCCGGGTGAACAAACTGAAAGGGAAGATCTGTCCGCGGTGGGTATGCCCCGAGAGCACAAAGTAATTACCGGTCTCGGCTATCTCTTTGTAATAAAGCGGCTGGTGGCTCAAGATCAGCGTGAATTTGGCGGATCTGTTCTTCTCCAGTATTTTGCGCACGGCGGCGGCGGAAAGATCCTCGGTGCGTATGTCCCCAAGCCCTATAAGCTCGAGCGCTCCCAGGTCAGCGGCGCTGTTCTTGAGCAGTTTTATGCGGAAATCGCCGTAGCAGCCAATGGCCCGGTCCAAACCGTAATAATACTCGTGGTTGCCGAGGGCGCCATACACGCCGAGACGGCTTTTAAGCCCGCCGGCTATGTCGCCCAGCCTGTTTTGGCAGGTAAGCCCCGGGTCTATTAAGTCCCCGGTTATCAGTACCAGGTCCGGCTTAACGGCGTTTATTTTTTCCACAATGCCGGCAAATTGTTTAAGTTTCCAGGCCGAATCCACGTGCGTGTCGGTAATCTGCGCTATCTTCAGGCCTTCCAGGGCCTTCGGCAGGTCCTTTACCGGCACCGTTATCTCCTTGATGCCGGGGGTTTTGCACGCGGCGTAAAAAGAAGAGCACAGTACCAGTATGAGCGTCCCCATGGCCAGGCAGGCGATGGCCGGCGGAGAAACCGGCAGGCGCCGCAGCAGCGGGCCGGCCAGGTCGAAACAAAAGAAGATAAAGGCGGCGATAAGTATCACGCCCATCCAGGCGTAGCCCGCGGTGTAAACGACCTCAAGGGAAGGGCTGTGGTACTGCCGCCTTAGGTACATGGTGAGAGGGGACAGAAAAGCCGCCAGCAACAGCGCGAGGCGCAGCCAATAGGCGGCAGCCGGGCTTAGGGAGAAAGTTTTTGCAAGCCAGCGCGAGGCGTAGAAATGCAGGCCTATATAAAAGGCTATCAGCGCGACGAAAACCGGTAAAAAATGGTGCTGTTTCATAGATGTTTGATGACTTCGGGCTGCCGCAATTATTTTTTCCCGGGTTTAGCCTTGGTGCCGTCCAGGATATCGGCAAGTTCGGTGTACTTGCTCAGCCTGGCAATTTGTGCCGCGGCATTGCCTGAATTGTTGGTTTTGTAGGGGTTAGCCCCCAGCTCTATCAGCTTCTGCGCCGTTTTTATGCGGCCGCGCCGGGCCGCCATCATAATAGGGGTACTGCCGTTTGAATCCCGGAATTCAATATCTGCCCCGCCGCGCGCCAATTCTTCCACAACCTCCGTCCTGCCCTGCAGTGCGGCCCACATAAGGGGGGTCCAGCCCAGGCGGTCCAGCGCTTCGGTGCGCGCTCCGGAAGAGATCAGTAAATGTATGGTTTCAAGGCGGCTCCAGCGCGAGGCGATATGCAGCGCCGTTTCCCTTTTTGCATTGCGCGCTTCTATGTTTGCGCCGCGGGAAATAAGCAGGCTCAGGGTGTCGGTATTGTCCTTGGCGGCGGCCCACATCAGCGGGGTCCAGCCGGCGGGATCAGTGATGTCGGGGGCTATGCCGGAGTCCAGCAGCTTGCGCATGTTGCGTGTATAGTCGTTTTTAGCGGCCTTAAACATCCGCTCCTGCGGCGTCCCAAGCGGTATGTCGCAACCGGGGGAAAAAGCGGCCGCGCTAATGAGCGCAACTAAAAAAATATATGTTTTAAACATCGTGCTGCTCTTTAGCCCGCACTGCCCGCGTCAAATATCTTTAAAAAAATCTCCGCCTTTGTCGTCCGTCAGTATGAAGGCCGGGAAGTCTTGCACCTCTATCGCCCAGACGGCTTCCATCCCCAGCTCCGGGTAGTCCAGCGGCTCCACTTTCTTTATATGCCTTTCGGCCAGCAGGGCCGCGGGGCCGCCTGGGGAGCCCAGATAAAAACCGCCGTATTTTTTGCAGGCGTCCGTTACGGCCCGCGAGCGGTTGCCTTTGGCTATCATTACCAGGGAAGCGCCCCTGGACTGCAGCAGAGCCACGTAGGAGTCCATGCGGCCAGCGGTGGTTGGGCCGAAAGCGCCGGAGGGCTTGCCTTTTGGCTGTTTGGCCGGGCCGGCGTAATAAACCGGGTGGTTCTTAAGATATTCCGGCAGCGGTTTGCCGGCGTCCAGCAGTTCCTTGAACCTGGCGTGCGCCAGGTCCCGCGCTACTACGATGCGGCCGGTAAGCGCCACGCGCGTGCCGACGGGGTGCGTGGAGAGCTGCGCCTGTATCTCCTTCATGGACGTGTTCAAGTCCACGCTGACGCAGTTAACGCAGGCTGAAAACCGGGCGCGTATGTTAGAAGGTATCAGGCTGCCCGGGTCGCGGTCCAGTTCCTCCAGCCAGACGCCTCGCGCGTCTATGCGGGCCAGGATATTGCGGTCGGCCGAGCAGGAAACGCCCATGCCGATGGGGACCGAGGCCCCGTGGCGGGGCAGCCGCACGACCTTTACGTCGTGCGCGAAATACTTGCCGCCGAACTGCGCGCCGTAGCCCGGCTTGCGCGAGGCTGCGAGCAGTTCTGCCTCCAGCTGCTTGTCGCGGAAGGCGCGGCCGGTACCGCCGGGATCGGCCGGCAGGCCGTCCAAATAGCCGGTGGAGGCCAGCTTTACGGTCTTAAGGCACATCTCGGCGGAAGTGCCGCCTACAACGAAAGCTATATGGTAGGGCGGGCAGGCCGCGGTGCCCAGGGAGTTCATCTTCTCTATCAGGAAAGGTTTCAGCTTTTCCGGAGTCAGCGTGGCCTTGGTTTCCTGGTAAAGCATGGTCTTGTTGGCGGAGCCGCCGCCCTTGGTGACGAAAAGGAAATCGTAAGCCAGGCCTGGCCTGGAATAAATATCCACCTGGGCCGGCAGGTTGTCGCCGGAGTTCTTTTCCCGGTACATGTCCAGCGCCAGCGTCTGCGAATAGCGCAGGTTCTCCCCGGTATAGGTCTCCCGGATGCCTTCGGAGAGCAGCGCTTCGTCGTTAGAGCGGGTCCAGACCTGTTCGCCTTTTTTTGCCACCACGGTGGCGGTGCCGGTGTCCTGGCAGAAAGGAAGCTCAAAATGCGCCGAGATGGCCGCGTTGTCCAGCAGGCAGAAGGCTATGAACTTGTCGTTCCCGGAGGCTTCGGGGTCTGAAAATATAGCGGCTACCTGTTCGTTATGGGCGCGGCGCAGCAGGAAGGAAACCTCTTTTACCGCCTCGCGGGCCAGCAGGACGAGGGCTTCCGGAGCGACTTCCAGGATCTCCCGGTCCCCGGCCTTAATAACCTTCACGCCCTCTTTGAAGAGCAGACGGAATTCAGCCTTTGGTGCAGTCAGCTGAAAAAGTTCAGAGTATTTGAATTCGGGCATACCCTATTTCCTCTTTTTAACGATAGGTGTTTCTGCGGGCGCCGGGCGGACCGGAACGCAAAACGCGCTCGGCCAGCCACGGATAAACCGCATAGCGGTTTTCCGCGGCCCCACCTCGGCAATTTCGCTTACGCAGGAAATTGCCTGCGGTCTTGCGGACCGGGCGCGAAACATAATTATGTTTCGCTCTTCGCCGGTCCTCACCGTGGCCTCGCTCGGTATTCGCCCGCCGCGCTATGCAAGCGGCGGGCTCAACGACGGTTT
>JAVHRY010000073.1:6019-11798 GCA_036171915.1 Elusimicrobiales bacterium | reverse complement strand
TGGAAACGGTCTGGGGCTACGACCCGGCCAGCTACAACGACCCGCACACCGTGGGCGTGCACGTCTCCTCCCTGCGCAAGAAGCTGGGCCCGGTGATAGGCGCGCGCATAACCAGTGTAACCGGCCACGGCTACAGATTAGAATAAGATTAAATACCACTCGTGAGTCCCGCTGGCCGGCCGACTGGACCGGAACGCAAAAACAGTCGGGCACACCGTGCCCGCCCTTACCTGTCTCCCGCGCCGCGCTTACGCAAGCGGCGTGGTCCGACGGGTTTCGCTAACCCGGTCCAGCCGGCCGGCCCACACTCACACCCGCAGATTTGATGAATATTTGATTATTCTTTGGCATTTAACATAACCGCCTCTATTAAAGTATTAGCGTGGAGAGGAGGGGTTATGACCAGAAACAAATCGGCTCTGATAATGGCTTTAACTGCCGCCTTAGCGCTCCAACTGGGCGCCCTCCCGGCCGCCGCGGAAACCGTCTACCAGACCATGGCCAACGACATCGCCAAATATTCCAACAATAAGAAAGTTAAGAACCTGGCCGTGATCGGCTTCTCCCGCAAGGCTCACACCTCGCGCCAGGAAAGCGAATATTTTTCCGAAAAACTTCTTTCAAGCCTTGTAGCTTCGGGCAAGGTAAACCTGCTGGAGCGCTCGCAGCTGGACAAAGTTTTGGAGGAGCGCAGGCTCGCCGCCTCGGGGGTCACCGAGGAAGAGGAAGGGGCCCCCGCCAAGATCAACCCCAGCGACGCCATAATAGTAGGCACCATCTTCGGCACCAGGGACCAGCTCAAGATCATCGCCAAGATGATCGACCCGCTCACCGGCACGGTGCTGCACACGGTGGAGGCGCAGATGGACAGGCAGGCGGAGATGATGCCGGACCAGGCGGATTTTAATTTTGACGTCCCCGACCTGCACGAAATAGCGGCCATGTTCGATCAAGAGGACCTGCAGCCCGCCTTCGTGGATTTCCGCGACGCCCCCGCCAGCCTGAACACCGAAACCTGCAACGCCCGCCGCGCCCGCGTAAGCTCCATGCAGGACGCCGCCCTGGAGGCCAAGGCCAAGTACTGGGCGCTGCAGATGCGCGAGCCCGGCTACAACAACTCCGAGCTGCACAGGAACCCGGGCGGGGAGATAAAAGACCAGGGCGCGAAGAACAAGTTCTACCAGCTGCTGGACGGGTTTTACAAGGCGGCCGTTCCGCCGCAGATAAGCGTAGCCGAGATGAACTCGGTAATAGCTTTAATGGGAGAAGAGGGGAAAGTATCGGACGAATGTGGACTGCACTAGGCCGGGAGAAGCAAGCGGCAGGCAGCGGACAGCGGTTCCGCCGGCAACTACCTTTTAAGCACTTTTTCCGACAGTTCCCGTATTTCGTTTATTCCGAACGGCTTTATAAGAAAGCCGTCCACGTTTACGCCCGGCACTATGGGGCTTGTTATATTTGAAACCGAGCCGGTAATAACTATTATACCGGTGCCGGGGCGCAGCGCGCTTATCCGCTTTACTACTTCCTCGCCGCGCATATCCGGCATTTTAAGGTCGCAGACGACTACGTCAAAATTTTCTTTTTCCAGCAGGGCCAGCGCCGTGACCCCGTCGGCCATTTCGGACACTTCCCAGCCGCGGCTGGCCAGCGCGCGCCGCACATAGTTGCGCACCACTTCTTCGTCGTCTATGATCAATATTTTAGCCATATCAGACGGGCAGGCTGATAGTGAAAGTAGAGCCCTGTCCGGTTTCGCTGTGGGCCTTAATGGTGCCGTTAAGGCGTTTTATTATGCCCAGGCAGACCGAAAGGCCCAAGCCCGTACCCTGGCCTACCGGTTTAGTGGTAAAGAAAGGGTCAAAGATCTTGTTTAGGATGTCCGGGGCTATCCCGGAGCCGGTGTCGGTTATGGCGGTCATCACCATTCCTTTGCCGGCCGGGGATTTAAGCGGGGTAGTGGTGATGGTGAGCTCGCCGCCCTCGCCCATGGCGTCCCGGGCGTTGGTGAACAAATTCAGGAACACCTGCATAAGCTGCTGGAAATCCGCGTTCACCATCGGCAGGCCGGGCCCCAGCTGTCGTGTTATCTTTATATGCTTAAGTTCCATCTGGCGGGCGCACAGCGTAAGGGTTTCCTCTATGGCCTGGTTCACGCTGACGGGCTCCGTGTGCGTTTTTTCCTGCCGGGCGAAGGAAAGCAGCGAAACTATTATTTTTTTGCAGCGGAAGACGGCCTTTTCTATTTCCTTCAGGTCTTTAAAGTTCTGGCTGGCCGGGTCCGTGTTCTCCACCACCAGTTGCGTAAGACCCAATATGCCGGAAAGCGGGTTATTGATCTCATGCGCCAGGCCGCCGGCCAGCTGGCCGAGGGCGGACATTTTTTCGGCCTGGATCAGCTGCCCCTGGGTTTCCTGCAGCTGGCGGTAAAGCTTGGAGTTGCGCAGCGCCAGGTTCACCAGCGAGCCGAAGAGCTTCGCGCGCTGCATGTCGTCCACCGTAAAATATTCCTCCGCCTCAAGGCGGTTTATATTGATAAGCCCGGCCGGCTTGCCGTCCTCCATAAGCTGCAGGAACATGGCGAAGCGCACCGCCCCGATGCCGGGGATATCGGCGTATTTTTTGTTTTTTTCCGGCTCGTCCACCAGCTGCACGGACTCGGAGGCGCTGCCGCCTTTCCCCATAACGCGCGCGCACAGCTCCAGCCTGGAATTTTTCTGCGCCTCCCCCTCCAGCCCGTCGGACACCGCTATCTGGAGTTTGCCGTCCTTGTCCGGCAGCGCCAGCAGCGACTCCTCCGCTTTCAGGATCCTGGCCGCCGAGTCTATGATTATGCGCAGCAACTCTTCCGGGCGTATGGTGGAGAAGATGGCCTTGGAGATGTCGTTGAATTTACGTTTTTCCAAAGCCCGCTCCACCACTTTAAGCAGCTCTTTTATTTCAAAAGGCTTATGCAGGTAGTCAAAGGCGCCCTTACGCATGCTCTGTATGGCGGTGCCCATGGTGCCGTGCCCGGTGGCGATAATAACTTCTATCTCCGGGTCTATTTTTTTCATCTCGCCCAGCGCCGTTATGCCGTCCATGCCCGGCATCTGTATGTCCATAATGGCCAGGTCGAATTTTTCCTCGCCGACCTTCTTAAGCCCCTGCTCTCCGTCAAAAGCGGTGGCCACGCTGTAGCCGTTGACCGTCAGGGCGGCTGTTATCATTTCCGAAATCTGGACTTCGTCGTCCACCACCAGTATGTTCGCCTTGGAGGTCATAAGTTAATTAATTGTATAAAAAATAAAACCCGCCTGCCGCTGTAACTATGCGGCGGCGGGTTCTCTGCCCCGGGTTTTTATTTTTTAGGCCCACTCTTCGCTCTTTACTCCGCCCTGTATGCCTATTACCACGTGCTTTACCGGCACCTTGCGCTTTGAAGCCGCGGCCGCTTTTTTCACCATGGCCAACAGACCGTTGCAGCAGGGAACCTCCATGGTAACCACGGTAAGCGTGTTCACCTTGGCGTCTTCTATAAGGCCCTGTATTTTTTCAACATACAGGTCCTGCCCGTCGTCAAGCTTGGGGCAGGCTATCACTATGGCTTTGCCTTTTATAAAGTCATTATGAAAATTGCCGTAGGCGTAGGCGGTGCAGTCCGCGGCTATTACCACGTCGGCCTTCTGGAAGTAAGGGGCCATGGGCGAGGCCAAATGCAGCTGTACGGGCCACTGGCGCAGCCTGGAGGCGGCGGGCGCGGCTTCTTCCGTTGCACGGGGGCCGGGCTCCCGGAAATCCATGGTGCGGCCGCCGGGGCAGCCGCAGGGTTCGTGTTCATGTTCTTTTTTCATTTCTTCCTCCATCGGGTTCGGTATATTATGTTCCGCCAGGTAAGAAAACGCCTGCTTTAAAAAAGTTTTCTGGCCATGGTCTTGCAGGTGTTTAAGATGCGCTTTAATAGTGTTGGGGCCCTGTTTGACCATGCCCGCCATTACCTTCAGCTCTTCGTAGGGCACGGCGGCGCGCTCTTCTATCTTTATAGCCCCCCGCGGGCAGTCGCCTATGCAGGCGCCCAGGCCGTCGCAGAGCAGGTCGCTTATCAGGCGGGCCTTGCCGTCTATCACCTGCAGCGCGCCCTCGCGGCAGCCGGTAACGCAGCTGCCGCACCCGTCGCATTTCTCTTCGTCAATTTTGATGATCTGTCTTTTGGTTTTCATAATCCCCTGTTCTCTTTAGTTAAGAACAATGTTTTTCCCCCGGAGGGGTGGCAAGGGTATGGGTTCGGAGGGCCGTCACGGAGGCCGAGGCTTGCGTAAGCGCCGAGGCCGAGTGACGAGGGGCGGGCACGGTGTGTCCCGACCCCGTGCCCGACGGGCCCATACCCTTGCCAGGACCCCGACTACACATCTTGCTATTTTTTGAAAACATTGTTTCCTTAAATCAGATCCCCCACTGTAATCGCCTGTAGTTCGGCTAGCATGCGGGTTTCTATGGCCGCTATTTTATGGCGCAGGATGCAGACCCCGTGGTGGCGGCAGATCTTTTTGCGGAAAACACAGTCGCCAAGGGTCACCGGGCCCTGCAGAACGGCAATAAGTTCGCTGAAGCTTATTTTTTCCGGCGCCCGGGCCAGGCCGAAGCCGCCCCCCTTGCCCTTTACGGACCGCAAAATACCGGCCTTGTGCAGTTTCTGCATTATCTTACGCAGGAAAGGGCGCGAAACCCCCACTTCCTCCTGCATCTGCGTGACGGAGACGGTAGGTTTGTTGGCCCTGGCCATAAAAACCAGCGCGCGCGCCGCGTAATCCACGTTTCTGTTTATTAGTTTCATCTTGTTTTAATGATACTATAGCGGTATCATACTGTCAAGGGGGGAAAACCCCCGCCCCCGGGAACGCAGCCCCGGCAGTTTAGTATTAAGCCGTGTTCATTTAGTAGAATTAAACCGTGGAGGCTACATTATGAAATTATTAATTTGCATATCTTTTCTTTTAGTCCCCGGGCTCTGCCGGGCGGACACCTTTATTCTTAAGGACGGCGCCAGGATAGAAGGAGAAGTGACCGGGGAAATGGACGGCGCGGTACTGGTGAAAACGCGTTACGGCTCGCTCACCATAAATAAAGCCGATATCCAGAAGCAGCAGGCGCCGCCGGCTGCCCCGGTTCTTATTTCAACCGCGCAGCCCGCAGCGGCAGCGGTCTCCACCGCTGCGGCGGTGGTAATAACCAGCGCCGCCCCCGTGGCGGTATCCACGGCGCAGGCTGCCGCAGCCGGGCCGGCGCAGGTAAGGCTCACCTTCACCACCGTGCTGCCCAGCACCAGCACCCACAGCCTGGTGTATTCGGAGAACTGGGTCGTCATAGCGACCGAAACCTTCAATTCCGACGGCGCGCTTATCGCCGCGGAAGGCGCTATAAAAGACGGCACCTATATAGAATATTTCGCCAACGGCGGCCTTAAAACGGTAAAGACCGTGGCCGGCGGCAAGGCCAGCGGCACTTTCAAAGCCTATTACAGTTCCGGGAAGCCGCAGATAGAGGCGTACTACCTGGCCGGCGCGAAGGAAGGCCCTTTTAAATATTTCGCTGAAGACGGCAAGCAGCTTATGGAAGCCGAGTACAAGAACGACAAACTCAACGGCTGGAAAAAGGAATTCGACGCGGCAGGGACCGTTAAAGCCTCGGTCTATTACGAGGACGACCACATAGCTGAACCGCCGAAGCCGCAAGTTTCCGCCGAACCCCCAAAAGAGCAGGAATCCATGGTAACGGTTAAGACAATAGAACTGGCACGCGG
>JAVHRY010000073.1:0-5919 GCA_036171915.1 Elusimicrobiales bacterium | reverse complement strand
CCCCAAAAGAGCAGGAATCCATGGTAACGGTTAAGACAATAGAACTGGCACGCGGCGAACGCTTTACTTTCCAGTGGAACGGCAAGTATATCGGGAAAGCCACGCTGGACAAGAATCTGAACATCACAAGCCAGGAAGGCAGGATGCCCGACGGCGCGGTAAAAATATACACAAAAGACGGCAAGCTGCAGAAAGAATTATTATTTGAGAACAACGTCATAAAAGAGCTGCGTGTTTACGAACCCGGAGGCCCGCTTAAAGCGGAATACACCTTTAAGAACGATATGGCGGTGAAAAAATAAAGAAACCCCGGTAAGCCCGCCCCGTAAAACAAAAAGGCCGCCCGATAATATCGGACGGCCTTTTAGCTTAAATACTGGGCCCGGTAGGACTTGAACCTACGACCCAGCGATTATGAGTCGCTTGCTCTAACCAACTGAGCTACGGGCCCTAAAGCGATAACAACGACTGAACATTCATTCTAGCAAATTTTCAGCGTTTCTTTATAGCCAGGCTGCCCGCCCCGCTTTTTACCTCCACCTTGAAAGCGGCGGAAGGGGTGTCCCCCAGGTCGTTGGTCATGCTGCCCACGCCCGATTTAAATTTCACGGCAACTTTGCTTCCCTCCGGGAAGGCCAGGGTGGTGCTGCCTGCCCCGTTCTTAACGGAGACGGAACCCGTATCCGGGCTCCGCGTCCAGGCCAGGTTTACTGCGCCCGCCCCGGATTTAATGTCCAGGGCTTCGGAAAAAACTTCGCCGCTGACGGTGCCCGCCCCGCTTTTTACGTTTATCGGCCCGCAAAGGCCGCGGAACTCCACCTCGCCCGCGCCGGAGTAAATATCCGCCCCCGCCGCGAAGCCGCCCACCGTAACGCGCCCCGCGCCGTTTTTAATGTTCAGCAGGGTTTTTGACGGCGCGCTGATCTTAAAACCGTTCTTGCAACTGCCGCCGGACCAGAACCACTTTTTTTTGGATTTAACGGTAAGGACAAGTTTCGAATCCCTGACCTCAACGGTCAGTTCCGTTTTCCCGGAATCATAGCCGCCGGTGAGTTCGGCCTTAATGAACATCCCCTCCTCAACCGCCAGGCTGATATCCCCGGCGTCGGCCTCCACCTCTATGGCCGGCACTTCATCCGCCCTGAAATCCCAATGTTGAGTGTTTTCCATAGCCAATTGCTCCCTTCTTAAAATAACAGCGCCGCGCGGCGGCTTGCGCCGCTAAGCCGCATAAATTTTAAACCGCCTTGCCTGGCGCCCTGCCCCCTTGATATTACTATATAACAATAGCACAAAAAAGGCCCGGTTAACGCGGCGTTATTAAAGAACGGCGGCCGGAAGCGGCCAGGTTAAGGTCTTTGCGATACTGGGCAACCGAACGGCGGGACAGCGACACGCCGTGGCGGGCCTTCAATTCAACGCGCAGCAGTTCGTCGCTTAACTCCGGCTTTTGGGCGGCTATGGAATAAAGCCGCTCAAGGTTTACCTCTTTGGAACTGGGCAGCAGCACGCACATGGGCGCTTCCATGCCCCAGGGCATTTGCAGGGACTTATTGGCTACAAGCCGGTTGAGCACGCTCGTGTGCACCTCCAGGTTTTTAGCCAGCGTCTTCTGCGAAAGCGGCCGGCGGCGGCCCGGCTCGCCGGTGGCGAGGTATTCGGCCTGCACGCTTATCAGGATCTCGAGCGCGCGGTACAGCGTGGTCTTGCGCTTGTCGGCGAACTCCAGCCTTTTTATAACCTTCTCTATGCCGGTCTTCTCGGTGTCCGGCAGGCCTTGCAGCAGCTCCGTGAGCTTCTCCCCGTCCACCTTGTAGCGGCCTTTCCAGATCTCGCGGTGGAAGAAGGCCAGCACTGGCGCGCCTTCCGCCAGCTCGATACCGGCCACCGCGCTGTAAACTTTCGCCGCTGGCGCTTCGGCCGAGCCTTCGAACTCGGCCCGGATAAAAGCCCGGGTCACAAAATCCCGCAGGCGTTCCGCGTCCTGCACCGTAATGTCGCATTCCTCGGCCCGTTCCACGTCGCTCATTACGGCGTCTTTAAGGAAGCAGGCCTCGAACTTCTCCTGCCCTATGCCCTGGATCATCCCCACCAGGTCGCCCTTGCCGTCCGCCAGCTCCGGCAGGTCCCCGCCCGAAAGTTTCAGGCCGTAGCCGGCGTACTTGCGCGCGGCGTAGCGGGCCGAAGGGAACTCCGCCAGGTTCATGGCGCCGGAACTTTTAAGCAGCTGGAAGAACCGGTTCCCCTCCACCGCGGCCAATTCCTTCTCGAAATCTTCTTCGGACATCTCCGCCATGTGCGCCAGTTTCAGCGCGCCTCTCAGCGCTGCCGAGGTTTTTGTGCCGGTGGACAGATTCAGCCTGTGCCCTGTAAATTTCATATGGGTTCCTTTTGACCGCAGGGGTATTATAACCATTACTACCGATACAGAGCAATTTTAATGCCAGCAATCCGCCCGGCCCGGGCCCCATATGCGGGACCGCGGCCCCTATTTTCTGTATAATTGACATAGAAGATAAATCATTTCATTTGAAAATATTATTCTCGCCCGAAAAGGAACCGATGGAAAAACTCAATATCCTGGTGCTTGAAGACGACAAACTGGCCCAGAAAGTGATGGCGACGCATCTTTCCGCCCACAACGTCGACCTCGCCGGCGACCTCAAGACCGCCCTGAAAAAAATAGAAACTACGAAATACGACATCGGTTTTTTCGACCTGATGCTGGGCCCGGACGACGACTGCTCCGGACTCAAGGCCATCCAGCCCGCGGTCGCCAAGGGGATCCACGCCGTGGTGGTCTCCAGCTCGGACTCGGCCGAGACCATAGACCGCGCTTATGAACTGGGCGCGGCGGATTTCTACGCCAAGGGCAACGAGGAGTCCAACGTCGGGGATATCCTGCGCAAGTTCATCCAGAACCGCAAGGCCGCCGGCGCCGCAGATATTTTTACCTCGGCCTTCATCACCGAGGACGCCGAAACCCGCGCCGCCGCCACGGAAGCGCTTAAGTACGCGCCCACCGAGCTGCCTATCCTGATCCTGGGCCCGTCGGGCACGGGCAAGACCTCGCTGGCCAAGGTGCTGCACGAGCATTCCGGCCGCGAGGGCGCCTTTGTGGCGATAAACTGCTCCGCCTACACCGAGGACCTGCTGGAAGCCGAACTTTTCGGCTACAAGAAAGGCGCTTTCACCGGCGCCGGCGACCACCGCAAGGGCCGCCTGCTGGAGGCGCATAAAGGCACGCTGTTCCTGGACGAGATCGGCACCATGAGCCTGAACATGCAGATGAAGCTGCTCAAATCCATAGAGGAGCGCTCCTTCTACCCGCTGGGCTCGGAGAAACCCGAGCATTCAGAGTTCCGCATCATCAGCGCCACACTGGAGGACCCGCAGGCGCTGATAGCCCAGGGCAAAATGCGCTTCGACCTGTTCCAGCGCGTGCACGGTTACACCATAAAGCTAAAGCCGCTCTCGCACCGCAAAGCGGACATCTTCCCGCTGATCCAGCATTTCACCAAGGGCGGCAAGCGCCTTTCGTTCACGGCCGAAGCCAGGGAATTCATGGAGAATTACTGCTGGCCCGGCAACGTGCGCGAGCTTAAGAAGTTCGTGGACCTGCTCTCCAGCGGCGCCGGCGGCCGCGTGGACGCCGAAGCGGTCAAAAAGCGTTTAAAGGGACAGGACGCCCCGCGCGCCGAAGGCGGCGACGGGAACATTTACGCCTACGCCCTGGCGCACGGCCTGGAAGCCGCGCTCGAAAAAACCTCGGATGAAATCATAACGCGCAACCTGGCGGAGAACAAGGGCAAGAAAACCAAGACGATGGCGGACCTGAAAATCTCCACCAGGCTGCTTTACGCCACGCTCAAAAAGAACGGGCTGGATATGGAGGGAAAATGACGAATCCCGACGCCGCAAAACTCCTGCACGACCTAAAATCCAAATGCTCCAGCCTTAAGAGCGCGGCCGAGCTCTACAAGGACTGTTCCCCCGCCGAAAAGAAAGAAATGCTGGCCCTTATGACCGCGGCCGCCGCTGAAATAGCCAAGATAACCGGCGAGCTCGGAAAAACGGCTTAACACGGGCCAACGGCGCCGCAGTCAGCTTACGCTGACCGGCGCCGCCAGGAAAGTCCGAATGCCGCCATTTTCCCGCTTTTCACATAGTCTCCGCTGGTCCTGAATCCTGGAGCGGGCTGCCCTACCTGTAAAGTTGCAACCGAAATTTACCCGCTAGTTGCAATAATAACTGCCCCACCTTGTCCAATGAGATACTGGGGGGAAACATCCTGCAACTCCTGGGGCAAACTAACCTGCAACTTAACAGAATGGGCTTATAGCGATAAAGTATAATAATCAAAATGATTATCCCCGCTATAGAAGAATTCAAAGCCACCCCTCTTTTTATACCTTGGCTTATATACCTTGCCGCCGGCGCCCTGGCCGTCCCAATTACCGCGGCCAGAAAGTAAGTCTTCTGTCCCCTTATGAACTTTCAGAACCAACTCGCCATTCCTAAACTTAAAACCCGCCTGGGAACGCTGGCTCTTTTCGTACTGGATTTTACGGCGCTGTTCGTTATCTTCCGCACCGCCGTGCTGGTCCGCCAGGCCGTATTGCCGCACATATTCAAAAACCTGCCGGAGTACCGCTACAATTTCGGCAATTACCTGTGGATCTTCGCGGTGTGGCTGCTTATCATGCTTTACGAAGAAGGCTACTCCCGCCGCTTCGCCGCCTGGGACGAGGTAAAGTTCGTCTGGAAGTCCGCCTTCTTCTCCACCATCGCAATCCTCACAATGCTGTTCCTGATGAAGCGCGGGCAGGATTACTCACGTATACTTATAGCCACCATGTTCACGCTGGCGGTAGTATTATTCCCCCCCGTACGCCTAAAGGTAAAAAAGCTCCTGTACTCAGCCGGCCTGTTGAGAAGAAAGATACTAATAGTCGGTTCGGGCGAAACCGCCGTCAGCGCGTATAAAGCCATAGTAGGCGAACCGAACCTCGGCTATCAGGTTGTTGGATTTGTAGACGATACTCCCGGCATAAGCGAGATCTGCGGCTGCCACATACACCCCGGCATAGACCAGATAGAACGCTATATTAAAAGCGCCTCCATCCACGACGTGGTTGTAGCTAAACCGGAACTGGACAAAGACGCCACCAGGGGCCTTATCAGCCGCATCCAGCATAAGGCGGAGAACACGCTCTTTATTCCCGACATGAAAGGTATAGCCGTGACCGGCACCGAACTGCGCCATTTCTTCAAAGAGCAGACCATGATCATAGAGATAAAGAACAACCTGGCGCAGCCGCTCAACTACGCTGCCAAGCGGCTTATAGACTACGCCGCCGGCCTGGCGGTCTTCCTCCTGGCGGCGCCTTTTCTGCTTTTTATCTCAAGGCTAATAAAAAAGGACTCGCCCGGCCCCGCCCTGCTCAAGCAGGAGCGGATAGGCAAGAACGGCAAACCCTTTCTGTGCTATAAATTCCGCACCATGCACAACGACGCGGAAGAGAGATTGAAGAAGATATTAGCGGAGGACCCCGCCGCCAGGGAAGAGTGGGAGAAATACTGGAAACTGAAGGACGACCCCCGCATAACCAAGGTGGGCCAATGGCTGCGCTCCACCTCGCTGGACGAGCTGCCGCAGGTGCTAAACATCCTTAAAGGCGAAATGAGCCTTATAGGCCCGCGCCCTTACCTGCCCAGGGAAACTGAATTTCTGGCGGCCGAGGGCGAAACCATCCTTAAGCTCCCCCCCGGCATAACCGGCCTGTGGCAGGTAAGCGGCCGCAGCAATACCTCTTACGACTTCCGCCTGGCCATGGACAGCTGGTACGTTAAGAACTGGGACCTGTGGCTGGACGTTATGATAATCTTTAAAACGGTGGGCGTGGTCTTAAACAGAGA
>JAVHRY010000072.1:0-11913 GCA_036171915.1 Elusimicrobiales bacterium | reverse complement strand
CAAGCGGCGCAAGTTCTACCGCGCGCACTTCCGGATAACGCACCCCGAGGTTAACTTTGGCTCCCGGGCAGGCGATCATCTACGCCCCGCTTCCGCAACCCGCTATTTTCAGCCTGGCCGTTTCCACCCGCGCGCCCAAAGCCGTATTTACGGCCCTTATCCTGCCGCCAACCCGGTTAAGCGCGAGGTTGCCGCCGAGCATCTTATAAGTTTCACTTACGGCCTCGAAAGCATATACTTTTCTGGCTCCAAGCGCCAAGGCATACAGCGTGAAGACGCCGATATTGGCGCCGGCATCCACCACGACCTTGCCCCGTACCGCGCCCGCGCCATACTGGTCCTGGACGATCACGCCGTTTATATCGCTCACGAAATTCCCCAAGTCGGGAGGCACGCGGGAAAAGAACGGCTTTTCCCCCTCCAGCCTTACCTCGGCCCCGACCGGGACGAAGCCAAGCAGCTTTTCCAGCACCCAGTCACAAAGGCTTTTCGACAGCCCGGTGCCCTTTGAAAAGGCGGGCTTTCGCGACAACCGCGGCATGTTCTCCCTGACCCTCAGCGCGGCTTCAAGTTCCCCCCTGCCCAGTTCACCGGCCTCGCCGGCGGCGCCCGAGAACAAGAGCCTTCCCCACCGGTTATGCCTGTCCTTTATCTCCCTCATTGAAATGATTATAACATGTGTGCGTTGATCCGTAGCAGACACCAGAGCGTATTAAAGAAGTCCTTTCCCCTGCCCATAGATCTAAAAGGTTCAGGAGCGGCAGGCAGCGCCGTTCGATACTGCCCCCTATACCCACCCGGCAACATTAAAATCTTTTAATGTTATTTTAAGAGTGCTTTAATGACGGGATTGCTAAACTATAGGCATAGAAGTTAACTTTTAAGGAGACTACAGAATGAAAAAGTACATACTTGCAGCCGTAACCCTCGCCGCTTTCACCGGCATGAGCTTCGCCCAGACCCCGACCCCCGCCGCAGCCCCCGCTGCCGCCCCGGCCAAGATGGAGAAGCCCGTAGCCAAGAAGAACGAGGCGAAGAAAGTTGAAGTCACCACCGGCGAGATCAGCGCCATAGACGCCGCCGCCAACACCATCACCGTGAAAGACGCCAAAGGCGCCGACAAGACCTTCACCCTTGAAGCCGCCAAAATGGCCGGCCTTTCCCAGGGTCAGAAAGTGAAAGTCACCGTAAAAGGCGGCAAAACTTCCGTGAAGGCCATCGTAAAGCACGAAGGCAAGCACGAAGGCAAGAAGCACGACATGAAGAAAGCCGACGCCCCCAAGGCCGAAGCCGCTCCTGCCGCTGCCACCAAATAATAGCAGGCATCAGCAAAATAAACCGCCCGGGGAAACCCGGGCGGTTTTGTTTTTGCCCAAAAAGAAAGGGGCCGGCGGTTAAGCCGGCCCCTTCTTGCGTTACGGTAAGTCTTAGCTGTTAAGCCAGGCAAGGAACTCGTCCCAGCCGGAGGCCTTGGCCCACTGGAGGTCCATATAGCCTTCGCCCAGGGCGCCCGAGGGGATGTAGGCCGAGATGCCCTTGGCGGGAGAGAAGTCCACGGGTTCGTTCCAGTAGCCGCCCGGGTCGTTGTTGGTGCGGTTGTGGAGCACCAGTTCCGAGGTGATGAAGGTCATAAGGGCCTGGCCCTTGGCCTTAACAGCCTCGTTCTTGGTGCCTTCCAACACCAGCCGGGTGAAGTCGTACAGGTCCTTGTTCTCCGGCATAGCGAACTTCACGGCGCCGTCGCGGGCGCTCTTGACCAGGTCTTTCTCGTTAGCCTGGATCATGGCGGCGGCGAACTCGTTAGCAAGGGTAAGCAGCTTGGGGATGGCGGCCGCTCTCACGAGGCTCTGGGTAGAACCGCTGTTCTGTTCCTTGTAGTGGTCGCTGTAGGCGTCCACAGCCGTCTTGGCCAGCTCTTGGGCGCTCATCCTGGGGTTAGCCGCCACGGGGCCGAGGAAGGTATTGTAGGTATAGCCGTCGCCGGGCTCGGTCTCTTCGGACCCCACGATGAACTTAACCGAATCTTTTATTTCATAGTCCACCTCGGCCATCTGCATAAGGCAGGCGTCCGACCCGTAAACATCCACTCCGCCGATGCCCTTGAGGATCTGGCCCAGCTGCGGGGTGTTTATGTGGTTCCCGGTTTCCTCGTCGTAGGAAATGCCTTTGGTAATGGCGGGCTTCAGGCCCTTCTCCCAGCCGGAACCATGGTTCCAGATTATCATCATGTACTTCTTGGCGGGATAGGCTTTCTTGGCCCATTTGCCGAAATCAATGACGCTCTTATAGTCGCCCATGTCAACTTTGCCGAGGTCCGCCACCACGGGGGAGCTGACCTTCTCGGTATCGGTGTCCTTCCGTATAAGGAAGCGGCGGGTGGTCTTCCAGTCGCCGTCGCTTTCGTCATAGCCGTCTATGCGGCCGGCTTCCACCACTATATTGAGCTTCTCGGAGGAGCCGACCTGTTCCATCTCGTTCATATCCTTAAGGGCGTAGGGCTCCAGGTTGTTCTTGCCGTTCACGAAAACCATGATGGTCCACTCGGCGGGGTCGAAAGTATTGTGCAGCCAGGTGAACAGGTTCTTGTCCTGGGTCACCTCGGGGGCGGCTTCCATGCCGGAGAGCTGTTCTTTAATATCCAGCCCGCCGCCAATGCCGTCAAAGTCAACTTTTGCGCCCTGGGCCGCGGCGACCGAGGCGAACAGCGAAACCGCCATAACGGAAAGATATACCTTGCGTATCATGGAGACCTCCGTACTTTTATCGAAGAAGTTCATACCTATAGTTTAGCCCATTGGAGGTTTTTAACAAGGGACCCCGGACCCCTTAAGGCCTGGGCCCAAGGGCCCAGATAGAAATAAGGGGGATAGGCCACTTTATTTGAATAAAGCAGCCTGTCCCCCTTAAAAAAAGAAGGGCCGGCTGTTAAGCCGGCCCTTCCGTCAGCGTGCTGGACGCTTATTACTTAGTATACCAGGCGATGAACTCGTCCCACTGGGACGCCTTGGCCCACGCGAGGTCGTTGTAGGCCGCGGTAGTGGAGTTAGGCATATATATCGCCAGGCCGTGCGAGTTCGCGTAGTTCGCGTTCGCGCGGTTGAGGAGCACCAGGGTGCCGGTCAGGTAATCCTGAAGGGCTTTGGCCTTGGTCTTCACGTTCGCGTTCTTGGAGGAGGCGGCGTAGAGGCTGAGGAAGTGCCACAGGTCCTTGTTCTCGGCATAAGCATAAGCCTGCGCGTTGCTCATGGCGGTCTTGATCAGGGGCTTTTCATTGGCAGCCATGGCCGCGGCAACGAAGTTGTTGGTGGCGGTCACGAAGCCGGGAAGGGCCGCGGATTTTACAAGGCTCTGGGTGTTGTCCTCGGTGCCGTAATGGTCGGAGTAGGCGTTGACGGCCTGCTTCGCCAGGGTGAGGGGGTCCATGGTGGGGTTAGCGATAACCGGGCCAAGGAAGGTGTTGTAAGTGTAGCCATCGCCGGGTTCAGTCTCTTCGGAACCCACGATGTAGTCCACGTAAGGCATTATTTCGTAGTCGACTTCGGGCATCTGCATAAGGCAGGCGTCGGAGCCGTATACGTCGAGTTTGCCGATGGCTTTCATCATCAGGCCCATCTGGGGGGTGTTGATGTGGTTGCCGCTCTGGTCGTCATAAGAAATGCCCTTGGTGACCTCGGGGGAGCGGGATTTGATCCAGCCGGCGCCGTGGTTCCAGATAACGAGCATATATTTCTTGGCGGGGTAAGTAGCCTTAGCCCAAGCCACGAAGTCGATGACGCTCTTATAGTCGCCCATGTCTACCGTGCCCAGGTTCTTGAGTATGGGAGAGGTGACTTTATTGGTGTCCGCGTCCTTCTTTATAAGGAAGCGGGCGGTGCCGGTCCAGGGCAGCGTGCCGTAGCCGGAGATCAGGCCGGTTTCGGCCACGATGTTGACCTTATCGGTGGAGCCTACCTGCTCCATCTCGTTCATGTCCTTAATGGCATACGGCTCAAGGTTGTTCTTGCCGTTGACGAAAACCATTATGGTCCATTCTTTGTCAACTTTGGGGGAATGAGCTTTTTCCACAACCGGGGCGGCCTGGGGCACGCTCAGATCAAGGTTCGCTATTTCCTGCTGCAGGGTTGTGTTCTTGGGGGTGTCAAAAGAGATTTCAGCTGACACCAGGGTTGAGACTGTGGCGATCATTATGAATACTGCGGCTGCTTTCCTTAACATTACTCCTCCAGTACTGCGGTTTGGTTTGGTAGCCTTTGGGTGGCTTACCTTGATAGTTTAAGCACTCTCTTGATTATAATCAAGACCATAAGGCCTAGTCAAGTAAAAGTCTTTAGGCCTATTGCTTTTTAGGCCCTAAGACCTATGGACTCGTCAAGGCCACATTGGGGAAAGGCCCGGGAGAAGAGACGGAAATAGATTTCTACGGTTCAAAACAAAACACCGGGCTATTCCGATAGACCCAGACAAATAGGCCTATCGGGCAGGACAGGCGGCCCACCCCATTTATATATTCCATGTTTTCAACAAGGGAACAGTTGAGAATTTAACCGCAAAAAACACAAAGCCGGAACAGGGAGAAAAATTCTGACGCAGAAATCGCCTGATACTTTTTATCGAAATCGGTTATGGGTTCTATTTTCCCGGGTTCAGAAGCGCACTGACCTTGAGCATAAGCGCGTCAGGGCTGAAAGGCTTCTGTATAAACTCCGCTTTTTGGCCCAATACGCGGCCTATTTCCGTTTCTTTATCGGCGTAGCCGGACATACACAGCACTTTAATATGCGGGTATTTCCTAAAAACTTCGAGCGAAAGCTCCGCCCCGTCCATTTCCGGCATGGCGATATCGGTCAGCAGCAGGGCCACCCGCGCCCCATCGCTTTCAAGCAGCTTTAAAGCCTCCCGCCCGTCAGCGGCTTCCAGTACGGAGTAACCGGAGCCGGCCAATATACGCGTGGCGATCCTGCGCATGGTTTCGTCGTCCTCGACAAGAAGCACCACCCCGGTCCCGGTTCGCGAGGCCATAGGGGCGGGACCGGCTCCCGACGGCTCCTCTTCGGAGCAGGGAAAATATACGATAAAATCCGACCCCTTGCCTGGCGCGCTTTCAACCCTTATCTCCCCCCCGCTCTGCTTGACTATGCCGTAAACGCTGGAAAGCCCCAGCCCCATACCCTTGCCGAGGCCCTTTGTGGTAAAAAAAGGCTCGAAGATCTTAACCCGGGTTGCCTCGTCCATGCCGCACCCGGAGTCCCTGACGCTTAAAACCACGTAGCGCCCCGGCGCCACAGCCGCACCCACAGCGGGCGCGGCCTGCCTGAGCTCAACGGCGGAAGTTTCTATTAATATCTCCCCGCCTTTCTCCATGGCGTCCCGCGCATTAAGCACAAGATTCAGCAGTACCTGCTCTACCTGGCCGGGGTCAACCCTTACCGGGCAGACGGCCTTTTCCAGTTTAAGGTTTAACGTCAGCCGCTCGCCTATCACCCGCTCAAGCATCCTGCCCATTTCTGAAATTATGGTATTAAGGCTTACTACTTTGGGTTCCAGCACCTGCCTGCGGCTGAAAGCCAGCAGCTTGCGGACCAGTCCCGCGGCGCGGTCCGCGGCTTTTACTATTTCCCCGATATCGGCAAGCCGCGCGTCCCCCGGCTGCAGGCTTTTGCCCAGAAAATCGGCATAGCCGAGTATTGGGCCCAGCAGGTTATTGATGTCGTGGGCTATGCCGCCGGAAAGCTGGCCTATGGAATCCAGTTTCTGCGCCTGGCGCAGCGCCTCCTGCACCTGCTTCGCCTCCGTAATATCCTGCAAAATCCCGGCTACCTTAAGCGGCTCCCCGCCAGGGCCGCGGACCAGCTCGGCCTTTGAATGGAGATGGCGCAATTCGCCTGTTTTGGCGCGGATTATACGGAATTCCTCGTTGTAAACGCCCTGCCCGCTGACCAGCTTTTTTAAAGCCTGGTCCAGGCCGGGGCGGCAGTCTGGAAGCACGGCCGCCTGCACGGTTTCCAGGGGCAGGCCCCCGGACTTGTAGTCAACCCCGTAAATGCGGAAAGCCTCCTCCGAAGCCAGCAGAACATGTGTGCGCAGGTCCAATTCCCAGTGGCCCACATGCGCCATTGCCTGCGCGTTTTTAAGCCTTTCTTCGCTCTCCAGCAGACTCGCCTTTGCCTCTTCCAGCTCCTTCTCCCTGGCCCTGAGCTTGCGCAGCAGCACCAGCAGGTACTCCCTGTCAACCTCCGCGGACACGGGGCTTGCCGCCGGCGGCTCCGGGGCGGCGGCCCGGACCTTAGAGAGCTCCTCGCTGACGGACTTAAGCAGGTCTTTCAACTGCCCGGGCTTGGAGATGAACCTTGCGGCGCCTATATTTCCGGCCAGCGCCACCTCGTCTTTTTCGGAATTGGTGGCGGTATAAAGGATGAAGGGAATCTTCTTAAGCCGCTCGTCGGCTTTTACGCTGCGGCAGAACATGAACCCGTCCATTTCAGGCATCATAACGTCGGAAATGATGAGGTCGGGCGGAGACACTCTGGCCTTTTCAAGCGCCTCGGCGCCATCAGCGGCCAAATCGACGCCGTAGCCGTTCGCCGTCAAGATCGCTTCCAGCAGCGTTCTTATATTTCCGTCGTCCTCAGCTACAAGTATTTTAGCCATATCCTGATATCCAGTTTATATTAATTCAGAACGCCTTTCAACGCGGTTTTTATAGTATTTGCGTGTATGCGCACGGTATCGGAAAATTTCCAGGCATAACCGCCGGCCAGCGTAAGCGCCACCGGCACGCCGCGGCGGCGGCATTCCCTGAAAACAACGGCGTCCCTTTTTTTTATCCCGGCCAGGGTCAGCTTAAATCCGCCAAGCCGGTCGCCCCGGTAAACATCCGCGCCCGCCACGTAAAGCGCGAAATCGGGCCTGAATTTTTTCAGGACGCGCGGCAGCTCGTTTTTCAGCGCCGCCAGGTAGGCCGCGTCCCCGGTACCCGGCTTGAATTGAATGTCCAGCGAACTTTTTTCTTTTTTCACCGGGTAAATACCGGCGCCGTGCATTGAGAAGGTGAAAACCCGCCTGTCGCCGCGGAAAATGGCCGCGGTCCCGTTGCCCTGGTGGGCGTCCAGGTCTATTACCAGGGCGCGTTTTATGCGCCGCTCTTTCAACAGTTTTTTAACAGCCACGGCAATGTCGTTCAAAAGGCAGAAGCCTTCCCCGTGGTCCGCGAAAGCGTGGTGGGAGCCGCCGCCGCAGTTTATGCCTGTCCCGTCCGCCAGCGCCAGCCGCGCAGCAAGGACCGTCCCGCCCACGTTCATTAAATGCGCGCGCGCTACGCCGCGGGTGATTTTAAGCTCGGCCCTGGCGCTGTCTTCGGAATTAAAACGGAATTCCAGGTTTTTCCTGACCCAGCCGGGCTTGTGGGCCAGCAACAGGTCCGCCCGGGAAGGCAGAGCCGGGCACACAACGTCCTTTTTAGCGACGGCGCCTTCTCTCAAGAGCAATTTCAGCGCGGCCTCGAATTTATCCGCCCGGAAAACGTGTCCCGGGGTTTTTGCCGTATATTCTTTAGAAAAAACTATCTTCGTCATACCAGCGCAACCGCCAGCAGGAAGGCCGCCACCACCAGCAGGGCCCCCAAGGCGAACCATTTGCCGTAATACGGAAACAGGGCCTGTTCGCCGTAAACCGGCACCGTAACGGCCAACGCGACGCGCTCATTCAAAGCGGTCTGCGCCAGTACGCGGCCCCAGGGGTCTATCACGGCTGAAATGCCGTTATTGGCTGCCCGCGCCACCGGGCGGCGGTTTTCAACGGCCCTGAAAATATTGGCGATAAAATGCTGGTAGGGCGCCGCCGTGTCAAGATACCAGCCGTCGTTAGTTATATTCACAAAAACATCCGCCCCGGCGCGCGCGTCCGCGGCTAACAGGTACGGAAAAACGGATTCATAACAGATGGCCGCCCCGATCCTGAAACCTCTGAAAACCATCAGCTCCTGCTCCGCGGCTCCAGGGACGAATTCACCCAGCGCGGCCACGGTTCTGATATGTTTCCCCAGGAAGCCGCGCAGCGGCACATATTCCCCGAAGGGCACCAGTTGCCGCTTATTATAAGACGCGGTTATCTTCCCTCTCCCGTCCAGCAGGAAAGCCGCCACGTGCCGCCCCTCGCCTTTTGAAACAGAACCAACAAAATTACCGGCCGTACCGGCGGCCGCGGCCCTGAGCCAGGCGTAACAGCCCGGCTCGTCTATCCAGCAGGGCAGGGCGTTTTCCGGCCAGATCACCAGGTCAGCGCCCCCGGCCCCGGCCAGCAGGCCCTCGATATTCGCCTTGATATGCCCGGCCTCGGCCTTGTCCCACTTAGCGTAAAGATCTATGGAGGGCTGCAGCAGCGCCGCTTTGAAAGACCTGAGCGGCGCCGAGGCCCCGGCCTTTTTAAGTTCTGCGGAACCGTAGACAAACAGCGCGGCGAAGACGAACAGGGCCGGGGAGAAGCGCAGCAGCCTGGAACGGAGCGGCAGTCCGCGCGCGCAAAGCGCGCCGGCCAGCGCCCCCGTAAAACAGACGGCCGCGCTGAGGCCGTAAACCCCGGTAACGGAAGCTATCTGTATCAGGGGCTTGTAGGCCCACTGGGTATAACCCAGCATGAACCAGGGGAACCAGACCGCCTTAAGGCTAAGGTAAACCTTCCCGTATTCCAGCAGGAACCAGCCCAGCGCGAACAGGTAGGGCCAGACTTTCAAACCTGTTTTTTTCAGGCAAAAGCCGTAGACGGAAATAACCAGGAATTCCGAAGCCATCAGCAGGCCGAGCAGCACCAGGCCCAGCGCCGAAATTACGGAAGACACCCCGCCGGCGCGCATGGTCGGGTATATCCAGTAAAGTATCCCGGAATAAAATAAAAAACCGCAGGCAAGCCCGCCGGCGGCCGCGGCCTTCGGCGTTTTTGACTTCAGGATGTAAAAAGAAAGCGGCCCCAGCGCCCCCCAGGCCAGCCAGCCCTGGTTGAACTTGGGATAGCTCAGGATCAGCAACACCGCGGTCAGAACCGGGCAAAATGCGGGTGGGATTTTTTTCAGCATCCTTTATCTTTTTCGGGGAACCTTGAGCGGATTCCGCGGCTTGCCGGGCGGGCCGGGTTAGCAAAACCCTCCCGGGACCCGACGCTTGCGTAAGCGCGGAGGGGGAGCGCGGGAAGCGCGCGCACGGTGTGCGCGACGCGGTTTTTGCGTTCCGGACCGCCCGGCAAGCCTAACCGTTCGCCCCGTGGCACTTCTTATACTTCTTGCCGGAGCCGCAGGGGCAGGGGTCGTTGCGCCCCACCTTGGCGTTGGCGAACTTCGAGACCGGCTTGGGCGCGGCGCCCTGCATGGCGTCGCCGCCTTCCTGAGGCGAACCCTCTACCGTTACGGGCCGCGCGACGGGGCGGGGAGGCAGCTGTATGCGGAAAACGTATTCCACCATCTGGTCCCGCACGCGGCCCAGCATGGCCTCGAAGAGGGAATAAGACTCTTTCTGGTATTCTATCAGCGGGTCCTTCTGGCCGTAGGCGCGCAGGCCCACGCCTTTCTTGAGGTTATCCAGCTCGTAAAGGTGGTTCTTCCAGATGTGGTCCATTATCTGCAGCAGCAGCACGCGCTGCAGCTCGGTAAAGTCCACGTTGCGCTCGGCGAAGGCGGCAAAGCGGGCCTCGTAGGCCGCGTCCACGCGCTTCATAACCTCGTCGGCCAGGACGGGCCTGATAAGCCCGTGGATCTCGTCGGGGGTATAGGAAAGTTCAAAGCCCACGGCCCTCTTAAGATAAACGTTCAGCGCTTCAAGGTTCCACAGCTGCGCGGCCTGGTCGGCGGGGGCGTTCACATCCAGCTGCTCTTCCACCGCCTCGTGTATCATTTTTTTTACGCGGTCCGTCACCGCCGCGCCGTCCAGAATGCTGTTGCGCAGCTCGTAAATCGCCATGCGCTGCTTGTTCATCACGTTGTCGTAATCCAGCAGCTGTTTGCGGGCGTCGAAGTTCATGCCCTCCACACGTTTTTGCGCGCCTTCTATCTGGCGGCTGACCAGTGAGGATTCTATGACCTCGCCCTCTTCCATACCGAGCTTTTCCATTATGGCCGATATCCGCTCGGAACCAAAAAGGCGCATCAGCTCGTCTTCAAGCGAGACGTAGAAAACGGAGGAACCGGGGTCGCCCTGGCGCGCGCAGCGGCCGCGCAGCTGGTTGTCGATACGGCGGCTCTCGTGGCGCTCGGTACCCATCACGTGCAGGCCGCCGGTAGTGCTTACATAATCGTGCTCCGCCTCCACCGGCGGGTTGCCGCCCAGCACGATGTCGGTGCCGCGGCCGGCCATATTGGTAGCTATGGTCACCTGGCCTTTGCGGCCAGCCTGCGCGATGATCTGGGCTTCCATCTCGTGGTATTTGGCGTTCAAGACCTGGTGAGGGATGCCCTTGGCGCGCAGCATGGCGGCGAGCTTCTCGGATTTTTCTATGGAGCGCGTGCCCACCAGCATGGGCTGGCCGCGCCGCCACCGCTCGTCTATCTCCAGCACGATGGCGTTATTCTTTTCGCGCTCGGTGCGGTAGATCCGGTCGGGGGAATCCTTGCGGACCATAGGCTGGTTGGTGGGGATATCCACTACTTCCAGGTGGTAGATCTCCCAGAATTCGTCGGCCTCGGTCATGGCCGTGCCGGTCATGCCGGAGAGCTTGTTGTACAGCTTGAAGTAGTTCTGGAAGGTGATGGTGGCCAGCGTCTGGTTCTCTTCCTTGATGCGCAGATTTTCCTTGGCCTCTATGGCCTGGTGCAGGCCGTCGGACCAGCGGCGGCCCGGCATCAGGCGGCCGGTAAATTCGTCCACTATCATTATCTCGCCGTCTTTTATGACGTATTCCACGTCGCGCCGGAACAGGTGGTGGGCGCGCAGCGCCTGCGTTATATGGTGCGCCCATTCGGAATTGACGTCGTCGTATATATTCCCGACGCTGAGTATTTTTTCGGCCTTGTGCACTCCCTCTTCGGTGAGGTTGGCGGTGTGGCTTTTTTCGTCTATCACGGCATCGTAGCCCTTCCCCAGGTCCACGCCGTCGCGCTTGGCTTCTATTTCCTCTTTTTCGGTTATAAAGCGCGGGGTCAACAGCGGGATAATGCGGTTTACCAGGTAATATTTGTCGGTCGATTCTTCAGCGGGGCCGGAGATGATGAGCGGGGTGCGGGCCTCGTCCACGAGAATGGAGTCCACCTCGTCAACTACCGCGTAGTTCCGGTTGCGCATCACGCGCTCGCCCCTGTCCATTACCATGTTGTCGCGCAGGTAATCGAAACCCACTTCATTGTTGGTGATGTAGGTGATGTCGCGGTTGTACATTTCGCGCCGCTCGGCGTTTGGCATATCATGCTGCACCGAGCCGACGGTGAGGCCCATGAATTCGTGCACGGGGGCCATCCACTGGCTGTCGCGCTTGGCGAGGTAATCGTTCACGGTGACCACGTGCACGCCTTTGCCGCTCAGGGCGTTAAGATAGGCGGGCAGGGTTGAGACCAGCGTCTTGCCTTCTCCGGTGCGCATTTCGGCTATTTTGCCGCGGTGCAGCACTATGCCGCCCACCAACTGCACGTCGTAATGGCGCATCTTCAGCACGCGCTTGGAAGCCTCGCGCACGCAGGCGAAGGCTTCGGGCAGCAGATCGTCCAGGGTTTCGCCTTTGGAGAGCCTTTCCCTGAACTCGGGGGTCTTGGCTTTGAGCTGGTCGTCCGAAAGTTTTGAAATCTCTTCTTCTAAGGCGTTTATCTGGTCAACCACGGGCTGTATGAGTTTTAAAGCGCGCTCGCTTTTGGAGCCGATGAAAGCCTGAACTATTTTTTTGAGCATAGTACTTATATTAAACAATTTTTAGACGCACTTATAAACCGCATGCCTGTCCGGG
>JAVHRY010000071.1:0-2552 GCA_036171915.1 Elusimicrobiales bacterium | reverse complement strand
CGCGCCGCGGCGGACGCTTCGGCCACGCTGCTAAGCCCCAGGCTCAGCCTGGAAGGCAGCCTTAAATACGCGGAAGTCGTCCCGGCTATAGCCATGCCCCCGGCCCTGGGCGGCGCTAAAAAGCTCGGAGACAACTGGAATTATTCCATAGGCCCCACCGCTTCGTGGACGCTGGACGGGGGAAGCCTGCGCGCCGGGCGCGAGACCGCCCGCCGGACCGCCTCGGCCCGCTCGGCGGAGGCCGGGAACGCGCGGCGGCAAACCCTCCTTAATGCCAGGGTGGCCTATTTTGCCCTGCAGCTGGCGCTGGAAAAGGTCTACCTGATAGGCGAGAACCTGCAGCTTTCACAATCGCAGTACAAAGATATAGCGCTGGGCGAAAAAGCCGGGACCAGGAGCCGCCTGGACGCTATCCGCGCACGGGCGGAAACCCTTGCCCGCAAACGCGACCTGCTGCGCGCCAGGGCCGACCTTTCCGCGGCGTTGCGGGATTTCAGCTACCTTACCGGCGTAGCCGTTCCCGAGGCCGGGGGCCTGCCGCTTGACGCGCGCCTGGCCGGCAGGGATTACGGCGGAACGCCGGGACTGCTGGTGAAGGCTGAGCCTTACGAGGAGATCCTGCACCGCCTGCTGCCCGCCGCCGAAGGCGGGATTAGCGGCGCGCTGCCCTCGGTTACCGCGCTGGCCGAGTCGGCCGGCGCTTACCGCGCCGCGGCGGACGGCTACAAGGCGGAGCGGCTGCCGCGCCTTACTTTGAGCGCGCGCAGCTCCATCGATTACCCCAACGGTCCAAACCTCTATTCCTTTATGCAGAACTCGGCCGGGCTGGCACTCAGCCTGCCGTTATTCGAGAGCGGACGCCTGGCGGACCGGGAAAAAGAGAGCCGGCTTAACGCCGACGCGGCCGCCGCGAAACGCGACGAGGCCGTAAAAGCGGCCGGCCTGGATTATGCCAAGGCGCTGGACTCTTACAAAGCCCTTATGGAAGAACAGGCCATCAATATAGACGCGCTGGACGACGCCGCTGAGGCGGAAAAGCTGGCCTACGCCGCGTATAAAGCCGGCGGCGGTACCTGGCTGGACGTCGAGAGCGCCAACTTGAAAGAGCTGCAGGCCAAGACCACCGCGGCTACGGCCAACGCCGAGATCCTTATAAAGCTGGCCCAGCTGGAAAGCCTTTCGGAGGAGAAGTTATGAAGAAAAAAATAATACCCGTAATCGTCCTGCTGGCTATAGCCGGGGGGATCTTCTTGAAGGTCCGTTCGGGGAACAACTTCCGCTACAGCGGCACCGTGGAGGCCACCGAAATAGACCTTTCCGCCCGCATCTCCGGCGTGATAGACGCCTACGGTACCCGCGAAGGCGACCCGGTAAAGAAGGGCCAGGCGGTGGCGGCGCTGGACTGCGCGGACCTCCGGCTGGCCGCGGGCATAGCAGCGGAGGACTTCAAGCGCGCGGAGGAGCTTTATAAGGGCGGCTCGGTCTCCAAGGAAAATTACGACCGGCTCAAATATAAGCGGGACGATTCAGCGCTTAAGGTGGACTGGTGTTCCATAAAATCCCCGGTGAACGGGCGCACTCTTTACACCTACCGCGAGAACGGGGAACTGGTGGCGCCGGGGACCAAGCTGGCCACGGTGGCGGACCTGTCCGAAGTGTGGGCCTACATTTACGTGCCGCATGACCTGCTGGCCAAGCTTAACCCCGGCATGGAAGTGAAAGGTTATCTGCCCGAGGCGGGAGACAAAAGCTTCCCGGGCCGCATCTCCGTGATCTACTCGGAGGCCGAGTTCACGCCCAAGAACGTGCAGACCAGGAAGGAGCGCACGCGCCTGGTGTTCGCGGTCAAGGTCAGCTTCCCCAACTCCGGGGAAATGCTGAAACCGGGAATGACGATAGAGGTGCAGTTGCCGGAATAAAAGCATGAACTTTTCGATACGGACGGAAAATCTGAAGAAGGCGTTCGGCGGGACCCAGGCCCTGCGCGATGTCTCCTTCGATTTTTCCGCCGGGCTGCTGCACGGGCTGATAGGCTCCGACGGGGCCGGCAAGACCACCACCCTGCGCCTGCTGGCGGGGCTGCTGCGCCCGACGGCGGGGGAAATAAAGTATTTCAAGGACGGCGCCCAGGTGCCGTTCACGGAGCTGCGGCCGAGCCTGGCCTATATGCCGCAGCAGGCTAGCCTTTACCCGGACCTGTCGGTGGAGGAACACCTGGAATTCTTCCGGGAACTGTACCGGCTGCCGCCGGAGGTTTACGCCAAACGCTCGGAAGAACTGTTGGGGATTACCCGCCTGGGCAAGTTTCGCGAGCGCCGCGCGGGCCAGCTCTCGGGCGGCATGTACAAGAAGCTGGGCCTGATGTGCGCGCTGCTGCAGTCCCCGTCGGTGCTGCTGCTGGACGAGCCCACCAACGGGGTGGACCCGATAAGCCGCCGGGAATTCTGGGAGCTGCTCTACGCGCTGGCGGCCGACAAGATCCTAATCGTGGTTTCCACGGCTTACATGGACGAGGCCGAGCGCTGCACCAGGGTGCACCTGCTGGATGCCGG
>JAVHRY010000070.1:0-2560 GCA_036171915.1 Elusimicrobiales bacterium | reverse complement strand
ATTTTTTTGCCTAGTTCTGTTGACAGATTCTAGCATCTTCCGGTTCTGCTTCCCATTCTTCAAGTAACATCCACTTTTTCAACACGGCTCTTACCGCCCTGCGGTGAATGGCCCAACTGACTTTTTCGCAATCAGGCGCCATCCCCTGTTTAATACAGTACAAATCCAGCGCCAGGTGCTCCCGGTCTGCATCAGCCACGCCGCGGCAGTCCAGGTAGACCTCCGCCGACCGTTTAAACCCAAGCACTGCCCGCGGCTTTATGCAGTTCAGCATAAGCATCCCTTCGTTCAGCTCCCGCGCCAGTTCTTCCCGGCTTACCGTCCGGCCCTGCAGCGGCAGCAGCCAGTTCTGGATCTCCTGGTTGTCCCGCTCGGTGCGGCCGTTCACCCACGGCGCACGCGGCGGGATCGGGAACGGGATTATCTTGTGCTCAGCAAGGAACGCTTGGAATGCCGCGCTCTTGAAGGCGCTGCCGTTGTCGTACTTCCACACAAGCGGCGCCCGCCCCAACGTCTCCACCAGCTTCCGCACGTGCGAAACCAGCTCCTCCGCGTTCTCGCTCGCCACCGTGTCCCAGGCCAACTTGTTCAGCGACATCTCGTCGAGCGTCTTCAATAGCTTGCTGCCTTCGGGCAGGTCCGTATAGTCCGAGGACCACATAACATCCCGCCGGGTTATCCGCGTCCGCCCGTTATGCGGCCGCTCGGCCTTCTTCGGCCTCGGCCCCCGCGCTTCACGCACTATCCTGGCCACGCTGTTATGCCCTATCCCTATCACGTGCGCTATGCAACGCACGTCCCAGGTGCTCCGGTAGCGCCGGTCCAGTTCTATAACGCGCTGTTTTACTTCCTCGGATATTCGCATCGATTTCTTCCTGACCGCCACGCACTTGCCGCTTACCCACCGCCAGTGCGTCCCCGCACTTATTCCCCAGCATTTTCGAAACACCCCGGCGCTGATACCCGCGGTTTTCTCTTTTAACCACTCCCGCAGGTACAGCGCGCGGGTCTCTACGGACGCGTATCTTTTTTTTTAGTGTCAGACCCCGGGAACGGTCCCCAGGCATTGCGCCGGATTATTCGCTGGGCGGTCTTCACCACCAGCTTCTCGTAGGTCAGCGCCTTGCGCAGCTTCGCCAGTTCCTGCTCCTGGCGCTCCAGCCGCTCCCGCGCTTTGGACAGCTCCTTTTCCGGGTTCTCCGACGTAGCCTTCGGGCCCGGCAGCTTCGCCTCCAGCACTTTCAGCGCCACCGCCCGCACCAGCTTCATCCACCGGTAAAACAGCTCCCGCGATACTCCCGCCTGTTGGCACAACGCTTCCACCGTCTGCTGCCGCCCTATCCCCAGCAGGATCAGCTCCAGCCGCTCCTGCGGGCTCGCTAGTTTTGTCTGCGTTCCCATCGAGTCTTTCCTCCGGCCCCGTTAACGTTACTTCCGCGTCCTTGGCCACCAGCCGCAGTTCCTTGCCGCCGATATTGCCCACCAGATACGTAGGCGGCGTGTATCCCGCGGCGGTCGGCATGGCTTCCTGCACCGCCGCCGTGTTCCCGGCTATTATCTGCTTCACCTGCCCCGCCACCCCGTAATACCGGTCCGACGGGATCAGGTTCCCTATCCCCTGGTGCGGCCGCTTGAAGTTGTAGTACTCTACGTATTCTCCTATTTTCGCCTGCGCCTCTTCAAACGTCGCCAGCGGGACCTTCGTCAGGCACTCCTGGTTGAGGTTGCGCCAGAAAGATTCTATCTTTCCGCAAGTCTGCGGGTGGTACGGCCGGCTGCGGATATGCCGTATCCCAAGCTTCGTCAGCATCGACGTGAACTTGCTCGTCCCGCGCCAGCTGTGGTACTGCCGCCCGTTGTCCGACAACACTTCCTTGGGCATACCGCGCTTCTCTATCGCCGCACGGAACACCTCCATCACGTTCTCGCCTTTCTGGAACCTGTACAGGCCCCACCCGACGAGGAACCGGCTGTTGTCGTCCATGAACCCGATCATGTACACCCGGTACTGCCCCTTCAGCATGAACGTCATGATATCCGTCTGCCAAAGATCGTTGGGGCAGGCGCGCTCGAAGCTTTTTACCCGGATAGGCTTGTTCCGGCGCTTCAACTTCACTTCCTGCGGCCCTACGCCGTTGCGCCGCAGCAGGCTGCGGACTGTTTCCCGGGCCATCTGAAGGAACCCTTGCCGGTACAGCGCGCCCTGGATCTTCCCTATCCCGGCTTCGGGCTCGGCCTTCACCACGTCTTTCACTAGCTGCTCGGCCGCCTCGACTTTCCGGCTCAGCTTGCGGGGGCGACCGCTCGGCGCGGTCTCAAGGCCCGCCAGACCGTTCCGTTCGTAGGCTTGTGCCCATCGCCTGATGGAATACTGGCCTGCCCCGTACATCTTCGCTACGTCAGCCAGGGACACCCCCTGCTGCCGGGTCTGCACTATCTCCAGCTTCTCGGCTATGCCGAATACTTTCTTCGTTTTCATTCTTCCTCCTTGGATTTCCGGAGGCCAGAATGTCAACAGATTTAAGCTTCAGAATATGTTTCAATTATACAGGACGGGATA
>JAVHRY010000069.1:0-12337 GCA_036171915.1 Elusimicrobiales bacterium | reverse complement strand
CCGCGGTATTTCAGCGGGCGGCCCGACTGCTGGCCGGGCCCTGGCGCTCTACGCTGGTTGCCTCCACCATGCTGGGCCAGTCCAAGACCCCGCACCAGGCCGAAACCGACGCCGCCTGCGAGCTGGCCGACCATTACCGCTTTAACCCCTACTATCTGGCCCGGATCAACGCGCAACAGCCCCCGTCCCCGGCCGGCGAAAAGAACGCGCTGGAGTACAAGTCGCTTGAAGGTTTTGTCTTCGCCTTAACTCCGTTCAACTTCACGGCCATAGCCGGCAATTTGCCCACCGCCCCGGCCCTGATGGGGAACACCGTGCTCTGGAAACCGGCCGCCGGGGCTATCTTCTCCGGTTACTATCTTATGAAACTGTGGCAGGCCGCCGGACTGCCCGACGGCGTTATCAACATGATCCCAGGCCCCGGCGGCGAGGTGGGCACCTGCGCCATAGACAGCCCCGACTTCGCCGGCCTGCACTTTACCGGCACCACGCCGGTCTTCAACGGGATCTGGACCGCCATAGCCCGCAATCTCTATAAATATAAGGAATACCCGCGCATTGTGGGCGAAACAGGCGGCAAAGGCTTTATCTTCGCCCACAGCTCCTGCGACCCGGAGGCCCTGAAAACCGCCATCATCCGCGGCGCCTACGAATACCAGGGGCAAAAATGCTCGGCGGCCAGCCGCGCCTATATACCGCGCTCTCTCTGGAACGGCATAAAGGACGATCTGATCGCCCAGATAAACGCTGTAAAAATGGGGCCCTGCGAGGATTTCTCCTGTTTTATGAACGCCGTAATAGATAAAAGCGCCTATGACAGCGTCAGGGGCTACCTCGGCCTGGTAAAAAAAGCGGCTGACGCGAAAATACTTGCCGGCGGCGCCTGCGACGAAAGGCAGGGGTATTTTATACGCCCCACGCTGATAGAAACCACTGTCCCTGATTTCCAGACCATGCGGGAGGAAATTTTCGGGCCGGTGCTAACGGTATTCGTCTACGACGAGTCCAAATTCACGGAAACGCTTGCAATTTGCGACAAGACCTCGCCTTACGCGCTGACCGGCTCCCTTTTCGCCCGCGACCGGGACGCCGTGAGGGAAGGCTCCGCGGCGCTGGCCGCGGCGGCCGGCAACTTCTACATAAACGACAAGCCCACCGGCGCCATGGTCAACCGCCAGCCTTTCGGCGGGGGCAGGGCCTCCGGCACCAACGACAAGGTGGGCTGGCCCCACAACCTGCTGCGCTGGACCTCGGTAAGGACGGTAAAGGAGAACCTGGATCCCCCGAAAGCTTACAGATACCCTTATATGGGGTAGGACGCCTCAGGCATAAAAAAACCGGGGAGCGGCCCCGGTTTTTTTATTTAATGGAAAAATCTTCGAGTTTTATGAAGTTGAAGCCGCGTTTGCGCAGCTCGGGCACGGACAGCTCCAGAGCTTCCTTTTCCTGCAGCTCCGGATGGTTAAAATGCATTATTACCACAGCCCCGTGCCGGGCGCCGTTGAGGATATTGCGGGCCATGGTCTTGCCGGAGGCTTTCAGGGCGTCGCCGGCCAGAATATCATAACTGACCACCTCCATGCCCAGGCGCTGTGCGACCTTAACGGAAAGCTCGTCGGTATAGGCGGTGGCCGACCGGAAGAATATGGGGCGGCGGCCCGTCAGGGCGGCGATCTTCCTTGAGTTAAGCTCCATTTCGTCTATTACGTCCCCGAGGTTGCGGGTAGCGTGCACCCCGTACTTGGTCTTGCCCTCCGTGGAGCAAAGCCGGTGCAGAAGGCCGTGGTTTTCTATTTCAAAGAGCGGATCCTTGGCCAGCTCATCAAATATCTGTTTGTTCTTTTCTATCCAGATGCCGGTAATAAAAAGGGTGGCCGGGATCTTCTCACGGCGCAGGTAGGCTATAAGGTCCGCGTTATACCCGCTGCTCTTCCCCCCGCAGGCGTCAAAGGTAAAGGCCAGGACCTTCTGGTTCACGCTCTTATCTTTGTCTTTGCGGCGGTAATTAACGAATTCGCTGAATTTTCCGGCGGAGATTTTCCGGAAATCATCCATTACGTTTTTTTTAAAAGCCAGGTATTCTGGGGTGTAATACGATTTCAAGATATTGCGCTCGTCGCCGCGCGGCTGTTTTGCGGAAACGGACGGCGCGGCCAGGCAGAACGCCGCGAGCGCGAGCAGTGCTAAGCCCTTAACAGTCTGCTGAAAAAGCCCCCTCGGTAATATTTTGAGGCAATTCCGAGCCGGGGCAAGGCGCGAGAAGCGAGCAGGCCCATCGGGCCTGTAAGCGACGAGCAACGAAGCCGCAGGCCGAAAGCGGCCAAAAGAAACCGAAAAGGGCTTTTTCAGCAGACTGCTAATACTTACCATAACTTCATTTTAGGAAATTAACGGCGGTTAGAATCAAACAACAACCCGACACTACGCTGTCGGGTTGGTCTGCTATGCTATTAGCAGCACCACGAATACTGCCATGACATTGCGGGGGTTAGGGGGTTTTATGAAATGGACAGTAAAAGAATGGCTTACGGAAAGTTACAGGGCACGTAAGGCGGGGGCGCTTACTGCTTATATTTACCGCGCGCTGGAATGGCCGGATTTTTACAACAGGGACGGCGCGCCGGCTTATGAGGTAAAATACGGCGGCGCCACGATAGCGCTTATACGTTTCCAGGGCAAGGGCGCCACCGTCAGCGCGCTGGCCGCCGCCGCCCGGTTCCCGGAGATAGGCGATCTGGACCTGGTTGAACTGGCGCTTTGGGTGAGCAAGCTGCGCGCTTCGGCTTTAAGCCTGAACTGAAGAGCCGCGCCGGGCCGCCGCTAAACTCCAGCCGCCCGGCGGCGTATTTCAAGCGCGAGCCCGCGGAAGATCAGGGCGTGTGCGGGGTAGAGGCCGTACCAGTACAGATTGCCCAACAGCCCGTGCGGCTCGAAATAAGCCGTAAGGCGCAGGGTGGCGGAGCTTTCGCCGCGGGGAACGGCCTCGAACTGCAGCCAGCCCTTGCCCGGCAGGCGCATCTCGGCGCGCAGCAGCAGCATGCGCCCTTCTATAACCCTCTCGACGCGCCAGGAATCCAGTACCTCGCCCTGGTGTATTATGTCCGGGTGACGCCGGCCGCGGCGCATTCCTATGCCGCCGCACAGCCTGTCCTGCAGGGCTTTAAGCGCCCACAGCCACTGTCCATAGAACCAGCCGCGCCGGCCGCCTATACCGGAAAAGACTTTAAATATGGTTTCTGCCGGAGCCCTTATGTCCAAAATATGGGCATGACGGATAAGCCCTTCCCTGTCTTCAAAAGTATAGGGTTTGGCGTAAGAGGGCGTATAAGCCGCGGTCCACGAGGTTTCCACCGTATTTTCGCTTAAGCGGATAAGCGCGTATTTTACGGCGGTGGCATAATCCAGCGGCTTTATTTCCGGAAAAAGTTCCGCGGCCCCGCAAGTGCGGCAGACAACTTCGCAGTGCAGACTTTCAACTAGCGGCCGGGCAAAGATTTTAGGGATCGGGGTTATCAGGCCTACCAACGTACTGCAGAAACTTGAATCAAGGCTGCGCAGATTTATAAACCGCCGCTTCAAACCGCGTATATCCGCGTAAATACGCAGGAGGTCTTCATAGCGATGGATAGTCGCGCCGCCGATTTCTATTATACGCCCGGCGGTCACAGGTTTTTCAAGGCAGTTTATGAGGTAAGAAAGCGCATCCCTTACCGCCAGCGGCTGGCAGCGCGCATCGAGGCAACTGGAACCCGGGATAACAGGAAGACGCTCTACCAGGTAACGTATCATCTCAAAAGAAATGCTGCCTGCGCCTACTATAATGGCGGCCCTAAACTCGGTCACATTGGCCCCAAGAGAGCGCAGGATTTCACCTACCCGGTGGCGCGAAGTCAGATGCCGGGAGAGATCCGCCTCCTCGCTGCCGAGCCCGCCCAGATATATCACCCGGCCGCAGCCGGCCGCGGCCGCAGCTTTGGCGAAATTCAAAGCCGAAACTTCTTCCATTGCCTCAAAGCCGGGGACGTCGGCCATGGAGTGGATGAGGTAATAGGCGGCGTAAACGCCCGCCAGGGCTTTCTCCAGCCCCTCGTTCTTATAAACGTCGCCTTTAAGGATCTCAACGCCGCCGGCCCAGACACGGCCCTCCAGACGTTCGGGGTGGCGCGCCAGGCAGCGCACCGCGTAGCCCTTCGCCAGCAGGCGCGGGATAAGCCGCCCGCCGATATAACCTGTGGGGCCGGTGACCAGGATGGTTGCCATTAGACAGGGAGGATATTGCGCTCGGAAGCCCAGCTGCGCAGGGAATCCACGGCCTCGGCCTTGATGACGGAAAGCGGGCGCGTAAGCTTCAGCTGCTCCAGCACGTGTTTTGAGGAAATCTGTTCGTTCGCGCCGGAGGCGCTGTACAGGGCGGAAATAACCGCCTGTTCTATTTCCGCGCCGCTGAAACCGTCGCAGGCCAGCGCCAGATCGGCCACATCGAAGGCCTCCGGGTTAAGCCCGCGTTTTTCCAGGTGTATTTTCAGTATTCCCCCGCGGGCGGCGGCGTCCGGCAGGTCCGCAAAAAAGATCTCGTCGAAGCGCCCCTTGCGCAGCAGTTCCGGGGGCAGGCCGTTTATGTCGTTTGAGGTAGCGGCTATAAAGGAGCGGTCTTTGCGCTCCTGCATCCAGGTTAACATGGTGCCCAGCACGCGCTTCGAAACGCCGCCGTCTATTTCGCCGGAGGAAGCCGCGAAGATCTTCTCTATCTCGTCGATCCACAGGCAGACCGGCGCCAGGCGCTCCACCGTGGCCAGCGCGCGCCGCAGATTTTCTTCCGTCTCTCCGATATACTTGGAATACAGGCGGTTCAGGTCCAGCCGGTAAAGCGGGATGCCCAGCTCGCCGGCTATCACCTTGGCCGCCAGCGACTTGCCGCAGCCCTGCACGCCCAAGAGCAGCAGGCCCTTGGGCGGGGGCAGCGGCCCGTCGTTAAAGAACGAGTTCCTGCGGTCTTTTATCCAGTGTTTAAGGTTATCAAAACCGGCTATAGCGCTGTTCTGTTCCGAGCCGAAATATTCCAGTATGCCGTCCGTATCAAACGCCTCTTTTTTAAACTTCTCTATTTCGGCGATATCGGAGACATCAAAGCGCCCATCCTTAAGCATGCACCTGTTAAGCGCGTTCCTGACCTGCTGCAGCGAAAGCCCCTTAAGCGTTTTAACAACGCGGCGCAGGGCCTCCGGCGGCATGTCCACCTCCAGTTTAACGGAGGTTAATTTAAATTCCGCGACGGCGCGGTTCACCTCGGCCATTATCTGCATCTCGCCGGGGTACCCGCCGGAAATGCGGGCGGCCAGCGGGGCCATGTCGGGCGGCAGAGTTACACCGGAACCTATTACAACCACCGTAGTGGGCGTACCTTTTATGCCGTCAAGCATGTCTTTAAATAGCCGGGCCGGCACAGGGTCGTTTAAAAACCGGGCGAAATCGAAAAAGACAAAAAGAGAATTATGCGGGTCTTTTATAAGGTCATTGGCGATGCGCAGCATGGCCGCGGCGTCTTCTGTTTTATAAAAAGAGTTCTCGTTCCTGCCGATGCGCAGCCCCTTGGTAAGAGACCAGGAATAAAAAGTAAAGCCCTGCCCCTGGGCCGCATGCAGCAGCTGGTCCATGACATAATCTTCGTCTATGGTATCCACCAGCACCAGGGGGTAGCGGGATTTTATAAGGAGGGTAATTTCTTCTTCGAAATTCATTGGAAGGCAATAAGGAAAACAGCTCCGGCGGATGGTGTCGCTCTGCTCCATCCGCGGCTCCGCCTTTCGATTCCTGACGCGAGCCAAATTGTTGGCCCGCTCCGGGTTTCTTTACAACGAATATGTGCGCCCGGCAGTCGGTCACAGCTCTCTCCCTCGCCGTCGCTCGGTCGAGGCTGCGACCCCGGCTCCCTGCTGCGGGCTGCTGCCCTCGCAGGTCCGCCTTTCGATTCCTGACGCGAGCCAAATTGTTGGCCCGCTCCGGGTTTCTTTACAACGAATATGTGCGCCCGGCAGGAATCGAACCTGCACTAGAAGCTTCGGAGGCTCCTGTGATATCCATTTCACCACGGGCGCTTAAAAAGAACGGCTGCACCGACATGAGACATAAACAGACCGGAACTTATATTATACTCTTTAGAAGCCGGCCGCCTAAGCATGCCTCTTCGCTATTTCAACAAGTTGTCTCTCAAAACCGGGCAGGTCGGGAGGTATTTCCCCTCCTCCCTGGGCGAAGTCTTTACGCCCGCCGCCGGAACCGTTTATAACGTCAGCCACGCTCTTGGCTACGGCGGAAGCGTCCACTTTGACGTCACCGGTATGCGTGACGATAAACGAGAACTTCTCGCCGCTCCTTGAATAAATGAACAGCAGGGTGGATTTCAGCCCCTCTTTAACCTGGTCTGAAAGCCCGCGCAGCTCCTTCATTTCCAGCGTTCCCGCGTCGTAGACCAGCAGGCTTGAGCCGGAACCGTCTATCCCCTCGGCAAGCAGTTTCCGTCCGGCTTTTGAAGGCACTGCACGGACGGCCTTGGCCTTGCCGGTCTTAAGTTCCTTTATATGCTGAAGCATCTGGTCAACGCGGGCCGGCAAATCCTGCGCCGGCACGGAAAGGCGCACGGCGAGCGCCTCCGCCACATTCGCCAGCTCCGAAAGATACGCCACCGCGGCCGGCCCGGCCACGCCTTCTATGCGGCGCACGCCGCGCGAAACCGAGCAATCCTTGAGTATTTTCACCACTATCAGCTCTCCGGTATGGTCTATATGCGTGCCGCCGCAAAGCTCAAGGCTGTAGCGGTCCCGGGCGGAGTCAAAACCCTTCCGGTTTATAAGGATAAAACGCGCGGGGTCCTTGTATTTTTCCCCCAGCAGCGTAGTGGCCCCGAATTTCAGCGCGTCGGCCAGCGGGCGCTCCGCCCTGGAAACGCGGTAGTCCGCGCGCACGGCGGCGTTTGAAATCTCCTCCACGTGCGCCAGCTCCTCTTTGGTGGGCGTCCTGGCTATGGTATAGTCAAAGCGGAACCTTTCCGGTCCCACCTCGGAGCCGGCCTGGCGCGTGGTATCCCCGAAAACCTGCTTAAGAGCGGCGTTTATAACGTGCGTGGCCGTGTGGTTGCAGGTAGTACGGTACCTGTCTCCGGAAACGCGCGCCAGGACCTTCAGCCCTGTCTTAAGCTGCGCGCCCGCTTTTATGGCGTGGAAATAAACTTTCCCCACGGGCTTCTGCGTGTCGGTAACAGCGGCCAGCTCAACCCCGTCCAAAAACAGCGCGCCGGTATCCCCGGCCTGGCCGCCGGACTGGGCGTAGAAAGGGCTGGAGTCCAGCACCGCGTAGCCGTCCGCGCCGGCCGGCAGGCTGTCCACGAATTCACCCCTCAGGTCCAGCAGGGCGATGAGCTTTGACTGCGTCTCTGTCTCCTCGTAGCCCTTAAAGACGGTGGCGGGGAGTTTTTCCTCGGCGGTCTGGAAAATAAAACCGTTCTTCTCGCCTGAATCTTTCCAGCCGGCCTTGGCGACGCCCTGCGCCGCAAGGCGGGCCTTGTTAAAGCCGGCTTCGTCCGCCGGAACGCCTTTTTTAAGCGCCAGTTCCCGCGTAAGCTCGAACGGGAAGCCGTAGGTCTCGTAAAGGCTGAAAGCTTCTTTCCCCGGGATGCCGCGAGGGTATTTTTCCACCAGCTCGGAGAGGAATTTTTCTCCGGTCTCGAGGGTTTCTATAAAACCCTGTTCCTCAAAGCGCAGGGTCTCCCCTATCTGCTTTGAGGCGGCTTTTACCTCGGGGTAAATGCCCTTGAAAATTCCGTACACGGCCGGGGCCAGCTTATGCAGGAACGGGTCCTTCGCGCCCAGTATCCGGCCGTAGCGGCTGGCGCGGCGTATAAGCCGGCGCAGCACGTAGCCGCGGCCCTCGTTTGAGGGGATTACGCCCTCGGAAATAAGGAAGGACGCCGCGCGCAGGTGCTCGCTGATTATGCGGTAAGCCGAGACGGATTCTTCCGAAGCCTTATAGTCCGTTCCAAGCAGGCCCGAGGCCGCCTCTATCACCGGGAAGAACAGTGAAGTCTCGAATGGCGTCTCCTTGCCCTCCACTATGAAGGTGAGGCGCTCAAGGCCCATGCCGGTATCTATGTTCTTGCGCGGCAGCGGCCTGAAAGTGCCGTCAGCCTGTTTATCGAACTGTGTAAAAACGTGGTTCCACACCTCGATATAGCGGTCGCAGGAACAGGCCCCAGGGCCGGCGCAGCCGTGATGCGCGTACTTTTCCCCGCGGTCCCAGTAGATCTCGGAACAGGGGCCGGCGGGGCCGGTGTCGCCCATGGACCAGAAATTATCGCCGTCACCCAGCTCTATTATATGGGAATGCAGATTCTTGGGCAGGATATTTTCCCAGATGGCGCGGGCCTCGGCGTCCCGCGGGGCTACTCCGCCGCCGTAGATGGACGGGTAGAAGCGTTCCGCGGGAAGCCCCATTTCTTTTATAAAGAACTCCCAGCCCCAGGCCAGGGATTCTTTCTTGAAATAGTCGCCGAAAGAAAAGTTCCCGAGCATTTCAAAAAAGGTAAGGTGGCGGATAGTTTTGCCCACGTTGTCTATGTCGGTGGTGCGGAAAGATTTCTGGCAGGAGGCCGCGCGCTTCATGTCGGTCTTGAGCCCCAGGTAGTAGGGCTTGAACTGCACCATGCCTGCCGAGGTGAATAGGAGCGTGGGGTCGCCTTCGGGGATAAGGGGGCTTGATTTAACCACGGGATGCCCGTTCTTGGCGAAAAAATCCAGGAAACTTTTGCGTATTTGTTGGCTTTGCATGGCTGAACTTCCTTTTACCGGCCGTGAAACCGGACTTAAATTATACAATACCTTGGTCTTCAGGCCTATGCGCCCTTTCACCCGTGCCGGTGCTTATGGGCGGCGTCGGGTAAATGCGGGTGGACGTGCTCCACCTGGCAGTGCGAGTGCTGATGTGAATGCTGCCCCGGGCCGGTCTCTAAATGGGTGTGGTCGTGGTGTCCGTCATTGTGTGTGTGGCGGTGCTCATGGGTCAAAGCCTCGTGGCGGTGCCTGTGGCAATGCCGTTCGGCGGCCAGCAGCCAGAAGGCAGCAAGCATAAGCCCCCCCGCGCACAGCAACCCTGCAGTAACAGGCTCCCCCAGCAGCGCGACACTTAAAACCGCGCCGATAAAGGGATACACCCCGAAAAAAGCCCCGGCTCTTGAAGCCCCCAGGCCGCGCATAGCAAGTATAAGCAGAACCAGGCTTATTCCGTAGCTAAAGAAGCCCAGCGCAAGGGCCGCTAAGGCCCATTCCAGGCCGGGCAGCGTACGGTAAACACTAAAGGCAAGCGCCGCGTTTACAACCCCGCCGGCCAGGCCTTTTACCGCGGCCAGCGCTACCGGGTCCTTTATTGAAACTTTCGCGGTCAGGTTATTGTCCACTCCCCACATAAGGCTTGAGCCCAGCACCAGCGCGGCCCCCCAGCCCGCGCTAAAACCGGCCCCGTCCCAGGAAAGCGCAAGTCCCCCCGCGGTTATCAGCGCGGTTGCCGCCCAGAAACGCGCGCCGCCGGGCTCATTAAAGACAATTACCGCTACAAGCGAGGTAAAAACCAGCTCGAAATTAAGCAGCATAGAGGCGGAAGAAGATGCGGTGAGGTTAAGGCCGGCAAACAACAACAGCGGGGCCAGAACACCCCCGGCCAGGATGAAGCCTGCCATGTAAGGAAGATCCTTGCGGCCCGGCGCGGCCTCGGAACCGCCGGGGCCGGTAACGGCGCGCCAGAGGGAGAGGCCGATACCGCTTCCGAGGTAGCAGAGGGCGGCAAGTTCCAGAGGCCGCAGGTGCGCCAGCAGCAGTTTCCCCGCCGGCACGGACACGGAAAAAAGCAGGGCGGCGGCGAGGGCGGCTAAAAAATTCATTTTTTTATTTTACAACAAAAACCGGCCGAGGGGCTCCGTTTTTTTTAACGGGGTATATGTTGACAACCCGGATTTAGGTTTGTAGTATTTAGCTGGAGATTTTAGACTTGTCGCAAGTAAAAATTAAATCAAAAAGGATGGAAAATATGCCCAAAACCTCAGCGGTCGCAGAGAAAAGCAAGACGTCAGTGCACGGTTATATAAACGGCCTCCTGGCCAACGTAGTCGCCAAGAACCCCGGAGAGAAAGAATTCCACCAGGCGGTTAAAGAAGTTGTTGAAACCCTGGCCCCGATACTGGAAAAGCACCCCGAATACATAAAAGCCAAGATCCTGGACCGGATGATAGAACCTGACCGCGCCATCTATTTCCGCGTGCCCTGGCAGGACGACAAAGGCGAATTCCGCATCAACCGCGGCTTTCGCGTTCAGTTCAACAACGCTATAGGGCCATATAAAGGCGGCCTGCGCTTCCACCCCTCCGTGAACCTGAGCATCCTCAAGTTCCTGGGCTTTGAACAGACTTTTAAGAACTCCCTTACCACGCTTCCCATGGGCGGCAGCAAGGGCGGCTCGGACTTTGACCCCCGGGGCAAGAGCGACAACGAAGTAATGCGCTTCTGCCAGAGCTTCATGACGGAGCTGTTCCGCCATATCGGCCCCGACACCGACGTACCTGCCGGCGACATGGGCGTGGGCGGCCGCGAGATCGGCTTCCTGTTCGGCCAGTACAAGCGCCTGACGAAAGAGTTTACGGGCGTGCTGACCGGCAAGGGCCTGGCCTGGGGCGGCTCGCTTATACGCCCTGAAGCCACCGGCTACGGCGTGGTTTATTTCTGCGAAGAGCAGCTTAAGACCAAGGGCACCAGCCTTAAAGGCAAAACCGTGGCCGTCTCAGGTTTCGGCAACGTCGCCTGGGGCGCGGTAAAGAAAGCCAACGATCTGGGCGCCAAGGTGGTTACCATCTCCGGCCCGGACGGCTACATTTACGACAAAGCCGGTATCAGCGGCGCCAAGTGGGAATACATGCTTGAGCTGCGCGCTTCCGGCCAGGACATTGTCGAGCCTTACGCCAAGAAATTCGGCGCGGAATTCCACGCCGGCAAGCACCCTTGGGAAGTCAAGGTTGACGTAGCCCTGCCCTGCGCCACGCAGAACGAACTTAACGAGACCGACGCCAAGAACCTTATCAAGAACGGCGTCACCTGCGTTACCGAAGGCGCCAACATGCCCTGTACTCCGGAAGCGGTGACGGCTTTCCAGAGCGCGAACGTCCTGTTCTCCCCCGGCAAGGCTTCAAACGCCGGCGGAGTTGCGACTTCCGGCCTTGAGATGAGCCAGAACAGCATGCGCATGAGCTGGTCCTCCGAAGAGGTGGACAAGCACCTGCATAACATCATGATCAGCATCCACAGCGCCTGCGTGAACGCCGCCAAAGAGGCCGGCCATCCGGGCAACTACGTGATGGGCGCCAATATAGCCGGCTTCAAGAAAGTAGCCGAAGCCATGATGGCCCAGGGCCATGTGTAAGAAGTAGGGACAACAAGACTAAAGAGAGGGCGGAGCCTAAGAACTCCGCCCTCTTTGTTTTATCTCGAGAAATACGCGTCCCGGCCCCGCCGCGTTAAACAGGCCGGGCTTCTCTTTTGTATTATTTAGGGGGGTTAAGCGATTCGCTGCCCCATGTTAAGACTCCGGACCTGGAAGGAACGATATGCCTAAAATACTGGTGGTTGACGACATCCCGGCGATTACGGAATTTTCCAGGGAATTTTTTGAGGACGCGGGATTCGAGGTGCGCACGGCCGATACGGCCCCTACCGCTATAGCGGCCCAGAGGGAATTCAAGGCCGACGTGATACTGCAGGATCTGAACATTCCCGGGGGCGGCGGCGTCCTGGTGTACGAGACGCTGCGCGCCGGCCAGGACATGGTGCCGATAATATTCTCGACCGGCAAACCCGAAGCCCTCTCCGATATCTCCGCCATGACCAACGTAGCCATACTGAAGAAGCCCACGGACCCCGAAGTCTTGATGAGCGAGGTAAAAAAACAGATCGCCAAAGCCGCGGCCGCAGAACGCCCGATGAACATGGTTCCGCCCCCTCCCCCGAGGCTGCCCGGCCGCCCGTAATAAGAACAGGTACCGCACACCTTTTTGTTTTTGTATTATTTAGCAGACGCGGAAGTGCCAGCACACGGGACATCAAAATGCAGAAAATTCTGGCGGTCGAAGATAATCCCGCCATATTGGATTTCTACAGGGAATTATTTACCGAAGCGGGCTTTGAGGTAAAGACCGCCGAGGACGCTTTCTCCGCCATTACCCTGCACCAGCAGTTCAAATCCGACCTGATAATACTGGACCTCGGCATCCCGGCGGGCGGCGGCATGCTGGTTTTTAACACGTTAA
>JAVHRY010000068.1:0-2669 GCA_036171915.1 Elusimicrobiales bacterium | reverse complement strand
ATAGCCGCCTCCGACTGGCTGATAGAGCTGGGCCCCGAAGGCGGCGGCGCCGGCGGCAAGCTGGTCTACTCCGGCCCCGTCTGCGACGTCCTCAAAGTCAAAGCCTCCCACACCGGCACCTACCTCAAAGAGCACCTCGACATAAAAAAATCCGGCATTTGCTGACCACCTCATCTCTGCTTCTTATGTAAGCGCGCCTGCATGGCGACGCACGGGCCGGGTTAGCAAAACCCTCTCGGAGCCCGACGCTTGCGTAAGCGCGGAGGGCGAGAGCGGGAAGGGCGAGCACGGTGTGCGAGACCCTGTTTTTGCGTTCCGGCCCGTGCGTCGCCATGCAGCCAGCTAAGCGAAACCCTGTATAATTTATTTTTTTGAACCGAAGTTGGTGAAGGAGAAAGAAGAGAACTGCACCGGCTTGAAATCGAAGCTGGCCGAGCGCACGCCCGACGGCTGGCCCTTCAGGTCCGCCTGCGAATAGTCGGCCAGCCACACGGCCCATTTGCGGCCGAAGTCGCCCCCCTCCCTGACGCGGTAACCCTTCCAGAGAGCGTCCTCCACCCTTTCCCCGGAACGCATAGCCTCGCAGAAAGCCTTGAACTGCACCCGCGTATTAGGCTTGTAAAGATAAAGCACCGTGCCGTAGGCCTGCAGGTACCAGTCGGCGATCTTCGAGTCCGACTTGAGCGCGTCTATCTTCAGGTCGAAAAAATCCGGAAAAGCCGTCTGGCGGTCCGCCGGGAAATACGCAAGCGCCTTGCTCCAGGGCCCCCCCTCCGGCGTAACAGATTCCTCAAGGTAAACAGCGAGCCCCTCGTTAAGCCACTGCGGCGGATACTTCAGTTTCTCGCCGAAAAAGCCCTCGAAATAAAGATGGCTCAGCTCGTGGGCGATAACAGCCTTCAGCTTCGTAATATCCCCCGTATCATAAACCACGACGGTCTTCCTGGAGAAATAGGCCAGCCCCTTCGACCAGCGCGGCGGGTTGAACTCACCGTTCACATAAGAATCCTGGGAGGAATAAATATAGATCTTCGCTTTTTCCTTAACCATCCAGGGCGCGAACATCGACATCTTAAGGCGCATCGAGGAATAGATCTTCTCCAGCTCCAGAGAGATGGACGCGGGCGCCCAGGCCCCCTCGTGAAGGATCTCGAAGTGCGGGGAGGTCTTGACGTTCCAATTTGAGACTTTAGGGGCGGTGGCCAGCTCGGCGCCGAGGGCGCCGGCGGCAAGGAACATGCAGGCTAAAGCGGTTAACAGGCGCATGATTAAAAGAAGACTCGGGCTACTGGTCTTCGTTGGAGGTCATGGTTATCCTGGTCGTCGTGCCCGCGGGCGCGGTCTGGTAAGTAATGCTCTTTCCGTCAGGAAGGGCGGGCATGACGGGGCCAGCGCCGAAGTTCCAGGATGAAAAAACCGCCTGGGTATACCCCCCGACGCGGGTGGTGGTAGCGGCGGAGCGGTAATTGCGCGCGGCGATCATGTAGCGCGCGAGCACCCACTTCATCAGCGAGACGGCGATCATGGAAAGCAGGATGGACATGACCAGCGTCTGCAGCAATGCGGTGCCTTTTCTCCAGCGGGGTTTCATCCTTATAGTCTAGCAGAGAAAACCCCGTTTTTCAATGGAGAGCGGGCTGGCCGCGTGAAGCGGGAATGTTTAGGGGAGCGCCTACTTGGCGCAGTTGAACCTGACCGAGGTATCCAGCCTGAAGTCCACGTCGCGCTGGTTCTTGCCAAGCCCGGCGTTCGCGGCTATCCATCGCGAGCGGAGGAGCACGCGGACGATATCCACCTCCCGCACATTATCGTTGGAATGCCTGGAGAACACCGTAGTTCCGGCCAGCATGGGAACAACATTTTCCACCAGCTTCTCTCCGGCCGAGCAGCCGCCTGGAGCGGCGTAAGCGGCCGCCCAGGGGAAGGCCCCGGGGGTTCCGCAGGCTGTGGCGTTATTATAGGCGATATTGCCGGTGAAATAGTAAAGGCTGCCGTTCTGCAGGCAGAAATAATGCCAGGAAGCCGGCGCCGCGATGGTTATTGGATAGCAGCCTGAGCCGTCGGGCAGGGCCTTATCCACGTTCACGGCGAAGGCCAGCACATTACCGGCGGTGCCGGGAAGAGGCAGGTCGACCCGGGTGGCCGTTGAAAGGGTGTTCTGCACCTTCTTCATGGCCAGGAGCACATTGGTCTTAACAATGTTCTTCCGGTAGTTCTGGAACACGTGGCGGTTGGTGGTGGCTACGATGGTAGCCAGCGAGGCGGCGATAAAGCTGAAGATAAAAACGGAGAGTACCAGCTCCGCCAGAGTAAAGCCTTCCCGTTCTTTCATATTAATCCGTATAGACCAGGCTGAAAGCCACCCGCTTGCAGGCATTGGCCCCGGTGCCGAAACCGCAATTATTGTCAGTTACCGTATATCTCAGCCCGCAGATAGTGCTGCCCCCGGAACAGGCTGCGCCGGTGGGGTTAAGCGCCGGGTTATTTCCGCCGTTCAAGAGAGAAGAGATGTCATGGGTTCCGGCCGCCAGGGCCCAGCCGCCGGAGCTGTCCGCCGACCAGCAGCCCACGCAGCCGCCGGCCGAGACCGGCACATAATTAGCGTCGCCCGGAACCGCGCTGACATAGCTTTTAAGGGTGTCCTGGGCGCGCTTCAGAAGCATTGAGGC
>JAVHRY010000067.1:0-40724 GCA_036171915.1 Elusimicrobiales bacterium | reverse complement strand
ACGAGGAGCCGTTGGACTCCAGGATGTCGGACACGAGGCGGATGGTGTAAGGGAATACTTCTTCGCTGGGCAGCAGCGGCAGCAGGGCGCGTTTTGCGAGGTGGCCATGGCCTATTTCACGGCGGCCGGGGCCCCTGTCGGGCTTTACTTCGCCGACGGAGTAGCTCGGGAAGTTATAATGCAGCATGAAGCGGTCGAAGGTCTTGCCTTCCAGCGCGTCGAGCATCTGCTTGTCGTCCGAGGTGCCGAGGGTGGCCACCACCAGCGCCTGGGTCTGGCCGCGGGTGAACACGGCGGAGCCATGGGTGCGGGGCAGGAAGCCCGGGTCGATGTTGATCTCGCGGACCTCTTCGGTCTTGCGGCCGTCGGTGCGGATCTTGGTGTCCAGGGTGATGCGGCGCCAGATGGTGTAGAGGACGTCCTCGAACACGGTCTTGGCCTGGTAGGAAGCCGTCGCGTCGGCGGGATACTTCTCGACCATAGCGGTGTAGGCTTTTACCCGGATCTCTTCCAGGGCCTTTTCCATGGCTTTTTTCTCGGGCTTGGAGGAAAGGATCCTTTCCACTTCGGCCTTCACCATGTTCTCCACGTCGGCCTTAAGGTCGGCCTTAATTTCGGGAGTGGCGATAGCGGTTTTGGCTTTGCCCACCTGCTCTTTCATCTTGATCTGCAGTTTGCAGAGGCTTTCGAGCACGGGCCTGGCGGCTTCCATGGCCCCTATCAGGTCGGAGTTGGGGAGCTCATGCGCCCCGCCTTCCACCATCAGGATGCCGTTCTGCGTGCCGCAGATGACCATCTCCATCTCGGAGGTCAGGCGCTGCTCGTTGGTGGGGTTCATAACGAACTTGCCGTCGAGTTTGCCGATGCGCACGGCGGCCACGGGGCCGTTCCACGGGATGTCGGAGATCATCAGGGCCGCGGAGGCCGAGTTGATGGACACCACGTCCGCGTCGTTGATGCCGTCGTAGGACATTACCATGTTGACCACCTGCGTCTCGGTGTTGAAGTAATCCGGGAACAGGGGCCGCACGGCGCGGTCCGTAAGGCGGGAGGCCAGAACTTCCTTCTCGCGGGCTTTGCCCTCGCGCTTGAAGAAGCCGCCGGGAATCTTGCCGGCCGCGTAGGTGCGCTCTTTGTAGTCGCAACTGAGCGGCACGAACTGGGGCGGGGTGTCCTTGGGCTTGTTGGCCTGCACAGCGGTGGACAGCACCATGGTGTCCCCGATGCGGATGATCACGGCGCCGCCGGACTGCTTGGCGATGGCCCCGGTCTCGAACGAAATGGTCTTATCCCCGACCTGTTCTTCCAGGCGGAGCGGTTTAGGGTAATTTGTCATTTGTTATTTCCTCAAGCCTAATTGTTTAATGACCTTCTTGTATTCTTCCCTGTTGTTGGCTTCAAGGTATGATAGAAGGCGCTTGCGCTGTGAGACAAGCTTGGTAAGACCGAGCTGCGAGGAGTGGTCTTTTACGTTTGTGGTGTGATGCTTGGAAAGATACTGGATACGCTCGGTAACAAGCGCTATCTGGACTGAAGTTGACCCGGTATCGTTGGGCTTAGCGGAGAATTTCTCCGTTATTTCTCTGATTTTGTTCTTGGTTAGTGACATTTTTTTCTCTCTTTGTAGTAGTTTTGTACTTTCGTCTATTATAGGACTTACTTACCTTAATAGTCAATGAAAAGCCCCCCCGCGGGCGGGCGGGAGGGCTTCAGGGACCGTGAAAAAGGCTTATTCCCCAAGGAGTTCCTTTACCGGGGAATACAGGAAGACGTCATAGCCCAGGATAGTCCATCTTCTCCAGGCCCAGGAAATACTGGTCCTGGGTCATTTCCCTGGCCTTCTTGTCGAAAGCCTCGAACCCGGAGAATTTTATCCCTTCGAAGAAGATCGCGGACTCGTCATACCTGGTTATGCGCGGGAAGTTGACCATGACCATGCAGAACAGCGTGTAGATAAGCGCGCCGATGCAGACGGTCGAGAGCACCAGCGACAGGCCGGACAGGTGCGGGGACTTCGAAAGGAAGGCCACCGTGGCGCCCAGCATGGAGGTGGTGATGAAGATGACCGGGGCGATCTTCGAGTCGGCCGCCCGCACCCAGTCCAGCTGCCGGTCCAGGTTCTTTTCAAGGAATTTTATCTTGTCGTTCAGGTCCATATTCTATTTCACGCTCCAGTAGCCGCCCGCTTCTGTCTTCTTTATCTTTGCGGCGTTCCCGGCCACTTCCACGTGCTCGTAAACGGAGGAACTTTCCTCGCGCTTGATGTTCTTCTTGTATATTTTACTCCGGATCGTCATGTTATAGGAAGCGGTATACCTCCCGTTCCCGTCGCCCACGACCTGCAGGCCGGCTATTTCCACGCCGATCTCGTCGTAGATCCGAAAGATCCTGGCGAACTGTTCGTTCAGGTCCGAGGTTGTGGTGCCGTCGCCGGCGCTCCAGTCGTCCGCGATGTAGGACATGACCTTGGCGGCGTTGCGGGCCTCGTAGGCTTCCCGGAAGCCGTCGTACATTTTCCTTACGGCGGCCAGGCCGGGGTCCCGCTTGTTCTGGGCGTCGGCCAGTTCGGTGAGCCTCCTCGCCTCGTAAATCTCTTTGCCTGCGCCGGAGCTCCAGAAATCCGCAGACACTTTCTGCACTTCCGCGGCCTTGGCCGCTACGGAGGCCGGCCAGAAGCCGGTCTGGAACAGCAGCGGGGATTTGCCGTCTACGAGCGGGCCCCATCGGGTGGCTGTGATCTTGAGCTTCTGCGGCTTCAGTTCCTCGGACGGGTCGAACAGGAAGGTTGAACTGACCTCTTCCTGGATGCCGCGCAGCTTCCCGTCAAGTTCTGCGGCTGGCTTGAAAATCTTCTCGATCTCCTTGCCGTACTCCTCTCCGGAAAGCGTCTTGAGGCGGGAGAGGTCGGCCGACAGGGTGACCTTCAGGTCCGAGGCCGCCTTGCCCGCCTCGTCCAGCATGCGCTTTTCGGCGGCGCGCAGGTAGCGCAGCGCGTCGTCGGCGGCGAAGATGGTGTCCGAGAGTCCGTTCATCTCGGAAGCCAGGGCTGTGTCCGTTCCGTTCAGTTCTTCGAGCCGCGGCGCCCAGCCTTCGAAGGGCTTCCGCGCGGCGGCCATCGCGGCTTTGTGCGCCTCGTTCTTCGCTCCGTAGCTGATGAAGCCCGCCTCCGACATCAGCGGCGAGCTTGCAAGCTCCTCTAGCTGTCGCCTCTTTTCCGCTATGGCGTAATAGAGCAGGACGGCCGACCTGTTAGCCCCCTGCGCCTCGGAGAAGGCCCGCTTGGCGGCGGCGATCTTGGGCTCGAGGTTGGCGAGGTCGTGCTTGCCGTTGTAGGCGAACTCGTTCATGAATTCGCCCGGCAGCCCGGTTACCGGTGCGGACTTATTGCTGAACTCGTCCATGGCGGCTTGCACTTTGGCCGCGGCCAGCGGCAGTTCGGCCTTGAAGGCCTGCGCCTTGGAGTTGTAATCGGCTATGAAGGAACTGGCGTCCGTGTATGCCGCGTTCTTGCGGCTCTCGGCTTGGGCGGCCATGGCGGAAAATTTGGCTTCCAGCCCCTCGGTTGAGGCCTTGTACTGTTCTATGGCTGTCAGGGGACCGGCGTAAAAGCCCGTCCAGGCCGTGCTCTTCTCTATGTCCGGCGCCTCGGCCACGTAAAACCCCTGCGGTTTGTAGGACTGGTAGACGCCGCGCCACTGCCCCGCGATGTCCGTCATCCGGCCCAGGACTGGTTCCAGGGCGGCGCGGATGTCGGCGCCGTACTTTTCCTGCCCGGCCCTGTAGGTCTTTATGGCCTCGGCGACGAACTTCGCGCCGTATTCCGCGTCCTGAAACCTGGAATAGCCGCCCTGCCCCAGGCTTTCCTCCATTTCGGCCAGGCGGGCCAGCAGGTAGTTAGCCTCTCCGGGGTACGGGGCAGTCGGGGCTTTTAGCGCGGTCCAGGCCGCGTCGGCCGACTTATCTTCGGCTGCCAATTTTTTTGAAAGCGAAGCGATGTATTTATCGAGGGCGTCCTGTATCCTGCGCCGCTTCTCTTCCGGGGTCTCTTTGGGGGCCGCCGCCGGCTGGGGCAGTTCGGCGGGTCGCGTGACCTCGGTATTCACCAGACCCGCAGGCTTGGCCTTTTTGGCCGCCTCGTATTCAGCGTCCTCTTTCTTCTTCTCCTCCGTCTTGAGCTTTTCGGCTTCGGCGGCTACCGTCTTGGCCTCGGCTATGGTCTTGTCTATCAGCGAGCCGGAGGCTTTGATGTCCGCGGAGGTCTTGTCCAGTTGGTCCTGCATGTCGAAGATCAACTGGCGCAGTTCCGGGAGTTTCTCCTTGAGCGTCCTGCCGTCGGATTCGTCCTCCAGTAATTTTTTCGCTTTCAGCAGCGAGTCCACGTTATCCTTGGAAAGCTGGGTCTTGAGCTCGTTCTCGTCGAACTTGTTGAAGACGAACATCCCTGCCTTCACCGAGTCGCTGTAGCCCGGCACGCCGGCGGCCTCCTTGCCGGCCTCCACCGCGCCTTTCTCCGCGATGTACTTGCCCATGACCTTGGCGCCTTCACGGGTCAGCACGCTGAGCCCCTCTTCCGTGGCCAGCGCTATCCCCCCCGCGCCGACGGTCGCCACCGTGAAGCCCACCTCTGCTACCTTGCAGGCCTTGGAGATGTTGTCGCGCTGGATCATCTCCTCTACCTTTATCTTGGTCTGCTCCAGGCGCCGCATCGTTTCAAGATTGGCGGTCTGGGCCTGTATGGACTGCCGCAGGTTCTTGCGGTAGGCGGCCGCGTCGTGCGAAAGCCAGGCAAGATCGTTCTGGGCCTCCGCATAGGTCTTCGCCTGCGCGAAGTTTTCGGACCCAAGCAGCAGGCAGGCGGTAAGCAGGATAATTCTTTTCATATCGAACCTCTTTGGCGGGCAATACAAAAGGGGACCCGGCCAAGCCTGGTCCCCTTTTGGCGGCGCATTGCTAAAAGGCCTTTACCTTTATCGTGTCGGAATACGGGGCTGTCATGTCGAACGTTACTATTTCCATGGCGTAGTACTTTCCGCCCTTCAGAACTCCGAACGTGTCCCCCTCGGCCGCTGCAGGAGAGCCGCTGGCATAGCCGGTCGGATCCTGCACTTGCGCGGCAGTGAGCGAGGCCAGGGTTTTGCCGGGGAAGTGTTTTACCAGGGCTCCGTTCCCGGTCGTCACGTGTCCGGTGTCGTTCAGTTCAAGGTCTCCCATCCCGTCCTGAGGGTGGCACCCGGATGTTTCCGTGGAAAAAATATAGAAAGGAACTAAGGCCATGCCTGCGCCGGAGCATGTGATGGTCAGCAGTTTCCCTCCGCCGATATTGCCGCTGTCGTCCAGGACGAAGAAGGTGTCTCCGCCAAGCACTTTGCCGGTGGCTACGTTCTCCGCGTCGGAGAGGCCGAACATAAGGGGCTGCTTCATGCTGAACAGGGACAGCTTGCCCTCGTTGGAATCGAAGACGAACTCCGTGGAGCCGGTGTCCTGGCTGGTGGCCCCCGTCTTGTTGACGAACACCATGCGGTTATAGGTTACGGAGACGAAGACCCGGCCCTGGGCCCCGGCGGAAATGTTGTTCGCCGTGTAGCGCAGGTTTATGGAACTCAGCGCGTCGAAGTCCCGCTTTACGGCGCGTTCGAGTATGGCCTTGTCTCCGGCGAAATCGTCGCCCACGTAGCCCATGAACTTCTGCAGGTTCTCGGCGTTATAGGCCGTGAACATCGCGTCCAGGGTTTCCTTGACCTTTGCCTGGATGCTTTCATCCGAAAGGGTTATCTCCTTGCGGGTGTCCTCCACTTTGTTCGTCTTGCCGGCGGTATCGGTGACCTCGAGGAGCATGGCGTAGGCCTTGCCCGGGTCCGGCTTGAACGAATATTCAAAAGTCCCGTTGTCCGCGAACTTTATGTCCTGCCAGGTGGCCTTATCGTCGAGAGAGATCCGCACCGAGCCCACGCTGCCCTTGCCGGCGGAGGCTTTGCCGTTTATCTTAACAAGCCCGTCTGTGCCTAGCGTTTCCTTGAAGATCTTTATCTTCGGGCCGGCCTCTTCGGCGGAGACCGCGTTCACGTAAAGGTATTTCAGCCCGACTTCGCCGTTGGACTTGCCGAAGATCCACCACTTGGCGTCGGCGGACGCCGTTATTGTCAGGATTGCCGTTACGATCAAGAGTAATTTTTTCATGATATTTTACCTTACCTTAGATTAGAAGGAAGTATTCAACCCTATGGTCACGCTCTTCTCGCGGAAGTTGCGGTTCGTGGTGGAGAAGGAGTAATCGTTGAAGCCCGCGCGCAGGAAGATGGTGGAGTCGTTCAGCTTGGCCATCAGTTTCGGGCGCCAGTAAGCGGAGAGGGCGGCGAAGAACTTGGTGGAATCGTCGCCGACGTCCTTTCTAAGCATGTTCTGGCCGGCGCGCAGGTCGCCGGTGAGGTTGGCATCCGGGGCTTCCACGCCCAGGCCCAGCGAATATTCGTAAAGCTTGTCGGTGGTGTCGGCCAATTCGTCTTTTGAGTACCAGGTCCCCAGGCTGACGGTGGGTTTAAGCACTATAGCCCTTACCTGGTGCCGGGAGTTCAGCGAGGTGTTGAAGTTGAGTTCCCTCGCGTCGCGCACTGCTGTCTTGGTCCGGTACAGTGTGTAGCCCAGGTTAGAGTCCGAGTCTATCTCCCCGAAGCGGTCGCGGTAGTTGGCGTTAAGGTAATGGTCCGCCCCGCTTGAGCCGCCGCCGTACTTGCGGTCGAATTTGTAAGACAGGTCCGCGAAAGAATAGGGCCTGGAGGCGAAGGGTTTCTTTATCGCCGCGGAGAGTTCCGGTTTCCAATTGTAAGTGGTGCCGGCGGCCTTGCTGTCATCCAGGTTGTTGCGGTACCAGAGCAGCCCGGAAGTGAATGTTACCTGCTTAGTGTACTTATAGCGCCACTTTGTCTTAAACTTGCGGCGGTCCGGGCTGGCCGAACCAAGGGCCGAGTAGAAGTCCGGCTCCACGTTCTCGTATTCCAGGGAGACGCGGCTGGGATCGGCGTCGCCTACCAGTTCCAGGCGGGAGGCGTTGCCCTTCGTCGAAACTTTGGCCGAGCCGGCTGAAGGTGAAAGCCCCGTATCGGACAAGGAGTATTCCCCCGCCGCGGTTAGGCCCGGCATCGGGATATAGTTGAAATCCATGGTGTAATTCTTAGCGTCGTAAAGCGCGTCAGCAGCGCTTATCCTGCCGGTGTCTTTTGCGGACACGGCGCTGGCTCCCGCCCAAAGGTCGCCGTTGAAGTTCTCCTTAACGTGCAGGCCGGAGGCCTGCCGGTTTATGGTGCGGGTGACCGGGTCTTTCCAGACGCTGTCCCAGCGGGGGTAAGCCCAGCCGAATACGGCGGTTACCTCCGGCAGCTTTGTTCCTTCCTTAAGGAAGCGGTAAGAGCCGCCCTTCAGCGATGTTGCCAGCGCGTACTGCGAGAAAGACTCGAACACGTCGCCAGCGGTTACGGTGTGGACGCCGTTGCTGGCGCGGCCCTGTAGGTTGGTCAGGGAAAGTTTTTTGGAGTCGTTCCTGAGGTCGTCGGTGGCCTTGCCCCCCGCGGTATAGTTGTAATTCCAGCCGTGGGAAGCGCCGTTGCCGTAAAGATTAAGTACCTCAAGGTAGTTAAGCCCCTTGGTAAGGGAAGAAGCGCTTTTTCCCGCGCCGCTTATATCGTTCTGTGTCAGAGAGAATTCATTGGACGCGTGGAATTCGGTCTGCGCCGCAGCCGCAGTGCAGAATGCCGACAGGCAGATTAGAACCGCTGTTTTATTCATGCTGTCTCCCAGTTCCCCTATTCCAGACGTTTTTATAACACGTGAAAAGATACTAAAAATGGAATAATAATTGCAATTGAATTTTATGAAACGGCAAAATTTGTTATCATTTTTTTATTGAGGCCATAGGTGATGGAGCTTAATTATGAACCAGAATAAAATTTACGCCAACAAGATAGCCGCTTTCCTTAATAAGGAGCCGCGCGACTTTACCCGCCCCGACCTGGTGAAGTTCATTAAGGCGCACGGGATCAAGATGGTGAACTTCCGTTACGCGGCGGGCGACGGACGCCTGAAGACGCTTAACTTCATAATTAACGACGAGAAATACCTGGACCGCATCCTTTCCGCCGGAGAGCGCGTGGACGGCTCCAGCCTGTTTAAAAGCATAGACGCGGGCTCAAGCGACTTGTATGTGATGCCGCGCTACCGCACAGCTTTTGTAAACCCGTTCTCGCAGGTGCCGGCCATAGACCTGCTCTGCTCTTTCTACACCGCCGACGGCAAACCCTTCGCCAGCGCCCCGGGCGAGGTGCTGCGCCGGTCCGAAGCGGAGTTTAGGAAAGTTTCCGGCTTCGATTTTCATTCAATGGGCGAGCTTGAATACTATGTCATCGCGCCCAAAAATTTGCTCTATCCCACCGGCACGCAGAAGGGCTACCACGAGTCCTATCCTTTCTCCAAATGGGAAGGCCTCCGCGCGGAAGCCATGGCGGCCATAGCCGAGGCCGGGGGCCGCATAAAATACGGCCACTCCGAGGTGGGTTTTATCCGCGGCGAGGAGTCCGAGATGGCCCAGCAGGAAATAGAATTCCTGCCGGTGCCCGCCTCCGAGGCCGCCGACCAGCTGGCCGTGGCCAAGTGGATGCTTTCCGGCATCGGCAACAAGTACGGCGTGGTAATTTCCTTCGCCCCTAAAATCTCAATAGGCCACGCCGGGTCGGGGCTGCACGTTCACACCTGCCTGTTCAAGAACGGGAAGAACGCGATGATAGACAAAAGCGGACTTTCTGTACCGGCGCGCAAACTGGTGGCGGGCTTCCTGGAAATGGCCGTTCCCATGACCGCTTTCGGCAACACCGTGCCGACGTCTTATTTCCGCCTGGTGCCGCACCAGGAAGCGCCTATAAACGTCTGCTGGGGTTACCGCAACCGCTCTGCCCTGGTGCGCATTCCTCTCGGCTGGCTTAACGCCGCCGGTATGGCGTGCGACGCGAACCCTGACTCCGCCGCGCCGCAGGTGGAGCAGACCCAGACGGTGGAGTTCCGCTCGGCCGACGGTTCGGCGAACCTGCATTTTTTGATGGCGGGGCTTTGCGTGGCGGCCCGCCGCGGTTTTGAACGTTCGGGCGCCCTGGCCTTCACCGATAAGTATTTTGTGGACAAGAACATCTGCAGAAAGGAGCACGCGGGCTTGTGCGAAAAACTGCCGAAACTCCCGTCTTCCTGCTGGGCTTCGGCCGAGGCGCTTGATAAGGCGCGCGGCCTGTTTGAGGCGCGCGGCGTGTTTACCCCGCAGGTGATAGACGGCGTTATAAAACGCCTGAAGTCGTACGATGACCGCAACCTGAGCGAGCGCCTCTACGGGAAAGAAGAAGAGATAAAAAATCTCGTTGAGGAATACCTCTACTGCTGAGATCTAAGGAAGAAGCCGCATAAAAAACACCGTTCAGGCGCTGAACGGTGTTTTTTATGACTCTGGCGGGTTTCCAGGAGCCTGTCCGACATAAGGCTTTCATGACGAAATTGACGATTTTGGAGCCGAGCCGAAGCGGCGCGAAACGAGCCCCCTCGACGGAGGTTGTAAGTTGAGCGCCGCGAAGGCGCAGGACAAAAGCGGCCATTGCAGGCGAAATCGCTTATGTCGGACAGGCTCCTAGCGGGATAACCTCCACAGCTCCAGGCCTACCGGAATAAGTTCCAGGCCGATAAGCAGTATCACTATGATTTCAAGCCAGTGGCTGCGGCGGGTGTTTACCTCGCCGTGCAGCATCTGGCTTATCTGCGCCAGCGTGTCCATCTTGCGCGAAATGCTTTTTCTCCAGTCGTCAAAATGGAACTCCAGGGCCGAGACCCTGAAAACCACGGCCAGGTACGGGTCGCCTACGGTCTTTAGCGAGTTTTCCACCCTGCCCAGGAATTCCGAAAACTCCATGTACTTGCGGCTTGAGTCTTCGGCTATGTCGGCGTAGGAGTTGCGGAAGAAGTTGGCCACGCTCTCCCGTTTTTCCTCCATGGTGTCGTAAAGCTCTTCCAGTTTCTTTTCAAGCATGTCGTCGTAGTAGCGGAACTCAAGCAGATGCGTGAGTGAAAATTCTATTACGTCGGCCACGTCGCGCTCCCCGTCCGGCTCAAAAAGCAGGGCGGAGTTCCAGTCTATTATGGCCATGTCGGAGCTTGAATATTGAATAGCGCTGTTGATTATGAAATCCCGGGATTCATCGCCCAGATGTTCCTTGGTCTCCGCCATTATGAGCGCGGCCACGTCCACCCGCTTTATAAATTCGCGCGGGTTTTCAATGCCGGGGGCTTTTTCTATGATATAGGTTATATAGTCTTCAAAGACGTCCCATTCGGCGGGGTCATGCACCGCCGGGATTATCCTCTTTTTAAGCGCGTCCTTGCGCGAGACCGCCAGCAGGTCTATTTCCGCGGAGGTCTCAAGTTCGGAGGCTATTTTTACCAGGTTCTCCCAAATCATGCCGGGCGGGATGGCGGCTTCAAGGGTTATTGAAATTACGCCGTAGTTCCATAGGCGGGCGAAAATGCGCACCGGGAATTTGCCCGAGGGCAGGTCCAGCGTTTCGGACCCCAGCTCCGCCTTCAGCGGGGAATCCTTTATTATTATGCCCCTGCGGGTGTTGGTGGAAAACTTCAGCCGCGGGCCGCTGTCGGAACTTAGCAGCTGCTCCGCGCGCCCGAGCGAGATCTCGCCGCCTATGTCAAAAACGCGGTGGATCAGGATGCTGCCTTTTTCAATTGCGACCGTCATTTTTCCCCCCAGCTCCCGCGGCCTACTTCTTCGCCAGCACGGTCTCAACGGCCTTGATTATAGCCGTGTCGTAGGAGGTTTCGTAGCCTTCCCAGACATCGTAGATCTCGTGGTCCTTGGTAAGCAGGTAGATGTAAGGCACTCCCTGCGTGCGGTAGCTGCGCGAAATTCCCCTGCCCTTGTAGGCCAGCGGGAAGGTTACGCCAAGGTCTTTGGCGAAATTGAGCGGCGCGTCGGAGTTTTCATCAAGACAAATCCCGATGGTGCTAAGCCCCTTTCCCTTATAGGTCTCGTATATTTTCTCGATGAACGGCGCGGCTTTTCGGCAATAAGGGCAGGTTTCGGTAAAGAACATTACCACTACGGGCTTGCCCGCGTACGACGCCAGGTCTATTTTCCCGCCGGCCGCGTTGGGCAGCCTGAAATAAGTGCTCTTCTTGTTGTACCCGGGGACCGGCTTTTCTATTGCGGCGGTTTGGGTGATTTGGCCGGAAGGCTCGGGAGCGGGCTGCTCTTTTCTGCCGCAGGCGGCAAAAAGAATAAGGGCGGCGGCAAGCGGCATTATATTTTTTTTCATGGTGCTGTCCTTTGCTTCCTTAAAAAATCAGGCCGGGCTTTAAGCCCGGGGATCCCGGCGCATGACTTATTCTATTATTTTTCGCAGCTCGTCCAAAATAAAATTGGCCGCGCAGGCCCTTACGGCCGGGCGTCCGCCCCTGAACCGGCGGCGGAAAATTTTTACCCCTCCCGGGTACGCCAGGCCGAAATAGACCAGCCCCACCGGCTTTTTGGCGCTGCCGCCGCCCGGGCCGGCTATGCCGGTAACCGAAAAAGCGTAATCGCTCTTGAAAACTCTTTTAGCCCCGGCGGCCATTTCGCGCGCGCATGTTTCGGAAACGGCGCCGTGCTTTTTGAGCGTTGCGGCTTTTACTCCCAGCAGCCTGAGCTTGGCCCCGTTGGAATACGCAACGGCGCCGCCCAGGAAGTAGGCCGAGCTGCCCGGGATATCCGTTATAAGCTGGGCCGCCAGCCCGCCGGTGCACGACTCGGCGGCGGCCAGGGTTTTGCCGCCCGCTTTAAGTTTTTCTCCGGCCGACGAGGCGATAGTGGCCCCGTCCTCTCCGTAAATCCTGGTGCCCAGGATCGTTTTGCAGGCTGCCCCGGCCTTTTCAATAAGGCCGCGGCTGTCGTCGCCGTAAATTATAAAGTCGACCGTTCCCGGGCCGGCAAGTATCGTGTAGCGGGCCTCAGGAAAGCGGCGCATAACCGGGCGCAGCAGTTTTTCGGCCTGGGGCTCCCAAAGCCCGGCGATCTTGAATTTAACCTGGCGCAGCGGCTTAAAGCCGAAGAAGGAGCGTATCTCTAAATTCAGCAAGCCGGAGAACATGGGTTCCCATTCAGCGCGCGGGCCCGGCAGGAGTACCAGCATCCTGCTGCCGCGGGTTATTACCTCGCCGCAGGCGGTGCCGTTGGCGTTCTCAAGGGTCTTCGCTCCTTCAATTATAAGGCACTGGTCCTTTATGTTCGGCGGCAGGCGTTTAAGTCCGTAATTTGCGGACAGGATCTCCGCGCGGGCCTTTGAATAGACCAGGCGGCGCTTAAGCGCTTTGGCGGCGGCCTGGCGGGTGAGGTCGTCAAAAGTGGGGCCGAGCCCGCCGCAGACAATTGTAAGGTCGGCGCGGCCCAGCGCGCCCTTAACGCAGGACAGGATGCAAGCCAGGCTGTCGCCGCTTGACTGTTCGCGCGTTATGGCGAAGCCGAGCTGTGCCAGGCGCTCGTGGAACAGCGGCACATAAAGATTCAGCTTGCCGGAAAGAAGTTCCGAACCGGTGCAGATGATTTCGGCGTTCCCTGTGCTCTTGCTCATAACATAGAGGTTAGCATAAACCCGCGGCCGCCCGAAAGTTCCCCGCGCGCCGCGCCCGCGGGTTGTTTTTATCCTTCAGCCCGGACTTATTTGACAGCCTGGGGCGTATTTGGTAGTTTTGGACGTATAGTTTAGCGGAGGCAATATGATAAAAGACACGCTTTTAAAAATAGAATCGGCGATAGCCAGGATACAGGCCGGCGACTCCAAGGAAAAGAACGAGCTGGTAGTGCTAATGAACAGGCTTAAAGCCGAACTCGCGGAAGTACCGGCTTCAAAACTGGACGACGCGCGGAGCGTAGGCTATTTTATGGAGGCGGCGGCCCACGAGGTAACGAGGGAAAATTCAAACGTGCAGCTGAAAAATCTTTCCGTGTCGGGCATAGCCTACGCGGTTAAAGGGTTTGAGGCGACGCACCCCGAACTGGTGGCGGTGGCGAATGAGATCTGCCTGCTGCTCGCGCGGATGGGCATATAAATCCGGAAGGACCGAAGGATGAAGGAAGAACAGAATGCTGAAACTCCTGTGCGCAATTGTCTTGTCCTCGATGGCTTTTACTGATACTTCAGGAGCCGCCCAGCCGCCGGCGGCTAAAAAAATCCCGTACAAGCTGGAAAAGCACGGCGACACCAGAGTGGACGATTATTACTGGCTTAAGGACCGCAAGAACCCGGAGGTACTGGCTTACCTTAAGGCTGAAAACGACTATGCCGACGCCGCGCTGAAACATACAGCGCCGCTGCAGGAAAAACTTTTTACGGAAATGAAGGGGCGTGTGAAACAGGACGATTCCAGCGTGCCTTTCAAGTATGGCCCCTATTACTATTACAAAACTTACAAGGCCGGGAATGAATACCCGGTCTACGCCAGGAAGGCGGGGTCGCTTGACGCTAAAGAGGAGATCCTCCTGGATGTTAACGAACTTGCCAAAGGGAAAGCTTTCTGCCAGGTAAAATTCCCGGCCATACGTCCAGACCACAAGATGATAGCCTATGCCATGGACACCGGCGGACGGCGTTTTTATGATATTTATTTCAAGGACCTGACCACGGGCAAACTGTACTCGGAGAAAATAGCGGCCACCGCCGGCGACATGGCCTGGGCTAACGACAACCGCACCCTCCTCTACGTAAAGCAAAACCCCGTGACGCTGCGCTGGGAGCGCGTGCTCAGCCACGAACTGGGGCGCATAAACGACAGCGAGGTTTATTTCGAGCCTGATGAAGCTTTTGAGGCAGGCCTTTCAAGATCAAATACCGGCAAATATATTTTCATCCGCGTGGGCGCCACCCTTTCTACGGAATACCGGCTGGTGGATGCCGACGCGCCGGCGGCCCCCCCCGCGCTTTTCCAGGCGCGCCAGCCCCGGCTGGAATACGACGTGGCCGACGGCGGCGACAAGTTTTACGTGCTTAACAACGACAACGCCCGTAATTTCAAGGTTTCGGTCTGCCCGTCCTCGTCAACTTCAAAGGCGGCTTGGACCGAACTGGTGGCGCACCGCGAAGACACGCTGGTGGAGAATATGGAAGTGTTTAAGGGGTGGCTTGTGCTGAAGGAACGGACAAATGCCCTGGGGCGCTTCCACGTCTTTAACCGGTCCGCCGGCGGCGACACCTGGCTGAGCTTCGACGAGCCCGCCTACATGGCGGACTTCGGGGATAATTTTGAGTATAAGACGGATACGCTGCGCGTGACTTACGAATCCCTTACGACTCCGGATTCCGTTTACGACGCGGACCTGAAAACAGGCGTGAAAAAATTACTGAAGCGCCAGGAGGTCCTGGGCGGATTTAAGCCGGAGGGCTACCAGGCGGAGCGCCTCTGGTTCGCCGCGCGCGACGGGGAAATGGTGCCTGTTTCGATTGTTTATAAAAAAGGGATCAACCTTGAGAGCGGTAAAAACCCCGTTTATATGTACTCTTACGGCTCTTACGGCTACAGCACGGACCCCTACTTCAGCTCTATCCGCCTTTCGCTGTTGGACAGGGGCTTCATCTTCGCCATCCCCCACGTGCGCGGCGGCTCTGAAATGGGGCGCCGCTGGTACGAAAACGGGAAACTGCTGAAAAAGAAGAACACTTTTTATGATTTCATCGACGCCGCGCGCTACCTGGTGGACCGCGGCTATACCTCGCCGGGCCATATCTACGCCGAGGGCGGATCGGCCGGCGGCCTGCTGATGGGCGCCGTGGCGAACCTGGCCCCCGAGGGCCTGTATAATGGAATAATAGCCGATGTTCCCTTCGTGGACGTGGTCACTACAATGCTGGACCCCGACATCCCGCTTACCACGGGCGAGTACGACGAGTGGGGCAACCCCGGGATCAAGGAATATTACGACTACATGCTTTCCTACTCGCCTTACGACAACGTGGCGGCTAAAGCCTACCCTAACCTGCTTATAACCACCGGGCTGAACGATTCGCAGGTGCAGTACTGGGAACCCGCCAAGTGGGCGGCCAAGCTGCGCGCGCTCAAGACGGATAAGAACCTCCTGGTGCTAAAAACGGACATGGATACCGGGCACGGCGGAAAGTCCGGCCGGTTCGAGGCTATAAAACTGGCCGCGCTGGAATACGCGTTCGTCCTGGGCCTGGAAGGGGTGGGAAAGTGAAACTTTCGGACGTGAAACGCCGGAACCGTCTTGCCGGCGTACTGCTGGCGGTGGGCTTAACCTACTGGTCCGGCCTCGATGGGGCGCTGCGACGGGCCGGCGGGCCTGTTCTCCTGGTCTTATCCCTGGTGCCTTTGTTCGTCTTGTTCCCTATGCTTATAGAGTGGCTTGAACGCAGAATTGCCGGGCTGATAAAACGGTAGCCGCTTCAACGCCAGCTTCCCCCCTCCTGCCCACGCCTTCTTCTTGCCCCCGCGTCCGGCATTTTGTATCATAAAAGAAAGCCCCCAAAAGGGCCTTAACCCGCACCCGCGGGCCGGATAGCCAAACAGTCAACAGGAGCTAACTATTATGCCTAAGATGGCCGTTAAATCGAAAGTAAAAAAAAGCGGTTCTTTTAAGATTTCCAAAAAAACTATTTATTTCTTCGGCGGCGGCAAGGCCGACGGCAAGTCGTCCATGAAAAACCTGCTGGGCGGCAAGGGCGCCAATCTAGCCGAGATGGCCGGCCACCCCGACCTGCGCCTGCCCGTTCCCCCGGGCTTTACTCTTACCACCGAGATCTGCACTTATTACTGGGCCAACAAGCGCTCCTACCCGAAGGGCCTTACCCAGGATGTGGATAAAAACCTCCGCAAGGTTGAAGAATTGACCGGCAAGAAATTCGGAGACGCTGAAAATCCCCTGCTGGTTTCCGTGCGCTCCGGCGCCCGCAGCTCCATGCCGGGCATGATGGAGACCATTTTAAACGTGGGGCTTACCGAAGCCACCATCCCCGGGCTTATCAAGCTCACCAATAACCCCCGCTTTGTCTACGACGCCTACCGCCGCCTGATAATGATGTACTCCGACGTTGTAATGGAAAAGGCCGCGGGCGTGGAGCCGGCCGACGACCAGGGTATCCGCCGCCAGCTTGAGCGCATTATGGACGCGCTGAAGCAGAAGCGCGGCGCCAAGGTGGACACCGACTTGAACGCCGAAGATCTGCAGGCGCTGACCATGCAGTTTAAGGCCAAAATCAAAGAAGTCCTGGGGAAAGACTTCCCGGACAACCCCATGGACCAGCTCTGGGGTTCCATCGGCGCCGTGTTCGCGTCCTGGATGGGGAAGCGCGCAATTGCTTACCGCCGCATTGAAGGCATCCCTGAAGAGTGGGGTACAGCCGTCAGCGTACAGTCCATGGCGTTCGGAAATATGGGCGAAGACTGCGCCACCGGCGTGGGCTTTACCCGCAACCCCGGCACCGGAGAGAACTCTTTCTACGGAGAGTTCTTGGTGAACGCCCAGGGGGAAGACGTGGTGGCCGGGATCCGCACCCCAAACCCCATAAATGAGTCCAGCCGCAGCGACCAGTCCAGGAATCTTAAATCCCTGGAGCAGTTGATGCCCGTGGTCTATAAGGAGCTGGCCGCGATACGGGCCAAGCTTGAAAAGCATTACCGCGACATGTTGGATATTGAGTTTACCATAGAGAAAGGCCGCCTCTATATGCTGCAGTGCCGCGTGGGCAAGCGCAACGGTCCCGCTGCCGTGCGCATGGCCATAGATATGCATAAAGAGAGGCTCGCCACAAAGGAAGAGGTCATAATGCGCGTCACTCCCTCCCAGCTTGACGAGTTGCTGCACCCGATCATTGATCCTAAGGCCGAAGCCAAGACCAAAGCCATGGGCAAGGGGCTTCCCGCAGGCCCCGGCGGAGCGCGCGGAATGGTTGTTTTTACGGCGGCCGAAGCCATTAAGTGGAAGAAGGAGGGCAAAGCCGTCATCCTCTGCCGCGAAGAGACCAACCCCGAAGATGTAGAGGGCATGAGGGCGGCCGAGGCCGTCCTTACCGCCCGCGGCGGCATGACTTCCCACGCGGCCCTCGTGGCCCGCGGCTGGGGCAAGTGCTGCGTAGTAGGTTGCGCCGGCGTAGAGATCGATCTTAAAACCAAGACGATGCGCCTCGGCGGCGAGTCCTTCAAGGAAGGCGATTGGCTTTCCCTGAACGGTTCCAAGGGCCTCGTTTACAAGGGCAAGATGGAAATGCTCGACGCGAGCGAGTCCAACGAGCTCCTGAACGAGTTCCTGCGCCTCTGCAATTCCGTCCGCGCCCTTAAAGTGTGGGCCAACGCGGAATCCCAGTCCGACGCCGCCACCGCCCGCAAGTTCGGCGCGGAAGGCATAGGCCTGTTCCGTATCGAACACATGTTCTACGGCCCGGGCTCCGACGTGCCCCTGTTCCAGCTGCGCAAGATGATCATGTCGAAGACCGTCGAAGAGCGCAAGGCCGCGCTCAACGACCTCTTCCCCCACATGAAGACCGATATTAAGAATACCCTCAAGGTGATGGAAGGAATGCATGTGACCATCCGCCTTATGGACCCCCCCCTGCATGAGTTCGTGCCGCAGCAGAAGGACAAGCTGGAACAGCTGGGTAAGGCTCTGGGCATCTCCTTCGAAGAACTCTCTAACCGCGCCAATACGCTGCACGAGTCCAATCCGATGATGGGCCACCGCGGCGTGCGCCTCGGCATCACCTACCCGGAAATTACCGAGATGGAAGCCCGCGCCATATTCGAGGCCGCCGCCGAACTTCATAAGGAAGGCGTTAAGGTGTTCCCGGACATCATGATCCCCGTGGTCTCGCTGGAGCAGGAAGTAAAACACCAGTCCGACCTGATCCATAAGGTCTACGCTGAGGTTTTCAAGGCCAAGGGCGTGAAGATCAGCTACATGGTGGGCACGATGATAGAAATACCGCGCGCCTGTCTGATGGCCGGCAAGCTCGCCGAGACGATGCAGTTCTTCTCGTTCGGCACCAACGACCTTACGCAGATGACGTTCGGCTATTCCCGCGACGACTCCGGTTATTTCCTGAAGGAATACGTGGACAAGAAAATAATTCCCGTGGATCCCTTCCAGACCATAGACCAGGACGGGGTGGGCGAGCTTATAAAGATCACCGTAGAGCGCGGCCGCAAGACCCGCAAGGACCTCAAGATCGGCATCTGCGGCGAACAGGGCGGCGAACCGGCTTCCGTGGACTTCTGTCATAACGCGGGCTTGAATTACGTGTCCTGCTCTCCGTTCCGCGTGCCAATAGCGATCCTTGCTTCGGCGCAGTCCCAGATACGCAAGCCTAGAAAAAACAAATAAGTGCGTAACGGAGCTTATAAGTACTTCCCGATGGTTATTTCCGCCCCCTCCGGGGGCGGAAAGACCGTCGTGCGCTCCGGCCTGATGAAGCTGGATAAGCGCTTCGCTTTCAGCGTGACCTGCACCACCAGGCCCCGGCGCCCGGGCGAAACGGACGGGAAGGACTATTATTTCGTGACGGAGAAACAGTTCAGGGAAATGCGCGCGGAGGGCAAGCTGCTGGAATGGGCGAAAGTTCACCTTAACTATTACGGCACTCCGGTTAAATCCGTTATGAACGTGCTGCGGGCCGGTCGCATCCCGGTTATGACCATAGACGTGAAAGGCGCCCGTTCCGTAAAAAAAATATTCCCGCAGACTGTAACCGTGTTCCTGCTGCCGCCCGATCTTAAAACGCTGGTCCAGCGCCTGAGGCGCCGCGGAGAAAAGCCGGAGAATGTCGCGGTACGGCTGGAAACGGCGCGCGCCGAAATAAAAGTGGCGGCGCAATTTGACTATCTGGTGATAAACGACCGTCTGCCGGAAGCCGTGCGCGAGGTGGCCGCGATAGCGGACCTGGAAATCCGCAAGATAGGACGAAACCTTGATAAGGTTAAGGCTTTCAGACGGCAGCTGGAAAAAAGAACGGTAAAAAGAGGGCGGTAAAGAGGCGCTGGATTTTAATTAGGTAACGGAGGTTTTTTTATGACGACGCATGTTAAAGCTGAAAATGAAAATGACCTGGAAAAACTTATATCAGACTACGGTCCTTCAAAGTACCTGGATATAGTGCGCGCCATGCAGTGGGCCCGCCATCTGCGCCGTCAGGAGGAGTTCCGCCAGGTCCCTATGGCCGATCTCATTGACCGTTCGCTCGGGGACGTGGTAAGCGGAAGAATTAAAGTAGCCGAGATCGAGGCGGCCGTTAAGATCGACCAGGAAATGGCGGAGAAGATGGCGACCAAGCGCTCCGACGAACCGCGCAAGCCCAGAAAAGAGACCAAAGAGGAAAAGCCGGCTAAAGAAGCCGCCTGACAGCCATGAAGCGGGAGCTGGGAGAAACGGCCAAAGACCTGGCCGCCTATATAAGAACCCTTGATGAGAACCTCGTCGATACGGGGGCAACCGGGACAGGCGGTAATGTCGGGAAAAGTAAAATTATGCAATCTCCGCCCGCGCCTTCAGCGTTATCTATGGATGCACTCGCCCTAAAGGTTGATAAATGTCGCAAATGCGGGCTTGGCCACGCCAGGCTTAACGCCGTGTTCGGAGTGGGGACCTATAAAGCGCGGGTGGTTTTTGTGGGCGAGGGTCCGGGCTTTCAGGAAGACCACCAGGGCGAGCCTTTTGTAGGCCGGTCAGGCCAGTTGCTGGATAAAATACTCGACACCGTGCTGGGGCTTAAGCGTTCCGAAATTTATATCGCCAATATCGTGAAATGCCACCCGATGAAGAATCCGGAGACCCCCGAGGCGCACGGCAACGACCGCCCTCCTACCCCGGAAGAAATATCGGCCTGCCGCCCGTATCTTGACGAGCAGCTGCGCGCCATAAAGCCGGCCTGCATAGTTACCCTGGGCTCCGTGGCTACAAAAGTGCTGCTGGGCATAGACAAGGGGATCTCCCTGGTGCGCGGGCATTGGTACGATTACCCCGTGGAATTATTCGGTCCCGGCCACCCCATTAAAGTTCTCCCCACCTACCACCCCGCGGCGCTGCTGCGCAACTCCAACCTTAAACGCGACACTTGGGAAGACATGAAGATGCTGAAGTCCTACCTTGAAACTGGTAAAATAATCTGACGGTTTTTTGGCGGACTTCCCGGAATTTACCGGGGAGGCGCAGAGGTCGCGCAGAAGAATCTTCCTTAATGGTTTCGCTCTCCGCGTACTCCGCGGCCTGTTAGATATAGTTTAATTGTGCCGCTTCGCTCCATCCCGCGGTGAAATAGTTTAGCGCATATGCTTGCTGAAATTTCATTTCCCATCCCGCTGCGGCGGACTTTTTATTATCTCCTGCCGGAAGAAATGGAGCTTGAGGCCGCCCCGGGCCTGAGGGTGCTGGCGCCGCTGGGTAAGCGGGAGGCCGTAGGCATGATAATCCGTCTGCTCCCGGAGAAAGACGCGGACCTTACCCGGATCAAAGAGCTCAAAACCATAACCCGTCTGCTCGATATCGCCCCGCTTTTCCCTGAGGACGCGCTGGCGCTTTCGGCGTGGATGTCCGGGCGCTGGGGGTCGCCGCAGGGGCTGTGCCTGGGCGCTTTCTACGCCCACGCGCCCAAAACTGTCTGTGAGCCGCCGGCTCCCGCTCCTGTCCCGTCCAGCCTGCCGCTCCCGGCCCCCGCGCTGCCAGAGATCAGGGACCTTGCCGAAACCCTCTCTTCCGGAGCTGCGGGCGCCTGCCTGCTGCGTCTGGCGGCGCTTGAACGCCGGGAGCTGGTTTATCCGGCCCTTTTTGCCGCCGCCCTCGGAGCGGAGGATGCCCAGGGGCTGCTGCTGGTGCCGGACCTGAACTTTATCCCCAGCCTCGCCGCCGCGCTGGAACCGGTTTTCCCCGGAAGAGTGGGGAGCTGGCACGCCAGGCTTACCCCTAAAAAGCGCGCCGAAGCCTGGGAGGGCTCGAGGGCCGGTAAATTCAAGGTGACGATAGCTACGCGCACCGGGGTTTTTCTGCCGTTTCAAAACCTGAGGCTTGCCGTTCTGGACGCGGAGCACGAGGAGGTTTATAAGCAGCAGGAGGCCGAGCCGTTCTACCACGCGCGCGAGCTGCTGCTTAAACGGCTTAAGGCGCTGGGGGCGTACGCCGTGCTTGCCAGCCCCTGCCCCTCAATAGAGACCTGGGGCGCGGCCGCCGGAGGCGCGGTGCGCCGCTTTGACGCCGCCCCGCCGCCTACCCGGGGACCGGGGGCGCCCGCCCGCCCCGGCGTGGAAGCTGAAGTCCGCGTGCTGGACATGGCGGAGTATCCCGGAGATATTCTGGCGCGGCCGCTAGCCGACCGCCTGCGCTCCGTAATAGCCGCCCGGGGCCAGGCCATTGTTATAGCCGGGCGCAAAGGCTACGCTTCGCGCCTGCTCTGCGCCAACTGCGGCTGGATGAAGCGCTGCCAGGCCTGCGGGCCGGGGATGACGCTTTTTAAAACTCCGGAGGGCGCCCAGACGCTGTTGTGCCGCCGCTGCGGCAAGAAAGAGGCCAAGCCGGAAACCTGCCCCTCCTGCGGCGGGAAAGTCTTCAGGGATTACGGAGCCGGAACGCAGAAGGCGCAGGAAGCGCTTTCAAAACTGCTGCCCGGGGCAAAACTGGCGCGCTTTGACGGCGACGTGCTGCGCGGCTCGCTGAAAAATACGCGCGCCGCCCTTGAAAGTTTTTCAAAGGGAGAGGCAGACGTGCTGGTGGGGACGCGCATAGCTCTGCGTGAACTGGGCGCGCCGCGCCTCTCGCTGGTGGCTTTTATTGACGCCGACTCGGACCTTTCCAACGCCGACTTCCGCGCCTCGGAAAAGGCTTTCCAGTCCTTCTACGGGGCGTGGCGGCTCCTGGGCGCCGGGGGCGGACTTTTTATACAAACCCGGGAAACCGGAAATTATATATTCTCACGGCTTGAAGAAATGGATTACCCTTCTTTTGCCGACGGAGAACTGTCGGCCCGCAGGGATTTCTTCTTCCCGCCTTTCTCTTATATCGTAAAGGCGCGCTTCGCCTCCCATGACGGCAGGGCCATGGGCGCCGCCGCTGCGGCCTTCCTGAAAGCTCTTTCACCCCTGGTGCGCGGGGATTCAAGCGAAATACTCGGTCCCGTTACGCCGGCCGGCCAGGAAAAACGCAAGTTCCACAGCGAATATTATCTGGTAAAGGCGGCGTCCGAAAAAACCGCCATGCTGTGCATGGAGCGCGCGCGGACCCTGCCGGAGACGCCGGGAGTAAAACTTTTCCTTGAGGCCGACCCGTACGGTTTTAATTAATGTCTTAATGACAGCGGGAAAGCAAAAATAATACAATACAGGCGTAGGTGCGGCAACAAGGGGATGCCAGTCAGGCGGCCAATCTGGGATTTATGACAACCGGCGAAATTTTACAAGAACTTATCCGCGGCTCCGTTAACCTGGTGAGCCGCGAAGACCTGGAAAAAAAACTTTCCTCGGGCAGGAAGCTGCGCGTTAAATTCGGGGTGGACCCGACCAGCCGCGACCTGCACCTGGGCCATAGCGTAGTGCTCACAAAACTGCGCCGGTTCCAGGACCTCGGCCATACCGCGGTCCTGATCATCGGCGATTTCACGGCGCAGGTAGGCGACCCCTCCGGACGCGACTCCACCCGCCCGGTTCTGGACCAGGAAACGGTGGCCGGGAACGCCAGGACCTACGTGGAACAGGCTTTCAAGGTGCTGGACAAGGACAAGACGGAGATCCGCTTTAACACCGAATGGCTTAAGCCCTTCATGGCCAGTCCGGCCAGCGGCGTTTCAGCGTTCATAAACGCCTCCAAGAGCGTAACCGTTTCCCGCCTGCTTGAGCGGGAGGATTTCAGGACCCGCATGAAGGCCGGAAGCCCCGTCAGCCTGCTTGAGATACTCTACCCGGTTTTTCAGGGCTACGATTCCGTAGCCGTGAAAGCCGACGTCGAACTGGGCGGCCAGGACCAGATCTTCAACCTGCTGATGGGCCGGGACCTGCAGAAGCTCAGCGGCCAGGAGCCCCAGGTGGTAATGACCATGCCGCTCCTGGTTGGTACCGACGGCGAAAAGAAAATGTCCAAGTCCTACGGCAACTACGTGGCCTTTAACGACCAGCCGGGCGACATGTTCGGTAAGCTGATGTCCGTTTCCGACGCGCTGATGTATTCCTATTACGAGGTGCTTACCACCGAGGACCTCGCCGCGGTAAAGGCGGAGCACCCGATGGAAGCCAAGAAGCGCCTGGCCGGGCTTATAACGGCGCGCTACCACGGCGCGGAATTCGCCGCCGCGGCCCGGACCGGGTTTGAACAGGTTTTCTCACGCAAAGAACTGCCGGAGGAAATGGAGGTTTTTCGCGCCGTGCAGGCCGTAAAACTTTCGTCCCTTATGGTGGCCGCCGGAGTGGTTAAGGGAATGAACGAGGCCCGCCGCCTTATAACCCAGGGAGCGGTGCGGCTGGACGGAGAAAAAATCTCCGAGGATATTCTGTTCGAACCTAAAAGCTGCGTGCTGCAGGTGGGGCGGAGGCAGTTCCGCCGGATAGAAAAATGAGGTTTAATATGCGTCTGGCCTTAAAATCAAGAGCGCTTTTTATCTGTGCCGCGCTTACCTGCGCCGCTTCCGCCGTTTTGGCGCAGGACCAGCAGGCGGAGCAGGGCGATTATAAACAGATGCTGGACCAGGCCATGAAATCCGGGAACTACGGGCAGAACCAGCCGGAGAATTGGGACGCCCGCCTTAAAGTTATATCCGGGACGGTGATGGTGAAGCCGATGGACGCTGAAGAGTGGTCCACTATAACGGGCGGCATGCCGCTGGATCCCGGGGATTCGGTAAAAACCGCGACCGACGGCATAGCGGAGCTCTATCTGGATAATAAGGGCGCCATAAGCGTGGGGCGCAATACGGAACTGGAACTCTCCTCCCTTGACCAAAGCGATACGGTCTTTTCCCTCGGTTTCGGGTCTATCGTCGCCAAGGTTAAACATTTTCTTAACGAAAAATTTAAAATGCAGGTGCGCACCCCGGCGGCGGTATGCGCGGTCAGGGGGACCGAGTTCGCCGTGGAATATTCCCAGCTGGGCAAAGATACCTCCGTGGCGGTTTTTGACGAGGGGCGCGTAGTTGTTACCCCGTCCGACGCCGCCGGGGCCGGCCAGGACTACACGCTGGAAAAAAACACTGAACTTTTATTCGGTCCCTCACATAAACGTTTTCACCCGTCCCCTATATCCCTGATGGCCCGGCACAGGAGCATGATCGCCACCATGCGTACGCGCCTGAAGGCTATCGGCGCCTGGCGCCCCCGTTCCCAGGCCAGGCGGTCGGAGCTGCGCGACCAGGCGCTGAAGCGCAAGATAATACGGCGCCAGCTGGGCGTACAGGGCCCAAAAGTTAAAGCTCAGGCCGCCAAAAAGAAGGCTGCTGCCGTGCGCGCCAAGGCCGCCGCAAAGCGGGCCAAGGCCCGGAAAGCGGCCAGGAAGGATCCCGCTCCGCCCGCCGAGCAGGAACCATAAATGCGGCTTTTCATTTCTTCCTCTTTTGAACCGGCTTTTGTGTCCAATCTGAAGGCCGTGGCGGCTTATGCGCGTGATAATGCGGGCAGGGACGCGGTAAAGTGGGTGGATCCGTCCAGTTTCCACATCACTTATGCTTTTCTCGGAGAGGTTGGCCAAAAGGACGCGGACGCGGCGGCGGAAGCTATGGACTCCGGGCTTGAAGGCGTGGCTCCTTTCAGGATCGTTTCCGGAGGTTTCGGCGTTTTTCCCTCGCCCCGCCACCCGGGCGTTTTGTGGCTTGGCATAGCCGAAGGCGCCGCCGAACTCTGCGAGGCAGCCCGCAGGCTTGCGCGGGGCTTGAAGGCTAAAAATTTGGTTTTTGAAGATCGTTTTGAGCCGCATGTCACCCTGGGCCGGGTGAAAGGAACGCTGCCGGAAAACTTTTTACGGCGCGTTGGGGATTTTTCAGCTGACAAAAGGGTCTCCTCGCTGCTTTCCTCGGTTGAACTTATGGAAAGTAGGCTGACCCCGGAGGGGCCGGTTTATCGCCGGGTGTTTTCAAGTCCCCTCGCGGGGGCTAAAGTAATTAAACCGGAAAACGGGGCCTATGAATAAATTTAAAAAAACGGTAGTAGTGCTGGCGGTGTTCTTTGCCGCGCTATCGCTCCACTTCTTCTGGCCGGGCCAGCCGGTTAAGGTTTTAATCCCGGAGGGGGCGGGGGCGGGCAAGGCGGCCCTGGTGCTTAAGCGCGAGGGAGTGATCCTGAGCTCGTCGTGGTTCAAGCTGCTTATAAAGCTTACGGGGACCGGCAAGCGGATCATGCCGGGCGAGTATCCCATGCGCACTAAAATGTCTTCGGAAGAGGCTTTGTGGCTCCTTACCCACAGCATCTACATCAGCAGCATAAAGATAGTTATTCCCGAGGGCTGGCGCATGGAGCAGACCGCCGAAAGGCTTGAGGCGAACGGAATTACTCCGGCTAAAGGCTTTTTGGAACTTGCGCGGGCGCAAAAGATGGAGGGCTACCTGTTCCCCTCCACTTACCACCTCAAAAAAAATATGCCTCCCCAGGAAGTTATTAATTTGCTAAAATTTGAATTTGACAGGCAGATAAAGCCTCTGTTCTCTAAAGGGTTTCCGGAAAAGATGGATGAGCGCAAAACTCTGGTGATCGCGTCCATAGTTGAGCGTGAAGCCGTTGACGACAATGAGCGCCCTTTGATAGCGGCCGTTTATATTAACCGCTACCGTAAGGGCATGGCGCTGGAAGCCGACCCCACGGTGCAGTACGCGCTGGGCTACTGGAAGAAAGGTCTTACGCTTAACGACCTTAAATATAAGTCCCCTTACAATACTTACGCGGTTGGCGGCCTGCCGCCGGGGCCTATCTGCAGTCCGGGTTCCAGTTCTATTTCAGCCGCGCTTAACCCGGCAGCCCTGGACGCGCTGTATTTTGTGGCCGACAGAAAAGGAAGACATATTTTTAACGCTAGTTTTAAGGATCACTTGAAAGCCAAGAAACGGGTAGAGCAGGCCGCGAAGGAAAGTGCGCAGTGAACCGGCAGCCTGAACAGTTCGCGGCAGCCGGGATTTAGGGCGTGTAGCTCAGTTGGGAGAGCGCCTCGTTCGCAACGAGGAGGTCGCAGGTTCGATCCCTGTCACGTCCACCAGATTCAAGGTTCATAGAGCGGAAAACGTAAAGCGTGAAGAGTCGCATGCCGAATATTCTTCCGGCTGTTTACGCTTTCCGCTTCGCGTTTTTACGAGTCAGGGGAGGCATAAAATGGGAACAGATTATTTTCCGCTTAAAGAAAAGATCCGCTACGAATATAAATTCACCAGCACTGAATTCGAGGGCAGCGCTAAAATTTATATAGATATCCTGGAAGTAAAAATTAAATCCGGCAAGACCGTGGCGCAGGCCAGGATGATCTTTGAGCTGCGCGACTCCCATACCACTTTATATACCATCACCCGCGACCACAAATGGTTCACCACCGCCGATGGGGTAATAACCGGAGGCCGCCGCGAGTTCCCGCTGCCGGTAAAAGAGGGCGTGAAGTGGGAAGAGTACCCGGACTCAAGCGAGGTCGTCTCCCTTTCCGACAAGGTTTCAATTAAGGCCGGCCGGTTCGCCAAGTGCATGAAGATAGTCACCAGGCTCGCCGGCGGCGACGCGGGGAAATCCGTGCGCTACTACGCGCCCGGCACCGGCTATATACTTGAGGAATACAGCGGCGAGGATAAGACCTGCGAGTTGGAACTGCTTGCCGTTACCAAGGTCCCGGAAGAGAAAAAGAAAGGCAAGAAGTGACCCAGCGGGCTTCAAAGGACGGAAACATGCCCCCCCCCACAATCAAAGAAATACTCAAGGACGGCAGTTCCAAAAACGGCGCCGTGGCGCGCGGCTGGATAAAGACCCGCCGCGATTCCAAGGCGCTTTCCTTCGCCGAACTTAACGACGGCTCCTGCCGCGAGAGCCTGCAGCTGGTTTTCTCCTCCGAAAGGGGAGACTTCTCCTCCGTGCTGCCCCAGCTGGTGACCGGCGCCGCGGTGGAGATAAAGGGCGACCTGGTCCCCTCCCCCGGGGCCGGGCAGAAAGTGGAGATGCAGGCCCGCGAAGTGAAAATATACGGCGGCTGCGACCCTGAAAAATACCCTATACAAAAAAAGAAGACTTCCGACGAGTTCCTGCGCACGGTGGCCCATCTGCGCCCCCGCACCAACAAGTACGCGGCCATGCTTCGCATCCGCGCGGAGCTCGCCTACGCGGTGCACACCTATTTCCGGGACAACGGCTTTTTTTACGTCCATACCCCCATCCTTACCGCCTCCGACTGCGAGGGCGCGGGCGAGATGTTCACCGCTACCGCGCTGGACCTTTCCAAGCTGGGGGCGCTCCCCAGGACCGACGGCGGAGAGATAGACTTTTCAAAGGACCTCCTGGGGAAAAAAACCTATCTCACCGTTTCCGGCCAGCTGGAGGGCGAGAGCCTGGCCCTGGCCCTGGGGAAGATCTATACTTTCGGCCCTACGTTCAGGGCGGAAAATTCCAACACCTACCGGCATTGCGCCGAGTTCTGGCAGATAGAGCCGGAGATGGCTTTCTACGAGTTGGAAGACGACATGGAACTGGCCGAGGATTTTATAAAGTCCATAACCAGGCGCGTAATGGAGACCTGCCCTTCGGACCTGGCGCTGTTCGCAAAGTTCGTGGAGCCGGCGCTGATGGACAACCTCAACAACATAACCGCTAACAAGTTCGAGCGCGTGGCGTATACCGACGCCGTGAAAATCCTGGCGCCGGAGAACAAGCGGTTCGAAGTAAAAGTGGCCTGGGGCGTGGATCTGGCCAGCGAGCACGAGCGTTTTCTGGTTGAAACTTACTTTAAAAAGCCGGTCATAATGTACAACAAGCCCAAGGAAGTAGGGTCCTTCTATATGAAGCTTAATGACGACGGGCTGACGGTGCGGGGCATGGACGTCCTTGTCCCCCGCATCGGTGAACTTGTCGGCGGCAGCGAACGCGAGGACCGCCTGGACGTCCTTGAGCGTAAAATGGCCGATTTCAAGATTAACCCGGAGGATTACTGGTGGTACCTGGACCTGCGCCGTTACGGCAGCGTGCCGCACTCGGGCTTCGGCCTGGGCTTCGAGCGCATGATGATGCTCGTTACTGGGATCTCCAATATCCGGGACGTGACCGCTTATCCCCGTGTGCCCGGCTACGCGGAATTCTGAAGAGCGTAAATGAACGGAGTAGATCGGGAATAGTGTGAGGGCCCGTAAGCCCTTTAACTGTTCCCGATTCGCCGTTTATTGTCGGGCGTTGTCAGGTGCGGTCGCTGGCGCGCAGGAAGGCCGAGGCTTCCATTACCAGTTTAAGGTTTTCCCCGTAATCCACAAGCGTCAGCGGCATGGCCGGCCTGGAAAATATTTTAACCAGCGCGCCGCCGTCTTCCTGCTTTGTGATCTCGGCGCGCACCCTGCAGCCGAACGTTTTCAGCGTCCAGGGGGTGCCGGCTTTGAGCAGGCCGGTTTCAGAACTTGCCTCCGTCAGCCGGAAATGGCGTACTTCCGTCAGGTAATGCCGCAGGAGGTTAAACGCGCTGTCTGGAGAAAGCGGGGTTTTAACCTCGCGGCTTTGCCGGGTGGAATAGATGTCGTCTCCTCGGTTTTCGCCCGCCTGTGACCGGGCTTTAAGCGCATGTATCGTTCCCAGTATCGCCGACATCGTGAAACCAAAAACCAGCCCTTTAGATGACTCCAGTATTATGGAAACCCCGGTGCCCAGGAGAAAGCTCGCGGCCATGTTTAACAGCATAAAAGCCGTCCCCGTTATGCAAAATAACTTTACATATAAACCGATCATTCTGTCCTCCTTAAGTTAACCGCAAGCGCCTGCGTTTGAGCGAGGCGAAAACGCCCGCGGCCGCAAGCCCGGAGAATATCCAGACCCCGGCTCCGAAGGCGCGTGAGAGCCCGGCCGTGTTTTCCGGGCCGAGCCTCGTTTTTCCTATAAAAGCGGAAAAGAGCGTCATCACCACGGCCATGCTGAACATCTGCCCCGTCAGCCGCATGGTGGAGAGGGTCGCGGAGGCCACGCTGTAGTACTTGTTTTCAACAGAGCCCATGACCGCGTTGGTGTTAGGCGAAGAAAAAAGGGCGAGGCCTAAGCCCAGCACGCACAGCCCCGAAATTATTCTCCAGAGCGGCAGCCCGCCTTCCGGCCCGGAGAAAAGGAGAATGCCGGCGGCGGTGAGCGCCATGCCGACAGAGGCTATCACCCCGGGATCCCTGCGGTCTGAGAGGCGCCCGGCCCAGGGCGAGAAAATTACCATAAAAACCGGCTGGCAGACCAGTATGGAGCCCGCCTGCAGCGGGGTCATCCCTTTATTATACTGCAGGTAAAGGCTCAAAAGAAAACCGGAGGCAAAACTTGCGCTGTAGTTGAGGAAGGCCGCCAGGTTCGAAAACGCGAAAACCTTGTTGGCTGAAAGCAGCCGCGCGTTTAGTATGGGGTACGATATCCTGGTTTCCCTGTAGAAAAAAAACGCGAGCACCGCCGCGCCGGCGGCTGCCAGGCACCGGCCCGCGGTCCCGGTAATGGCGGAGAGCCCGTACATCAAAGACGAGAGCGCGGCGGTATAAATGAGCGCCCCGGAGGCGTCAAAGCCTTCCCCCTCGGCCTCTTTCCATTCGGCGCCGGCCAGCCCGGTCTTTACAAGGTAAAGAACCATAAGCCCGAGCGGCACGTTTAACAGGAAAATGGCCCGCCAGGACAGCGTCTGTACGAGTATGCCGCCAAGGAAAGGCCCAAGCGAGAGCCCCGTGTAAACCGCGGCCGCCGCATAGCCCAGGGCTTTGCCGCGCTTCTCGGGAGGAAAAACCGAGGTGAGTATGGCTATGGCGGTCCCGAATATCATGGAAGAACCTATGCCCTGCAGCACGCGGGCCGCCAGCAACTGCCCCTGGCTCGCGGCCAAACCGCAAAACAGGGAAGACGCCGTGAAGATAACGAACCCAAGCGTGAAGATCTTTTTCCTGCCGAAGATGTCCGCGGCGCGCCCCATGGGAACCACCAGGGCGGCGGCGGCCAGCAGGAAGGAAAGCGAGATCCACCCCAGAGCCATGGCGTCCAGCTTAAGGTCCGCGGCCATTACCGGCAGCGCGATATTTATCGAGGAAAGCATGAACGGCGTTGAGAAGGACGCCAGCACCGTAATAAGCAGTACGGTATTCGGATTTACCATGCTGATATTCTATAATTTTAACCGTGGCGCGAGGATGCCGGGGAAGCGGGCTGCGGCGGCGACTGGGCCGGAGGACATATGGAAAGAGAGAAAGCTTTGGAACTTCTGCGGGCGCACGTTAAAAACGAGAATCTGGTAAGGCACTGCCTTGCGTCGGAGGCGGTAATGAAGGCGCTTGCCGCGCGTTTCGGCGCCGACGCGGGCCTTTGGGGCCTGGCGGGCCTTCTGCATGACATAGACGTCGAGCTGACTGCGGGTGACCTTGTCCGGCATACCCTTGAGGCGGCGCGCATCCTTAAGGAACAGGGCCTGCCGGAGGAACTTATTGAAGCGGTAAAAATGCACAACGAGGCCGCGCAAGGCGGTAAAAAACGCTCCGAACCCTTCCACCGGGCGCTGGCGGCGGGCGAGACAATTACAGGTCTTATCACGGCCACGGCGCTGGTCTATCCCGACCGTAAACTGGCGGGCGTCAAGGCCTCCTCGGTAACGAAGCGCATGAAGGACAAGCGCTTCGCGGCTTCGGTGAACCGCTCGGTAATAATGGAATGCGAGATGATAGGAATTGGGCTTGATGAGTTCGTGCAGCTTTCTCTTGACGCCATGCGCGCGATAGCGCCGGCCCTGGGGCTGTAGTTTTTTTTCAGCAGACTGTCAGGGTTTCGCCCCCGTCTTCCCCAGGAATTTCTCTATTTTGTTTATAAGCTCTGAAGTCTCGTAGGGCTTCTGTATAAGATCGGCTATATTGCCGCCAAGGCGGCGGCGCCTTATTTCAAGATCATCCAGCGCGCTGAACGCTATTATCGGCACTTTGCCGGCGCCGGGGAGGGCGCGCAGGTTCTTTAGAAGGGCGCCCGGTTCCATATCCGGCAGCATAAGGTCCAGCAGTATCAGGTCCGGCCTGGACCCGGCCGCGGCCTTAAGGCCGTCCGCCCCGGTCTGGGCGGCGGCAACCTCATAGCCAAGTATCTCAAGGCGGATCTTTACCAGCAGGATATGCTGCGCCTCGTCTTCAATCAGCAGTATTTTTTTCATCCGTCCTTTTCCGCGCGGCGGCCAGCTTCTCTAAATATTCTCCGGCATCGGTGAAGTCGCCGGGGAAAGCCAGCATAAAAGTAAGGTCAGCCGCCGGCTCCAGGCCGGCGAAGCCGGAGATGTTCTTGTCCAGGAAGGTACAAGCGCGGCAGCCTTCTTGCGGTGAAACGCTCGACAGTAAAAAAGTGAAATCCCCTTCCCCGTTTTTTACCATGGCGTGCGCCGCGCGCATTTTCTCGTGTATGAAGGCCTCGGTTTTTTCCAGCAGCTCTTTTGCTGCGGGATTGTCTTTGAGCAGCTTTTCATGCAGCGCGAGGGTGATCACGCAGAAACCCTTTTTGCGCGAGCCGCCCGTTTCTATCTCCCGTCGTATCACGTACTTCAGGGCCGCAGGGTGGTCCCTTACCGGCAGCAGTATATAGAACTTGCAGCCCTTGCCCGGCTGGCTTTCTACCCAGATCTTGCCGCCGTGCATCTCGATTATGCCTTTGCTTATTGCCAGCCCCAGTCCGGTGCCTTTGGTCCCGGGCTGGCGGTTTCCCCCCAGCTGGGCGAATTTGTTAAAAAGGAGCGGGATATTTTCCTCGTCGATGCCCGGGCCGGAGTTTTCAACGCAGATAAGCGCCTCCCCCTCCCAGGGCCTGAGGGACAGGGTTATCAGCCCGCTTTCGGGCGTGAACTTAATGGCGTTGGAAACCAGGTTCACTATTACCTCCCTTATTCTTTCGCCGTCCAAATATGCGGCCAGCGGCGCGGGCGGAAGTTCCTTCGCTATGGCGATCCCGCGCTTCACGGCCAGGCAGGCGTATTCGGCCGCGGTTACAGAGAGCAGGGCTCCCAGGTCCGTTTTTGAGATCTCCATGGGCATCAGACCGGCTTCTATTTTCGTTATATCAAGCAGGGCGTCTATAAGGCGGTTCAGGCGGGAGGCGTTCTGCAGCCCTATATTAAGTATCTCTTTTTGCCGCTCGCTTACCTCCCCTACAACCCCGTCGAAGACCAGGGAAAGGGATTCTTTTACCACTGTCAGCGGCGAGCGCAGTTCGTGCGAGACCCTGGAGATGAATTCGTCGCGGTGGCGTTCAAGAGTCTGCACGGCGCTCAGGTCGCGCAGTATGACCATGCGGCACGCCTCCGCGTTCCATTCTATATTGACCGCGCGTATTTCAATAGGGATTTTTCTGCCGTCCAGGCGGCGGAGTTCGGTTTCTATTATCTTTTCAGTATCGGACTCCAGCGTGAGCGGGCGCTTCAGCAGCTCTTCCCTGCCGCGGCCCAGTATCGTTTCGGCGCCGTGGTTGGCGAACAGCACGCGCCCGTCTTTCCGCGTAATAAGGAAGCCGTCGGGACTTTTTTCCAGGATGTCCCGCAGGCGGCTGTTTTTGTTTTTTATGCGCCTCTCGATCTTAGCCCGCTCGATGGAATACCTGATGGAATAGGAGATCCAGTCGCCGGTTATTTTGCCCTTGACCAGGTAGTCCTGCGCCCCTTTTTTTATCAGGTTCAGCCCCAGGCCTTCCTCGTAGTAACCGGTCATTACAATTATGGGCAAGTCCGGGAACAGGGCCGCCGCCCGCCCCAGGGTGGCCGGCCCGGAGGAGTCCGGCAGGTTAAGGTCCAGCAGTATTACGTCAGCCTTCCCCGGGCCCCTGAACGCGGCTGCCTCCCCCAATGTCTGCGCAAAGGACAGGGGAAAATTACCATCCTTGATGTCATGAAAAAATTCCGTTATGAGTTTTACGTCATACGGGTTGTCCTCGATTACCAGGACTTGTATAGGCGCGCCGTATTCAGCCATTCTTACCTGTGTCCTTTTTTTCCCTGCCTCGCGCTTTGTTTTTGACGGGCGGGGCCGCGACCAGCGCCAACCCCATGTTCTCCAGGCACATTACCGCCTTGACCAGTTGGCTAAGATCGGGCGGCTTAACCATGTAGGCGCTGGCTTTAAGGTTGTAGCTGAGGTTGACGTCCTCCATGGCGCAAGAGGTAGTGAGCACTATTACGGCCAGGTTGCGGAGCAGAGGGTCCCGGCGTATTTCGCCGAGCATCTGCCGCCCGTCCATCCCGGGCATATTCAGGTCCAGCAGCACCAGGTCGGGCTTTACCGCTTCCGAGTACTCCCCCTCTCCGCGCAGGTACCGCAGGGCCGACTCCCCGTCGCGCATGGCAGTAATACGGTTAGCCAGCCGGCCCTCGGTGAAGATCTCGCTCATGTACCTGACGTCCGCGGGGTTGTCGTCCACAGTAAGGATCTCTAGCAGCCGCGCGTTCTTGTGCGTTTTATTCATGGCTGGTTTCCTTTGAGGCGCGCGAGGCTGCCGGCGCGGCGTATTCTTGCGCCCCCTGGGCCGCCGCCGGCAGGGTCACCCAAAAAGTCGTGCCTTTGCCCTGGACGGATTCAACCCGTATGCTTCCACCGTGGTTTTCGGCTATCTTTTTGCATAGCGCAAGCCCTATCCCGGCCCCGGGATATTTGTCTGCGGCGTGCAGGCGCTGGAAAATAAGAAAAATGCGCCCATATTGCTCTTCGGGTATGCCGATGCCGTTATCGGCGAATCCCAGCAGCCAGCCGTCCCGCGACCGGGAGCAGCTGATCTTTATTTCCGGCGCGGCTGAGGTATTGAATTTTAGGGCGTTAGACAGCAGGTTCTGGAACAGCTGGAGCAGCTGTATCTCGTCTCCCCGCACCGTCGGCAGCTCGTCCCAGGTAACTTTCGCGTTTTTTTCTTTGAGCGTTACCTGCAGGTTGAACATTACTTTTTTGAGCACCAGCAGGCAGTCCGTCGGCGCTAATTTCTGCCCGCCCTGGCTGACTTTTGAATAGTTGAAAAGGGCGTTCACAAACTCCTGGCCCCTTTGCGAGCCCTCCTCGATGTAGCGGATGAAATCGTCCGCCTCCTTGCTTAGGCGGCCGGTGTAGCGCCGGGAGAGCAGGCCGCTGAAACTTGAGATCACGCGCAGCGGCTCCTTTAGGTCGTGCGAGGCGACATAGGCGAACTGCTCCAGTTCCTTGTTCGACCTGGCCAGCTTTTCACCGGTTTCCTTCAGGTTGAGTTTTTCTTTCTGCAGCTGCGCCCTGGCGGAATCCAGGTTCTCAACCAGCTCGATCACTTTTCTTCGCGTAATTTCCAGCGCCCTGGTCTGGGTTTTCATCCTTGCCCTCCTGCCCGCGCTTTCTTTGGCCAGGCGCAGCCGGTCCAGCATTGATCCCTGCAGTCCGCGCTCAATGGCTTCGGTGCCGGCGCGCATTTCCTCGACTTCCGTTTTAAAATCCGGAGCCGCCTGCGGCGGCCAGGCGAAGCGGCGTATTCTCCTGCGCAGCGTCTCCAGTCCTTCAAGAAAAGGCGCGCAGATTAAGCAGCGCCCGGCCCCCTCAAAAGCCGCCATGCCCAGCAGAAATATAAAAGCGGCCAGCGCGGTTTTTTCAAGGAGCAGGTCCCTCTCGTCCGTATTCCTGTCTGCCGCCAGCAGGCAGGTCCCCGCTATGCGTTCAAGCCTGGCCTTTAATTCCTTTCCCGCCGCCTTCCGGCCGCCGGGGTCGGGGTTAAGATAAAAATCCTCAGCCAGCGGCAGCACCGCGTAATACTTTCTGCCGGCCGCCCGGAAAACGGCGCGGTTAACCGGGCTGGCCAGGGCTTTTGTGCTCAGCGCGCGCCCCAGCGAATAATAGCTGCTTTGAAAACTTTCGAACGCGGAGTCCCCGGCGGTCCCGCTGCTCTCAGGTTTTAAAAAAGCCAGGGCCTGCGCCTTGCGCGCGGAGTCAAGTATCAGCTGGCCGTCCTGCGCAAGGTCTTCAAAACGCGCATAAACCGTGTAAACCCCATAGACTCCCAGGGCTATAAAGCCGGTTTTTACCGCAGATAAGAGCCTGCTCTTTATGGCGAAGTCCATGTTACTCCGCCGGCTCACGGGTAAACTTTTCTTTAAGCTCGCTTATCTCTTTTTTCAGTTCCGAGATCTTTATTTCACGGTCGAGCAGGTATTTGTTCAATTTCTCAAGCTCCGCGTTCTGGTATTTTAAATCCGCGTCTTCTTCCCTGAGCTTTTCGGTTTCGGTCTCAAAATCGGCGCCGTCTTCGCCCCGGGCCTTTAACAGCGCGGCAGCCTCCGCTATGGCTTTATCTATTACCTCGATATCAGGGCCCTCGCCCGCCGCGGGCGCGGCTTTGCCGCATTCCTCAAGGAAGGCGCCCGCCGCCCTGGCGGTTTCCGTAACCGGCGTCAGTACCAGCCCCGCGGCTAAAAACGCCGTAAGCGCGAGAAAGGCAAAAGCCAGTATCGCTTTCAGGCGGGCGGCGCCCAGCATGGTCTTGCCGCGCCTGGCGGCGGCGGAGTACGGGGTTGCCGCGGTGAGTAGCCAGTCGTAAGCAGGCAGTCTGAGGTAGGCGTAAAGAGTTTTCCCTCCCGCGCCGTTCATCTCCGCATAGCCATCTTTACCCGCAAGCGCGCTGATCAAAGGCGCGGCTTCGTCCGAGTTTAGGGAGAGCTCGCGATCCCCGCCGGTGCCGGTAACCTTAAATCTGTTGCCCTGCCGCTCGGCCAGGGTAAAAGCCACGGGAGCGTTCCCGCGCGGGCCTGCCGGCAGCGGTATCCCCTTGAACAGACAGCGCAGTTCGCCTATGTTTTCCCGGTTACCGGCCTGCGCCGCTGAACTAACCGGGACAGCTACTGTATATTCAAGCGCCTTCGCTCCTGAGGACGGGAAGCCTATGTAGGCCCCGCCAGGCAGCCGTTTTAACCCGGACTTCGCCTGGAGGAACCGGGGCCCGGGAATCTTGCCGGCTGAGGCCGCCACGTTTCCGCCAGCGTCCACAAGTTCCAGGGCGGCTATTGAAGGCGAAGCGGCCGTATAGCCGGCCAGGCGCACAGCCAGCGTCTCGCGGCCGCCCGGCTGCCCGGAACCGGAGCTCAGCCGCAAAAGAGTTTCCCGTACCTCGGCGCGCCCGGCTATCAGGCGGGCCGTTTCCAGGCCGGAATGAACTTCTTTTTCCACGGCGTCTCCGGCCAGCGTAAGGCGTAAAAAAAGCCTTTCTCCGGTTTCTTCCTGGATAAAAGCTGCGGCCTCGCTTTTGAGCCCGGAATAGGTAAGGAAAGCGCCGGCGCCGGCGGCAGCGATCAAAGCAAGCAGCAGGCGCAGGCGCAAAGGCAGGGATACTGCCTTCCTAAAAAGCATAATGCCCCCTTTTAAAACCGTACAACGTGAAAAGTTCACCGCGGGACCGCCGCGGTTCCCGGGAACTGTGCCAAACCTGCTTTTACAATGTTCAGTAACCCTAACCCCTTAGGATATAACAAGAAACTATTATATTTAGTTGCGGTTGTCAAACCTTTTTCTGTAACTCCGTATACAAGTAAAAAGCCCGCCGGATACGCCGGCGGGCTCTTAAACGCAATGTCGTCCGCTTACTGGAAAAAATAAATATTCACGACATAGCCGAAACTTCCGCCGGTGTAGCTTATCGGGGCGTCCAGCTTGTAGGTCTTGGAGGCGATAAACTCTTTTTTGTTCTCGGTCAGGAATTTCTTGTAGTCAGCCAGTTTTACAGCTATCCCGGCCTCGTCGGCGGCCAGCTTGGACTTGAAGCCCAGCAGCTTCCCGATGTAGACCATGGAAAAAGAGGCGTCTTGCTTTACCAGCGTTACGGCGCCGGTCAGCAGGTCGAAGTCTATGTCGTCGCCGTTCTTGAGCTGGCGCAGCTGCACCTCGTGGTCCATGTTCTCTTCGGGCTTGGTAAGGTAATACAGCTTGAAGGTGGGCCTGAAAATATCGTTCTTTATGTTCAGCGCGGCTACGGGTGTCATGCCGGCCTGTTCAAGCGGCTCAAGCAGTTCGTGCTGGAGTTTTGCGATCGTGGTAGAGCTAAGGGCGTCGTAGTTCATCCCCTCGGCCATGAAATCGCGCACAACGCGGCCGTCGGGAGAGGCGTAGGTGAGCGTGCCGAACCCGCTCTTGTACTCGGTGCCGGTCACTTTGATGTTGAACTTACCGAGTATCGGGGTCCACATCTCTACGAATTCCTTAAATTCGGCTTCCGTGGCCGCGGAGGTGAACAGCAGGCTCTTCCCGGTCTGCGCAAGGAGATGCAGCTTGCCGGTTATTTCTCCGGTAACCTGCCCGCACTTTACGGAGGGAACGGTTTCCAGGACCGGAGCGGGGAGTTCTAGTTTGGAAGTTTTTATTTCCGCAATTGAGAGCGGTTTAAGCTCGGCGGCGCCGGCGGCTGAAAGGCAGAGAGCCGCCGCTGCGAATATGGCTAATTTTTTCATTAAATGTCCTCCTAAAAAATACCTGACTTCAAGTATATGTTACATAATTTTCACGACGTGTTTAAAGGCCGGACGGCCCTGTTCCGCGTAGGCCGTAAGACCCATGATTAAAGTCAAGTTCCGCCGCTTATTGCGTGCCGGCGGAGTCTGCTGCCGGCGGGTTTTTTGAGAGTATCAGCAGCAGGTTGTAGGCCCGCGCCATGGCGAGGTTGAGCCAGGGCAGGAAGACCAGGGTTTTAAGGGCGCACCCGGCTATTTGCCAGCCTTTAAGGTCAACCTTAACAACCGGCGCGCTGAGCGTCCCGCCGAGGGAAATAATGTCGGGGCTCAGCAGGTTTACAAGCAGTGTCAGCGAAAATATTACCAGGAGCCTGCCTTTCCAGCCTTCCGTGATATCACGGCTTAAGTTAAATGAGTCCTTTATGCCTGTCCCGCGGTCCACTACGGCGTACTCGCTGAAGCAGAACGTAAGGTAGATAATCAGCCCCGGGATTATGAACATCAGCAGGCCGCCGAAAGTAAGCAGGCCCAGTCCTAAACTTACGGCCAGCGCCCGGTGATATACCGGGAAAGCGCTGAAGAGGTCCATAAAGCGCGCGGGACCGCCGCGGGTAAGGTGTATGTACACGAGAGCGGAACCCGTAGTGAGAGGGGTTACCACCAGGAGCATATAAGGAAGCGCCGGGACAAAAGAGTGAAAACGGTCTATGAGGTAGAAGGTCCCGGCTGAAAATATGTATTGGACCAGTAATACCGGCAGCAGCGTAAGCAGGCCGGAAAGATAATCGTCCCAGCCCTGCGTTAGCCAGAAGAAGGCGGCCTTGTCTTTATCAAGGGCATCCATCAGCGCCTGGTCCTGGCGGCTTCCTGGAACAGGGAACTGGCCCTGTAAGAGCTGCGTACCAGGGGGCCGGAGAGCACGGCCTTGAAGCCGAGGCCGCGCGCCTTGTCGCCCCAGGCGGAGAATTCCTCTTCGGTATAGTATTTCGCCACCGGGCGGTGGGCTTTGGACGGGGCCAGGTACTGGCCCAGCGTCAGCAGGTCGCAGCCGTGCCGCGCCAGGTCACCGAGGGCCTGCTCGAGCTCTTCGGGCTTCTCGCCCAGGCCCAGCATCAGGCCGGATTTCGTGAAGATGTCGGGGCGCAGTCTTTTCGAAGCGGCGAGCAGGTCCAGGGAGCGCTGGTAGCCGGCGCCGGCGCGGGCGTCCGCGTAAAGGCCGGCGGGCATTTCCAGGTTATGTCCCAGCACGTCCGGGTTCGAGTCCAGCACGGTTTTCAGCGCTTTTATGTCCCCTTTAAAATCGGGTATGAGCGGCTCGGTCCTGATGCCGGGGGAAAGTTCTTTTATGAGCCGGTTGGTGAGAGCGAAATGGGAGGCGCCGCCGTCGGGCAGGTCGTCGCGGGTGGGCGAGGTGAAGACCACGTATTTAAGGCCCCACTTCCGGGTCAGCTCGGCCGTGCGCAGGGGTTCGCCGGCGTCGGGCGGCAGGGGTTTGGCCTTTTTAACGGCGCAGAAGCCGCAGTTGCGCGTGCAGATGTCGCCGAGTATCAGGAAGGTGGCTTCGCCTTCGGAGAAGCACTTGCCCTTGTTGGGGCAGCGGGCTTCGTCGCAGACGGTGTGGAGGGCGCGCGCGGCCAGCTCCGCGGCGGTGCCGGAGGCCGCGCCGCTCCGCAGGTCCGCCTTGTTGCGCCGGACCTCGTCCACGATCCATTTGGGAAATTGTGTCATCGTATATCTCCGGCGAATGCCTTAAGCGTGGGACCTCGAGATGCGAAGTCGGGGCCTGCCCGGGGTAGTACCCTGCTCACCCGGGCCGAGGAAACCCTTGCGTCGGTTTCTCCCCGCCTTACTTTGATGGCGGGGCCCCCTTTCCGCAACGGGTGCTCAGGGTACTACCCCGGGCATTCCCCTCCGAAACAACTACGCTCGTTCCCCGGCCGCTTTGAAGCGGCCTTGATTACTCCGTTATCTTCAGATGCAGCTCTTTGAGCTGCTTCTCGTCTATGGTCGACGGGGCCTCGCTCATCAGGCAGGCGCCGCTGGTGGTCTTGGGGAACGCGATGACGTCCCTGATGGACTCGGCGCCGCAGATGATGCCGATTAGCCTGTCGTAACCCATGCCGATGCCGCCGTGCGGAGGCGCGCCGAAGTCCATGGCGTTGACTATCATGCCGAAGCGCTTCTGCACCTGCTCTTTATCGTAGCCCATCAGGGCGAAGATCTTTTCCTGCAGGGCGCGGGTATGGTTCCGGACGGAGCCGGAGCCCAGTTCCACGCCGTTGAGTACCAGGTCGTACTGGGCCGAGCGCACGTTGCCGGGGTCGTTGTCGAGCTTGTGCTCTTCCTCGGGCAGCGGGGCGGTGAAGGGGTTGTGCGTGAAGGTCCACTTGCCGCTTTCGGCGTCCTTCTCTAGCAGCGGGAAATGGCGCACCCAGAGGAAGGCCCATTTCGCGAGCGGCGCGGGTTTCAGGCGCCCGATGAGCTCCTTCCTGAGCGCGCCCAGCGCGGCCGCGGCCACGGCGGGTTTGTCGGCGGCTATGAAGACGGCGTCGCCGTTCTTTACTTCCAGCAGGTCTTTGAGGGCGGCCTGTTCGGTTTCGCTGATGAATTTGAGCGTGGGGGATTCCCACTTGCCTTCTTTGAAGCGCAGCCAGACCAGGCCTTTGGCGCCCTGCTTCTTCACGAGGTCGGTCAGCTTGTCCATGTCGCCGCGGCTGAAGGCGGCGCCTTTCTCCCCCTTCAGGGCGCGCACTACGCCGCCGCCGGCCAGCGCGCCGGAGAAGACCTTGAACTCCGAGGCTTTGAAGATCCCGGAGCAGTCCTTGATCTCGAGGGCGTAGCGGAGGTCGGGCTTGTCGGAGCCGTACTTAAGCATGACGTCGGAAAATTCCATTTCGGGGAAGGCGGCGGGGATCTGGTCGCCGATGTAGGCGAAGATGTCCTTCATCAGGCCTTCTACTACGCGGGCGACGTCCTTCTCGTCTACGAAGGACATCTCCAGGTCTATCTGGGTGTGCTCGGGCTGGCGGTCGGAACGGAGTTCCTCGTCGCGGAAATTGCGGGCCAGCTGGAAGTAGCGGTCCATGCCGGACATCATCAGCACCTGCTTGAACTGCTGCGG
>JAVHRY010000066.1:0-40859 GCA_036171915.1 Elusimicrobiales bacterium | reverse complement strand
ACCGGGGCCGCGCTCACCGCTCGCCCGCCGCGCTTACGCAAGCGGCGGGCTCCGTGAATGCCCGCCGAACCCATACCCCTTGCCGCCCTCAGCTTCCCCCCGTGAACGTCTTCAGACTAGTTGATTTTGCTCAACTCATTATGTAGTATTTTGTTATGAAGACTGCGGCGCTTATTTCTTTTATTATTTTTAGCGCGCCGGCGGCTTTCTGCCAGGTTCCCTGGCACCAGCTCCCCGGCCGGGAGACAGTAATTCCGATGCCCGCTGAAACGGCCGGCATACCGGATTCCTGCCCTAAGTTCCGGGCGCTTAAAGCTGCCGACGGTTACGACGAAGCTCCCGCGGTAAGGGAAGTGTCGGCGGTGGCGGCCGACAGCCTGCCCCTGCCGGCCGACGACCTGGAAAAATCCGGAATTATAGAGATTTTAAAGACCGACCTGGATTATTGGAATTCCCGCCCCGACAACGCGCAAATACAGGTAGGGCCGGATTTCTACAACGCCCCCCGCCTGCGCAGCACTATAAGATCGCTGCTGGAAATTTTTTCCTCGGACTGGCCGCCAGAAGAGCTGCGCAGGGCCTTGAAAGACCGATTTAAAGTATACCGGGCCTCGGCTGACGACGGTACCGGCAAAACCGTTATAACCGGTTATTACGAGGCTGAAATTCCGGTTACCAGAACCCCGGACGCGGCACACAAGTACCCGGTGCACCTGCGGCCGGCGGACCTGATAAGGACCACGCCGGGTATGGGCGCGGACTTTGACTATGGCCGCTACGACGAAACCGGCAAGCTGACACCGCACTACGCCACCGCCGAAGTTCACACGGGTAAGCTGGACGGCCAGGGGCTGGAAATGGCCTGGTCGGCGCATCCCGCGCAGATAATGCTGCTGCAGATACAGGGCTCCGGCGTGCTGCGTTTTCCCGACGGGGATTATATGCGCGCGGGCTTTGACGGGGCTAACGGCTGGCCTTACAGGAGCGTTCAGAAGATCCTTATGGACTGCGGCGAAACCCCGTCCATGTCCTTTAAGAATTTCATCAAGTACCTGTCCGCTCAGGGCCCGCGCGAGGAGCGCCTTGCGGACCTGAATCCACGCTATATATATTTTCAGCAGCGGGCAAAAGACAGCCTGCCTTACGGGGCCATAGGCAAGGCGCTCACCCCGGGCCGCTCCATCGCCATCGACCCCAAGTACATCCCTTACGGCCTGTTCGGCCTCCTCAAGTCCAAGCGCCCCGTCGCCCGGGGCGACACGCTTGCCTTCGCAGATTTCGCCCGCTTCGTCTCCACCCACGACACCGGCTCCGCCATCCGCGGCCCCGGCCGCGTGGACCTGTTCTGGGGCACCGGCGACACGGCCGAAACCGAAGCCTCCTCCATGAAGGCCCCCGGCGAACTCTACTTCTTCATAGAAAAGTAAATCCCGCTACCCCCCACCCACACATCGGGCTCATCTTTTTTGCCGTTGTCAAGCCGACACTCTTGACAAGTCAACACACAACCCCTTGACAAAATAAAAATATCTGCTATACTATCTCCGGAGCGGAACACCTTATCGACGGTTGCTTTCCGCTCCTTACTTTAGAGGGAGACAGCGCGGGCAGGTGCCCGCGTTGTCGATTTATACCGGCAAAAGAATAAGAGAACGCACCGCTGGACGCCCCGACTCCGCATCTTGCGGATAATCAGAGTCTTTTGGAAAGTTCGTAGAAGGCTATGGCGGCGGCGTTGCCTGCGTTAAGGCTTTCCACCCCGCCCTTCTGCGGGATGGAAACTATCATGTCGCAATGCTCGCGCGTCTTCTCGTGCAGGCCCGCACCCTCGGAACCTATAATAATGAAAGCCGGCAGGGCAAAATCAACCGTGGGCAGCTCCTTGCCCTTCATGTCCAGGCCATAAACCCAGAAGCCCTTTTCCTTCAGTTTTATGATGGTAGTGTTCAGGTTCACTATCTCAATAACGTTTATCCGCTCAGCCGCGCCCGCAGCCGTCTTCTGCGCCGCCGCGTTCATGGTAGCCGAACGGCGCTCCGGCAGCAGCACGGTAGAAACGCCCAGGCAGGCCGCGGACCTTATTATAGCCCCCAGGTTCATGGGGTCGGTTATGCCGTCCAGAGCCGCCCAGACCGTTTTCTTCAGGTCCTTCTCACGCCCCAACGCGTCTTCCAGCGTCATCTTCCCGGGAGGATCAGCCTCCAGCAGAACGCCCTGGTGGTTGCCACCCGCGGCCAATTTTTCAAGCATACCGGGACTGCAAAATTCAACTTTAACCCCGTTCCTGCGCGCGAGGTCGGCCAATTCGTTGATCCGCGGACTTTTTTCACTGCGGGAGATCATCAGCCTCACCACCCGGCGCCGGCCGGCCTTCAAGATCTCTTCAGCGGTGTTTATGCCGTATAGAATTTCAGAAGCCATTGACAACCTCGTAAACCGAAAACGGTAAACAGTCGGGAACGTCCGGCGCCTGGCGCCCGCGTCAACCTGTAATTTTAAAATTCCCGAAGCTCGCGCCCACAGCCAGCGCCGTCCGCACTTCCTGCGACTCCGGCAAAACCCGGCGCAGTTTATGGACCGCCTGCGCTATCTTGACATCGGTGAACCCGTAGTGCCTGAAAGAGACCATCTGGCCGAACTGCTTATTTTCCAGCAGCTCAGCCGCCTTGACGCCGAAGCCGGTGGCCAGCCACCTGTCAAAAGCCGTGGGTTCGCCGCCGCGCTGCACGTGCCCCAGCACCACCACGCGGCTCTCTAGCCCCACCGCGCTGCCGTCAAGCAGCTCGGCTATCTTGTAAGAAACCCCGCCCAGGCGCAGGGGGTCGGGGGAACCCTTCACCGTCCGGGTAACCGTCATTTCGCCTTTCTCCGGTCGGGCGCCTTCGGCCACAACTATTATGGAAAACTTTTTACCGCAGTTTTTGCGCTTAAGTACGGCCTTAATTATATCCCCGGCGCGGTAAGGTATTTCCGGCAGAAGTATTATGTCGCCGCCGCCGGCTATGCCGGCGCGCAGGGCTATCCACCCCGCGTAGCGGCCCATGGTTTCAACTATCATGACGCGGTGGTGCGATTGCGCCGTGGTATGCACCCGGTCCACAGCCTCCGTGGCGACATGCAGCGCCGAGTCAAAACCGAAAGTAACGTCGGTGGCTGAAAGGTCGTTATCTATGGTTTTAGGCACGCCTACTACCGGCATGCCTAGTTTATAAAGCTGCTCGGCCATGGTCAGCGTTCCGTCGCCTCCGATAGCCACCAGCGCGCCAAGCCCCAGGTTCCTGAAATTTTCACAAGCCAGTTTCGAAAGATCCTCCGGCTTGTCTACGGAACCGAGCGGTCCAATGGTATACGCGAAAGGATTGGCTGTGTTGGAGGTGCCGAGCACGGTCCCGCCGCGGATCAGGATCCCGGACACGGCGCCATCGTCAAGCGTTATAAAGTCTTTTTCCACCAGGCCGCGGTAGCCGTCCTTGAAGCCTATAACCTCCCAGCCGCGCCGCAGCGCCGCCTTGGTAACCCCGCGCACCACGGCGTTAAGACCGGGGCAGTCTCCGCCTCCGGTAAGAATTCCTATTTTCATGACAAGCTCCCTGGCAGACTACTAAGGCTGTTAGAACGGGTAAGGGTAGACCGGATCTTTTTCCCTTGAAATTATGTAAAGCACGGCCGCCAGTATCTGCGCCGGATGGGCCAGGCGGGCGAAGGCGTAATCCAGATGTATCTGGAAACGGCCCGCGGAAGAGGGATCGAGGAAGACGTAGCCCGCGCGCCTGTCCTGCACGAAAATACCGTAGCGGCCGCGGAGCGCGCCGCCCAGGCTGCCAAAGAACTTGCGCAGCAGGTGGCCTGTAGGGAAGTCGTCGTATATGGAGAACACCACCAGGTTATCGGTATCCACGAACTCCCAGCGGCGTTCCGCCATTCCGCCTTTACGCACCAGGCGGGCCACTTCTTTTCCCTCCCCGTCCCTTATAAGCCCGTAAACTATTTCGGGCCTGACTTCCATCACAAGGCTGGATTGCGCGTCGTAGACCATCAGGTGATCCTTCCTGGTAAAGTACATGAAAACTCCGGCGACAAAGGGAACCAGGAAAAAGACTTCCGGCAGCGACGCCCAAGCCCGCCCGAAAGGGAGGCGCAGGAGAACGTTGGTTATTATTTCGCCGCGGCCCGTAAAAGCCAGGAAACTCCACAGCACGTGGAAGAACACGCAACCGTAAAAAGAACCGGCCAGATACAGCTCGTGCCCGCCGGGAAAATCCGCCAGCAGCAACTGCTTTTGCCTTGTAAGCACGTTATAAGTCACGTCCTTCATGGTGGCGAACCTGGAAACCAGGAACGGGAAGAAGAAATCAGGCGGCAGGTCCGACGGGGGATGCGGCAGTTTGGGGTTCTTGTAGGTGCCGGCTATGAACTTAGCGACAAAAGAACCGGCTACCCATAAACCTATAAGCGCGCCCCAGAAAACAGGCGGCAGGGGCTTGCGCGGCAGGTATGGCGGCAAACCGCCGCTTTCCTGCTTTTTTGCGAGATCGCTGATAAAACTCTGCGCCGCCACGGCCGCCGCCGCCACAGTGTTTGTCGTGGATTGTTCAACTACCGCGGCGGGCGCGGCGCTGGACACGGGCAAGACGTCGGAGGAGGGCCCGGTGGTAGCCAGGGCCACGGCCGCCGCGGGAACATCAGGCTCTCCATCTTTAAAAATCTGCGCCCCGGAATAGTCGTCGTCTTGCGCCACTTTCCTGCGCCGGGATACTTTTGTTTTTTTGGGTTTGGGAAGCTCTATCTTTTCTCCGGGTTTTCTTATGCTTCCAATAACGCCGCGGAACTCCCCTTCGTCAAACCCCTTTACCGACACCGCGTAGGAAATGCCGTTATATGAAAAGAAAGCTATATAGGCCTGCGCCCCCATGGATTCATAAGAGGTATAGTAGGCGTTTGAAACCCCGTGCAGGCTTACAGATCTTATTTCCCCCGAAAGCGAGGTGCCTTTGCCGCGCAGCGAATCAACCTGTTCGTTTACGCGGGCTTTTAAATAATAATCGCTAAGCTCCGAGTCCTGCCTGGAGAACTCAAAAGAAGATTTTCCCCTCTCAAGTTTAAGGGTAATTGCGGGGTCGTCGCTCTTGCCCTGGCTCCAGCCGGCAGGGAAATCAACGGCGATAATTTCCCCCTTGTCCTTAAATTCACCGGCTGAGGAATAAAGAGACAAAACAAAAACTAAGGCCGCGCAGATAAAAGCTGTTTTTTTCATAGCGTCCGGATAATATACTGTAAAGTATAGAATATTGGCATAGGCAAAGTCACATACATAGCGCGTTTCTATACCGCCCGGCCGGCTGAGTTAACGGCAGTCTAACAGCCATTCCCGAGCGGCCCCGCGGTTTAAATATTTTCGCTTATTATGCTATCATGGAATAAGGGTTTAGGAGGGGACACCAAATGGAAGAGTTATCTCATAAAATACTTGTAGTGGAAGATGAGGTGAACATACAATCCCTTATCTCGGAAGCGCTGGCCACCGGGAAGAGAAAGGTTTTTACCGCGGGCACGCTGGCCGAAGCCTGCCTGGTCGTCGACAAGAATAAAATAGACGTTGTTGTCCTCGACCGCATGCTCCCGGACGGAGACGGGCTTGAGTTTTGCGCTAAAATCCGGAGGGATCCGGTCCACAAAGCTATCCCGATATTGCTTCTGAGCGCAAGGGGCGAAGCCAGTGACAAAGTTTTAGGGCTTAAGCTGGGGGCGGACGACTACCTCGCAAAACCTTGCGATCTTAACGAGCTTAGAGCGAGAATTGAAGCGCTCCTCAGAAGATCGGAAGAATTAAACCGCTACAGGACCCGGCTCAGTTAAAAACTCCCGCAGTTCTAAAGACTGGCACTTCACAAAGGCGGAGGGAACCAGGCAGGTTCTCTAGGAGCCTGTCCGACATAAGTCTTTCATGACGAAATTGCTTATGTCGGACAGGCTCCTGGTGCAGTGTCACAAAAGGGATTCTCCTAATAAAAATACTCACCGCAGGGTGGAGCGAAGCGGCACCGTGATGAGAAGTATTGTAGAAAAGGAATAAACACTTTTTCACAAGCATACTGTTCTCAATTATTACAGCTTTGCGTCCTCTGCGCCTCCGCGGTGAAATATGATTGACCGTGTATCCGGTTAAATCGCCCCACTGCGCATAACTTTCACGAATCCTATTCCACAGCAGTAGCCGGGATGTTATTTGAAGGCCATTACCCCAAGCTGGTAGCAAACGGCCGATATTAGTGCCGCGGCCGGGATGGTGAGTATCCAGGCCCAGACTATCTGGCCGGCTATACCCCATTTAACCGCGCGTATATTTTTCAGCATCCCCACTCCCACTATTGAGCCTGTTATGGTGTGGGTTGTGCTTATGGGCACACCCAGGGCCGAAGCGCCGAACAGCACCATGGAAGCCCCTAACTCCGCGCAGAAACCGTCCACCGGGCGCAGTTTTAAAAGTTTATTTCCCATGGTTTTTACTATGCGCCAGCCGCCGGACATAGTGCCCAGGGCTATCGCGCCGTGGCAGGACAGAACCACCCAGAGCGGGATATGGAACACCGGGCCAAGGTAGCCCGCGCTGAACAGCAGCCCGGCAATTATCCCCATGGTTTTCTGCGCGTCGTTGCCCCCGTGGCCCAGGCTGTAGGCCGCGGCGGAGAGCAGCTGGCCTTTTCGGAACAGGTGGTCCACTTTAGCGGGGGTGGAACGCGCGAAGAGGTTGTACACGATAACGCCAAAAGTCAGGCCCAGCAGCATGCCCACCACCGGGGAAATGACTATAAAAGCCACCGTCTTTATTATCCCGCTCATCACCAGCGCGGTCGGCCCGGTCTTTACCAGCGCGGCGCCTATAAGCCCGCCCACCAGGGCGTGCGAGGAGCTGGACGGTATGCCGAAATACCAGGTTATGACATTCCAGGAACCGGCGCCCGCGAGCGTACCGAAGATGAGGTAGCTGTCCACCTGGGCGATATCAATTATCCCTTTGCTTATGGTCCCGGCCACATGCAGCCCGAAGAAGGCGAAGGCGATAAAGTTAAAGAAAGCCGCCCAGAGCACCGCGTACCTAGGCGAAAGCACGCGGGTAGCCACTACGGTGGCTATGGAATTGGCGGCGTCGTGGAAGCCGTTTGAAAAGTCAAAGAAGAGCGCCAGCGCCACCAGAAAAATTATTGATACAAGCGTGCTATCCATGTTTCACCAGTATGGACTCTATTACTTTCGCCGCGTGCTCGCAGTTGTCCAGCGTGCTTTCGGCCACGTCATACATCTCCTTCCACTTTATCACCATTATAGGGTCCGTCTCGGCCTCGAACAGGCGGCTTATGGCCTTCTCGCGCAGGACGTCGCCCAGGTTCTCAAGGCGGTTGACCTCGATACAGTGGTCCAGCACGCGGCGGGCGCGCTTGGTGTCGTGCAGGTGCTTCACCGCGTTGGCGAGGGCGGCCGCCGACTGGTCAATTACGTCTATGAACTGAACGAAGTATTCGTCGCCCGGGTCCAGTTTATAGAGTTTCATGCGGCCGGCCATGGCGTTGAGCAGGTCAAGCACGTCGTCCAGCTGGTTGGCCAGCGCGTAGATATCCTCGCGGTCTATGGGCGTTATGAAGGTGCGGTTAAGCATGTCCGTGATCTCATGAGTGAGAGTGTCCCCCTCGTGCTCAAGGTCGTGGATCTTCCTGGCGGAGTCTTCGTCCATCACGCCGTTCTTAAGTATGGATCTAAAATAGCCCGTGGCCTTCACCAGGTTCTCGGCCTGCAGGTTCAGGTAGTCGAAGAACTTCACTTCTTTGGGCAGAAAATTAATGGACATCGCTTTCTCCTTCACGCTTATCTTAAGCATAGTATGGAAAAAGCGCATGAAGGCCGGTTAAAGCCCTTGTAAATTTCATGTAAAGAAAGAACGCAGCGCAAATCGGAAATATAAAATAGCGTGGAAGGAGTAAACGTACTATTGCCGGTTAACAATTTGCCGCTTACGCTTATTATCCCGGCAGGGTGAACCAGAACGTGCAACCGCGGCCTTCGGCGCTCTCCACGCCGACCGTGCCGCCGTGCAGCTCCACCAGGTGTTTTACGATGGAAAGTCCGAGGCCGGTGCCGCCCAGCTCCCGGGAGCGGGCCTTGTCCACGCGGTAGAACCGCTCGAAGATCCTGGGCAGGTGCGCGGCCGGGATGCCGGGTCCGTTGTCTTCAACGGAAATTTTTACCCCGCTGCCTTCCGGCGCGGTAGAAAGCTTTATCTCCCCGCCGTCGCGGTTATACTTCGCGGCGTTGTCCAGCAGGTTTATGAGCACCTGCCAAAGCTTGTCCCTGTCGGCTCTCACTTCCAGCCCGGGCGGCACGAGGTTGCAAAACGAAACCTTTTTCCTGGCCAGCACGGCCCCCAGGCCCGCGACCGTCTCGTCTGCCAGTTCCTTAAGCCCCACCGCCGTTTTTTCGGCGGCGGCCAGCCCGGATTCCGCGTACGATATTTTCAGCAGGTCGTTGAGCAGGTTATCCAGCCGCACAGCCTGTTCATATATGCTGCGGGCGAAACCGGGGCCGTGTTCGGGGTCTTCCAGCGCGCCGTTAAGCAGCGTCTCGGCGCAGCCCCTGATCGCGGTGAGCGGCGTCTTTAATTCGTGGGAGACGGTAGCCACGAAGTCCTTGCGCATATTCTCCAGATGGCGCGGCGCCGTAATATCGCGCGCCACAAGCACGCAGCCCCGCACCGTATTATCCTCTATGATTGGGGAGGCGCTTACGGATAGCACGGTCCCGGGCGCCGCCGCGGGCGCGATATCGAAAGAGACCGGGGAACCGCTGGAAAGCGCTTTTATGGCGGCCGAAGACAGCTCGGGCCCGGCCGGCATATCTGACAGGCGCATACCTTCCGCGCCGAAACCTTTAACCCCCATGATCTGGCGCGCGCGGGGGTTTATCCGGGTTATAACCCCGGCCCCGTCCGTAACCACTATGGCTTCTGACATGTCGCGGAAAGCCGCTTCAAGTTCCAGCCGCCGCAGCTGCGCCTCCCGTATTCTACCGCTGATCTCACCCGCCATGTAATTAAGGGTCTCCGAAAGTTTGCGCATCTCTCCGGACGAACCATCGGGGATGCGGTAACCGAAGTCGCCCGCGGCGAAGCGCTTAGAGCCGGCTATAATTTCCCCGAACTGCCTGGAGAGTAAAATCACCAGCACCCAGGAGACGGCCAGGGAGACAATGGCTGAAATTGCCAGACTGAGAGCGGCGCCCCCTCCCGGGTCCACAAAAAAGAAAGCGGCCGCCGCCTGCGCGGCCAGGACTATCAGCGCGCAGGGCAGCAGCACCCGGAACCTAAGCGTGGAAAGGAATCTCATTTAGCGCCGGCTTCGAACCTGTAGCCGTAGTTCTTTACCGTGACGATGCGGCGGCCTTCGGCGCCGAGTTTTTTCCGCAGCGTGCCTATATGCACGTCCACGGTGCGGGTCTCCACCTCGGCGGCGGCGTCCATCCCCCAGGCTTTCTCCAGCAGCGCCTCGCGCGACAGCATTTTTCCCCCGGCCGACATCAGGGCCTTCAGCAGTTCGAATTCCCGGGCGGCCAGGTCCAGCGGCTTCCCCCTGACCAGCGCCAGCACCCGGGAGCAGTCCAGCTCCAGGTCCCCCGCGCGGTAGACCTGCAGGGCCTCCCCGCAGGCGGCCGTGCGGCGCAGCACGGCTTTCACCCGGGAAAGCAGCTCTTTTATGCTGAACGGCTTGGTCACGTAATCGTCGGCCCCCATCTCCAGGCCGACTACCTTGTCCGCCTCGTCGCCCTTGGCCGTAAGCATGATGATAGGGATAGCGGCGGTTTTGGAGTCCGTCCTTATGCGGCGGCAGACTTCCAGGCCGTCCAGGCCCGGCAGCATGATGTCCAGCAGGATAAGGGAAGGGCGTTCCTTCGCCGCCGTCAGGGCGGCGAAACTGCCGTCGTGCGCCAGGACGGTCCTGTAGCCTGCTTTCTTGAAATTATACTCCAGCATCCTGGCTATATCTTTTTCGTCTTCGACTATGAGGATCTTCTCTTCCATCGCGAATATGATACCAAAAAGCGGTTTACCGCGGCCCTCCTCGCCGACCTTGTTCGCGGGCCCTGTATTATGGTAAAGATCTTAAAAACCGGAGCCCCGTCGGCGGGTCTTGAAGTTCGTCCGCTGAAGGCTGCTTCTCCGCGTTTGCTATAATTTCAGGATGCAGCGCCGAAAAAACCTTACTTTAAGCCTCTGGAACCGCGTCAGCGCCCAGGCCAGGGCGCTCGATCTCTTCGCCGACGGGGAATCAATACTGCTGGCCGTCTCCGGCGGGCCGGACTCGGTGGCCATGCTGGATTTTTTTTCCGGACAGGCCCGCGCGCACAGGCTGAAACTCCATATCTGCCATATAAACCATAAACTGCGCGGCCGCCTGGCGGACGCCGACGCGGCTTTCGTAAAAAAGCTGGGCGCCCGCTACGGCATAGAGACCTCCGTACTTTCGGCCGACGTCAGGGCGCTGGCGAAAAGAACCGGGGCCGGCATAGAGCAGGCCGCGCGCACCGCCCGTTACCGCCTGCTCTCGGGAACCGCTTTAAAGAAGAAATGCCGCCTGGTGGCCACGGCCCACCATTCGGACGACCACGCCGAAACCATCCTGCTGAACCTGCTCAGGGGCACGGAACCCAAGGGCATGCTGGGCATACCCGCCAAACGGGAATTATGCCGGCGCGGCAGGACGGCTGTATGGCTTATCCGGCCGATGCTGGCCGTTTCAAGACGGGAAATAATGGAGTATTTAAAGGCCAACGCCCTGCCTTCCAGGAAGGACCATACCAACGACGACGAGTACTACACCCGCAACTGGATCCGCAAAACCCTGCTGCCGCTGATGCTGAAAAAGCAGCCCCGCCTGCGCGAGCATCTCGAAGAGCTCTCCCGTAAGTTTTCCGCGGTCCTGGGCCCCCGCGCGGCTAAACAGCTACTTTAACCACTATCTTTATAACCTGGCCGGGCGCGCCAGCGGCCAGCTTCGGAGCGTGGGCGTCTTCAGGGTAGAGCACGGCCAGCCGGCCGGCCTTCAGCAGCGCCGGCGTCCACTCCCCCTTCCCTACCGAACCGAAACAGATATCCGAAGCCGCGTTATAAGCTTCCGTTACTTTTATAAGCCCGGCGGGCGCCCAGCCTATCACCTCGGCGCCGCGCGCCAGGTACTGCACGTCGATATATTTCCGGTGGCATTCGAACCGCGGCGCCGCGTCTTTAAGGGTCCTATAGCGCTGCACAATGGCGAAAACCCGGCTGCCGGCTATCTCGATCCTGCCGTCAGGCAGGCTGAGCAGGTCCTCTCTCCGCAGGAAGTCCAGGGCGCGGGCCAGGGCCGCCCCTCGCGGCAACTGGGCGGCGGCGTTCCTCAGGTCGGTTATTATCATAGGCCCGTTCAGCTCCAGCGGTGCTGCAGTTCCAGCTCTCCCGTCTTCGGCAGGTGGCGGAAATGGGCCGGGCGGTTCTCGTAAGCCACGCCGTCCCCGTCCTTTTCAATAAGGAATTTATAGGCTATGGGCTTGCCGGAGCTTTCCTTCACCGGCAGGTGGCCGAGCCACAGGTTATCGTTGATGTATTCCAGCGGGAAAGCTTTTTCCAGGTCCCAGTTCCCCAGCTCGGGGCAGTTGCCGGTGACCTTCACGCGCTGGCCGTAGGCGCTCCTGAAGCCGTTCAGTAGGAAGGAAAGCTCCAGGGCCGCCTTCGGGCGGGCGGGAGCGCAGTAGGACAGCACCAAAGAGGAATCGCGTCCCAGTTTAAGCCCCTCGATGCGCCCGGCCTTCACGGCGACCGCCTTGCCGGAGAGCACGTCCTGGTAAACGCCGTCCGGCATCTCCACGTTCTCGAGCGACACTGAAATTTCGGGCCCGCGGTTGAAAGCCGCCAGGCAGCAGTTGCCCCGGTAGACGCGGGTGTAGGCGTAGACGTCGGGCGAAAGGAATTTCTGCCGCTGGCTGCCGCTCTGCACGGCGGGGTTCTCGCGGCGCACCTTCGCGAGCTTCTTCACGGTCCTGAAAGCGGGGGTGTCTGTCCCCCAATTCTCCATCATGGGCCGGTTGTACGGGTCGGAGCCGCCGTTGGTGTCGTTATGCAGGTACTGCTCCGTGCCGTAATAGATGCAGGGCGTGCCCCGGCAGGTGAGGATGAGCGCCAGGCCCATATCGACGCGCGCGGGGGTGGCGCCCTTAGACAGGAAGCGCGGCATGTCGTGATTGTCCAGGAACGTAACCAGGTGGCGGCAGTCGTCGAACAGGGAATCCCTGACGAAGACGTTATCCACCAGCCCGAACCCCTGGCCGGAACCAAGGGCGAGCGTTTCCTCCAGGGCGTGCTGCAGGCTGAAGTCCAGCATGCCCATGCCGCTCTTGTTGGCGAACTGCACTGAAAGGTCGTCGTAGCAGCCGCCCATGAACCATTCCCCGAAAATGAAAAGGCCGGGCCGGTGGAAGAGCATGTCGGAGACGAACTCCTGCCAGAACCAGAGCGGCATGTGCTTCACCGTGTCCACGCGCAGCGCGTCCACGCCCTTGTCCAGCCAGAGCTTGATGGCGTCTTTTATGTAAGTGCGGTAGCCTATTTTTGTCTCGTTAAAATCGGCCAGGCCGCAGAGCTCGGCGCCCTCCACCTGTTTCTCGTTATTCCAGTCGGTCACGCCGCCGTTGCGGTGGTACCAGCCCAGCTTATCGTCGTCATACGAGGTAAGGAGCTTCCCGTCGTCATAAATGGCTCCCTTGCCGGGGCAACCGCCCATATCCGGGCGCTGCTTCGGGCTTGAATGATTGCAGACGATGTCCAGGACCAGCCGCATGTCTTTGGCGTGCATGGCCTTGACCAGGCGGTCGAAGACCGTGTCGTCCGAAGCGAACACGCGCACGTCTTCGGGGGAGCCCACCAGGTGCTCGTCCAGCCGCTTAAAATCTTTAGCCCAATAGCCATGGTAAGCGGATATGCCGCGCCCTTCAACGTCCACGAGACCGTTTATCTGGTCGAAAAGCGGAGTAAGCCAGATGGAGGAGCAGCCCAGGTCTTTTATGTAATCCAGCTTTTCCAGCACGCCGTTAAGGTCGCCGCCCCAGTATTTAAACCAGTCCTTGCGGCCGAGGTCCGTAGCCTCGGGGTTAAACCCGTTATCGTTTTCTGCGTTGCCGTTATAGAACCTGTCCACCACCGCGAAATAGATCACGCTGTCGTTAAAAGGTTTCATAGTTCTCCTTGATGAGTTATCAGCCTCGGGCTTCGTCGATGAGCGCCTGGGGGTAGCCGATCGGCAGCACCTTTATCCGCCCGGTGTTCGGCTGGGCGTGGGCCGCCATCAGGCCGGCCTTGGCGAAGCCCAGCGCGAGGGTAAGTTTCGCGATTATAAAAACCCCGCTGTGGTGCCCGGTATCGGGGCTCAGGCCCGACGGCAGGTCCACGGCCACTATGGGGCGGCCGCTTTTATTCATCAATTGTATTACGCGGTGCACCGGCCCCACGGGCTTGCCCGCCGAGCTTACTCCCAGGAGCGCGTCCAGCAGAACATCGGCCGCGGAAAATTCCACGGCCAGCGCCTCCAGGTCTTCCTTGCGCGTCATCGTCACCTGCACCCCGGCTTCCTTTGCCGCCGCGAGGTTTTTCACTACCAGTTCCCCGTAGCCGGTCTCCTTGGGCGGAAGGATAAAGATCTTAACAACCGCGCCCGCCTGCTTTAAATACCTGGCAGCCACCAGCCCGTCCCCGCCGTTATTGCCTTTGCCGCAGCAGACTACGATCTTAAGGGCAGCCGCGTTTTTTCCCAGCTCACGTTCAGCGAATTTAAGCGTCTCCTCGGCAATTACCCGGCCGGCGTTCTCCATCAGGCCGTGGTTTGGAATGCCGTACTCCTGTACGGCCTTTTTGTCCAGGTACTTCATCTTCTCCGCCGTCACCACGGGCAGGCCTTCGAATTCTTTTATCTGCGGTATTTTGGACATAACCGTTCCGCTCTATATTACCAGCCAAACCAGCCAGGCTATCGAATAGATGAAGGCGGCGAAAAAGACAAAACCCAGCCCGGCGTAAGGCAGCCAGATGGAAAGCAGCGCCTTACTTACGGAAACCGGGTAGAGTCTGCGTATCAGGCGCACCCGCGCGTAGACTACCGCCGCCAGACACAGGCAGAGCAAGAGAAAGCCGTTTAAGATCTCCAGCTTGGCAATAAAACCGAGCGGCACCAGCAGCGCCAGCAGGAAGTCTGAACAGCCGAAGGCCAGGAACAGACCGGAGGCAGCGCCCCTGACCCCGGTAAGGTCCAGGAACAGGTGTATTACCCCGGCGAAGAAGAAATTGGCGGCCAGAATAAAGGTGAACACAGCCGTAAACGACATTATTCCCGGGGGAACAGCCGAATTCATGCGCAGGAACGCGAAAAGCCCCAGCGTGCCGGCGAAATAGCCCAGCAGGCCGGTACGCCCAAGTCCCTGCGGCCTCTCCGGGCCGGCCAGTACGGCCGGGTTGTCTATAAGCGCGCCCAAAGTGTCAAAAGGGTTCATTTTTATCCTCCGTTCTCCGGCTGTGCCTTAATGCCCGTACCAGCGGTACTCCAGGCTGGGAGTAATATCCAGGGCGCCCGCAGCCGCCGTAGCCCCGAAGAGCGACAACTTGCTGTCCATCAGGGACATCAGATTATCAAACGGGTCTGAATCGCTTAGAACGCGCGGGTTGCGCCCGATATGGGCAATTTCCCCCGCTTCGTCCACCGCGTCCTGCAGGTCTCCCAGCTTGTCTACCAGCCCGTTTTCCTTGGCCTGGCTGCCGGTAAAAATGCGGCCGTCGGCAAGGACCTTAACCTGCTCTACCGTCATTTTGCGGCCCTGGGCCACGGCGGCCACGAACTGCCCGTAGGAATCGTCTATCATGGCCTGCAGCAGCTTGCGCTCGTCGGGTGTCATTTCGCGCGTGGGGGAGCCGATGTCCTTGAACTTGCCGGATTTTATGGCGTCGCTCTTGTAGCCCACTTTTTTCATCAGGCCTTCGAAGTTGCTGACGCTGAAGATCACGCCGATGGAACCGGTAATGGTGCCGGGGTGCGCGACGATCAGGTCGCAGGCCGAGGCGATGTAGTACCCGCCGCTGGCGGAAACCTCGCCGAACCGGGCGATAAAAGGCTTCTTGGTGGTCATTTTAGCGCGCAGGATGGTGGAATAGATCTCCTGCACCGCCCCCACGGAGCCGCCGGGGGAATTAATGTCCAGCACTATGGCCTTAACTTCTTTCTTGTCCGCCATCAGTTTTATCCGCCGCGCTATCTGCTGGCTGCCGCGGTCCCAGGACCGGGAGGAGGCTCCCTGTGAAATGGCCCCATAAACCGGTATCACTGCCACGGCGTCTTTCTTGGACTGGCTCAGCCCGGCCAGATTGGAGAGGTCCATATCCTTGGGCCTGGTCTTGCGGGCCGCGTCGGCCTTGGTGATCACGGCAAAAGCCGCTATGAGCGAAAGGGCGTAAAGCCCGGCTATGACCTTGAGCCAGAGCACCGAGCTCCGGGGCGCCGCGGGCGCGGGGCCCGAGGGCTGCGCCGCCGGTGTCACCGCTCCGCCGTTGTTCTGTTCTTCCATTTTTCCTCCCTGCCGCGCTAAATATTCCCCGCATCCAAAACTTTATTGCGCCCGCTTTCCTTGGCCGCGTAAAGGGCTTTGTCGGCTTTAGCTATCAGTTCCTGAGCGGTACGCCCGTCCCTTGGGAAATTGGCTATGCCTATTGAAATAGTAAGGCGGACTTTCTCCAGCCCCTGTGAAAAAACTTCCGCTTCAATGCGCGCCCGCATGGTTTCGGCCTTGCGCAGCACCCCGGCTGAATCGGCGCGCGGCAGCACTATGCCGAACTCCTCTCCGCCGTAGCGGCCCACGAAGTCGGTTTCATATACCCCGGATTTAAGCAGCTGCGCTACCCGTCTAAGCACGGCGTCCCCGAACTGGTGGCCGTAAGTATCGTTCAGGCGCTTAAAATGGTCTATGTCGGCTATCATAAAAGCCATACTGGTCTTGAACGCGGCCGCCCGGCGCAGTTCTTCGCGTATTTTGTCGTCCAGGGCGCCCCGCCGCCACAGCCCGGTAAGCCCGTCGGTAAGCGACAGCCATTCTACCTGCCGGAAAAGCGTTACGCGCTTTACCGCGAAAGCTATTTCAGAAGCGAAGCGGCCGGCGTCCTCTTGCGCGCCGCCGCGCACGGCCAGGATACCGAACGGGGTTCCCCCGGCGACAACAGGGGCGAGCGCTATGCCGGAAACCACAACGGGCGCCGCCGGGAAGCCGCCGGACAGCGCCAGCAGCCCGGCCAGCCCCGGCAGGGCCGCCCCGCCTGGCGCGGCTGAAAACAATTCAAGCTCCCGCGCCTCCGGCGAGTCGCCGGCCAGGTAAAGCGCCGCCTCTTCGGTGCCGAAATAGTCGGCCATGTGCCTGCCGAGGGATTTTGCGGCGGCGGCCGGCTCCACGGTCTCAGAAAGAAGTTTTACGGCGGCATAAACGGCCAAAGATCTTTTTTCCCCCGAGGCGTTAACTCCGGCTTCCGCCCTCAGGGCGGCCAGCTCGGAGGAAAGAGCGGCCTCCCGCGCGATGGCGGATTCAAGCCTGGAGACATCGGGAACGGCGCCGGCCCGCCCGTTAAGCAGGGCTGAATGCGCCAGGGCCGCCGCCACCCACAAAGCCAGGGCCGCGAAGGGCCCCCCACCGGCGAGCGCCCCGGAAAGCATACAGAAAGAGAGCGCGGCAAAGACGGCTCCGGCGGCAAACCCGGCCCAGCGGTTATACCGGCCAAGAAAATACGACAGCAGCGGCGAAGCGGCGGCGGCTACTATCCAGAATTCAGACCGGATCATGAGGCCACCACCATATTGCGCCCGCCCTGCTTGGCTTTATAGAGGCGCTCGTCGGAGGAGCGCACCAGCTGGCTGTAGGTAGCGCCCTCGGCGGGAAATTCCGCCACCCCGAAGCTGGCCGTAACGCGCGCCGTCCTGCCGCCGAAAGTAAAGGTCCTGGCTTCCAGGCCGCGGCGTATGTTCTCGGCTGCCGCCGCGGCAACCGCCTTGCCTGAGCCGGTTATTACCAGGGCGAACTCCTCCCCGCCGTAGCGGGCCGAAAAATCTATATCGCGGACCCCGCCGGCAAGCGCCTCGGCGACCGCCTTGAGCACGGCGTCGCCGGCCTGGTGCCCGAAGTTGTCGTTATAGTCCTTAAAGTGGTCAATATCCGCCATGACAACGGAGAAAGGCACCTTGGAACGCGCCGCCCGCAATATCTCCTCCTCCACGCGGGTCTGGAAGGCGCGGTGCGTATAAAGGCCCGTAAGCGCGTCTTTAATGGCGAGCTCGTTTACTTTTTCAAAAAGATAGATGTTCTCCATGCTGACTCCGGCGAGGGTGCAGGCGAGTTCCGCTCCGCGCAGGTCCTCTGCCTTGAAGCGGTCCGGTTCGGAGGCGGAAGCCCGCACAAAGCCCACCAGCGTCCCGAAAAGATACAGCGGCAGCGCCATAAAAGACTGCTCGGCGGCGCCGAAAAACCCCCGCGCGAAGCGGCTGTCCGCCGAGGAGTTCCGCACCAGCAGCGGAATATTCCGTTCCGCCACCCACTTGTCGGCGAAGTCGCGGGGAGCTCCGGAACGCAGTTCCACCACTGAAGCGGGGAAATAATTTTTAAGCAGAACTTCCAGCCTGGCTTTTACCTCTTCCGGGTTTGAGGCGGCCCCCATATCCTGCAGGGCGGAGGAAAGCGCCCCTTTATCCCTTATGCGGGCCAGCGTGCTCTCGCGGTGCATCCTGTAGCGGGCCAACTCGTCCTCAAGGCTTTTTATCTTTTCCAGGGCCGCGGCCTCTTCGCCTGCCCGGCGCTGCCTGGCCGCCAGCATCGAGTTTTCACCGGAAGACAAGGCGTAAAACAGGAGCCAGAGACAAAGCACCTCGCAGGCGGCCGCAGCCGCGACATAAAGCGAATCCCCGCCCGGGACTAATTTCGGCAGGACGAACCCCGCGGCGGTAACCAGGAAAAGGAAAATATATTTTACTTCGCGCTCCCCGGACCAGGCGAACCAGATGAACAACGCACCGCTGGCCGGGTAGATCCACAGGAAGCCAGTAGGAAAGGCCCAAAGCGCCCAGCCCAGAGCCAGCAGTATGGCCGCCGGGCCGGCGATCTTTGTTAAAGCGTTGGGTTTCGACATAGGTCTAAAACTCTACCCGCGGCAAAAACTCTTTACGGCGTCTATAACCAGGGCCTGTTGTCCCTCGGTCAGCTCCGGAGAGACGGGCAGGGACAACACCGTGGACTGGTGCCGGTAAGCGTTGGGGAAATCTTCGGGCCTGGCGCCCAGGCGGGCGTAAGCCGGCAGGAAGGGCAGCGCCGCCGGGTAATTTATGATGGTTTCTATGCCGCGCTCCGCCAGGAATTTTTTCAGCGCGTCGCGCCGGGGATGCCGCACCACGTAAAGGTGATAAACATGCTCCCTGCCCCCGGCCACTATCGGAATTTCAAGGCCTTCAAGGCCGGACAGTTCCCTGTCGTAGACGCCAGCCACCCGCCGGCGCGCCGCGGTCCAGGCCGCGAGGTGGCGCATTTTCACGGAAAGCACCGCGGCCTGCAGCCCGTCCAGCCGGCTGTTCATTCCCTCAATGCGGTGGTCTCCCTTGACAAGCCCGCCGTGGCGCGCCAGCATGGCCATGCGTTCGGCGAGAGCCCCGTCGGCTGTGACTATAGCTCCCGCGTCCCCCATCGCGCCTAAATTCTTGCCCGGGTAGAAAGAAAAAGCCGCGGCAAGGCCGAAAGTTCCTACGGTACGCCCGCCGCAACTGGCCAAGTGGGCCTGCGCGCAGTCCTCAAGCACCCACAGGCGGTGTTTCGCGGCTATGGCCATAATGGCCGCCATGTCGGCCGGCTGCCCGTAAAGATGTACCGGGATAATGCCCGCGGTGCGCGGATTTATTTTAGCCTCTATTTCCGCAGGGGCTATGGTAAAAGTATCCTCGTCGGTATCGCAGAAAACCACGCTCCCCCCGGCCTGTGTTATGGTCTCGCTGGTGGCTATCCAGGAATGCGCCGTGGTGATAACCTCGTCGCCTGGCTTTATCCCCAGCGCGCGCAGCGCTATATAAAGCGCGTCGGTGCCGTTACCGCAGGAAACGCAGTGCGTGGACCCGATAAGGGCCGCGAATTCTTTCTCAAAAGCTTCCACGTAGGGACCGCGGATGAAGGCCGAAGAGCCGATAACGCCGTTAATGGCCGCGTCCAGCTCCCCTTTTATGGCGAGGTATTGGGCGTGCAGGTCCGCGAACGGGACTTTAGCCTTTTGAGCGGCCATCAGGGCAGTTCCTTTATGAAGCGGGCGGGGTTGCCGGCGTAAACTCCGGGCCGGGTTATATCTTTGGTGACTACCGCGCCGGCGCCTATTACCGTCCGGCCCGCGATGCTGACCGGCAATATGGTGGCGTTGGAACCTATAGAGACTTTGTCCCCTATTCTGGTCGGCCGCCACAATTCCTTGCGCCCACCCGCCGGCCCGCCGGAGGAAAACTTGTCGTTTATGAACATCACGCCGTGCCCTATAAAACAATCGTCGCCTATGGTTACCAGTTCGCAGATGAAAGCATGGGACTGCACCTTGCAGCGCCTGCCTACCGCTGAGTTTTTTTGTATCTCTACGAAAGGCCCGATGAAAGTGCCGTCCCCTATGGAACAGCCGTACAGGTTGGAAGGGCCCACCACCTTTACGCCTTCTCCGAATTCCACGTCAGAAATGCCGGCGAGTTTTATCTCAGGCTTGCCCATGTCAGTTCCCCCCCAGGCGGGTTTTCTTGGGACGGGAGCGCAGGCTGACCTCGCGCCCGGTCTCTATGGACTCATAAATGCCAGCTATGAGTTCAAGGCTCTTGCGGCCCTCTATGCCGTCCACCAGCTGGCGGGCGTCGTTGTTTATGCAGTCCACCACGTGCTCGTAATAGGCTTTATGCCCGAAACCGTACACGTCGGGCGGGTTGACGGAATACTTGGACATCGCTTCGGCGTCGCCCGGCTCCGGGCTGGTGAAATTCCAGGTCTTCATCTGGTTCACGGCGAAGCCGCCTATCACCACCGAGCCGGTCTCGCCTAAAATCGAGATAGAGCCTTCCAGGTCCTTGGGCCGCGCGGCCGTGGTGGCCTCTATGACGCCCAGCGCGCCGTTGCGGAAGCGCACCGTAACCACTGCGGTATCCTCGGTCTCTATCTTCACCAGGGCCGTGGCGGACATGGCGTAAACGCCCTCCACTTCGCCCATCATCCATTCCAGCAGGTCCACGTGGTGGCTGGCCTGGTTGGCGAGCACCCCGCCGTCCAGCGCCCAGGTGCCGCGCCACTTATCCTGGTCGTAATACTCCTGCCGGCGGCACCAGCGCACCCGCACGGTCCCCAGCACCAGTTTTCCGAAGCGCCCGGCCTCCAGGGCAGCCCGCAGTTTCACCACCGGCACGTTAAAACGGTTCTGTTTGACGACAAAAAGCTTCGCTCCCGCGTCCGCGCAGGCTTTTATCATGGCGTCCGCGTCGTCCAGCTTCAGCGCCATGGGCTTTTCAACCACTATATGTTTGCCGTACCCGGCCAGCGCGAGAACGTGCGCAGCGTGATGCCCGCTCTCCGTCAGCACGGAAACCGCGTCCAGCGGGGTTTTCGCCATCATTTCGCGCAGGTCCGTGTAATACGGCACCCCGAACTGTTTCCCCATGCGCCGCGCCTTTTCGGGCACGATGTCGCAGACGGCGGCCAGGGCGGCCCCGGCTATCTGCCGGTTCCCCAGCAGTTCCGAGTGCCTTTTGGCTATGCGGCCGCAGCCTAGCAGCGCGAATTTAAGTTCGGGTTTTTTAGGGGCCATATCACAGGACCCTATTGTATCATTATCTTAATTATCCGTGTTGCGCAGTTAAGCCAAAAGAGGGGATTATATAAATACTGGCATGGCGGATTATAATGTATCGCAACAAAAAGATATTTTTGGTAATCCCGGCATACAATGAAGAACGGCTCATTACGCACACCCCTGAGGGAGTGCCCCCGCTTATAGACAGGGGTTACGTGGCAGACGACGCCAGCCCCGACCGCCAGGCGCAGGTGGTGCTGGATTTCGCAAAAAAAGACCCGCGCGTGACGCTGCTGGGCCACACGGCCAATCAGGGCCCGGGCGCGGGCATTATTACCGGCTACCGGCAGTCGGCGGCGGACGGCTACAACCAGGTGCAGCTCTCCGAAGCCGCCAATTTCCTTGACCCGCTTATAGACGGGCGCGCCGACTATACCATGCGAAGAAGCTCTTCTGATTGGGGATACTTTAGGGGAAGATTAAGAACGGTTTTATTTAAAGAGTTTTTAAATATTTATTTTCAGGAGTGGTTCCCACGGTTTTAACCCGTTTATACAGCGACACGTTATCATGGGTAACCAAAAGTTCCCCGGAAGCAGCCGGGAACCATCTGATAGGGGTCTCGCCATCCGGGCCGGTGTAATACACCATCCCGGAGTCGGACCTGTTTACGCTGCTCCCCGCCACGACAAAATACTCTATGCCGTATTTATCCAGCTCCACGACCGCGGCCGAAGGCGTAACCCTGTAAAAATATTTATCAAAGAGATCCATGCAAAATATCCTGTGCCTGGGATAATGCAGTTCCGGCGCCTGGCAATTCACAAAAAGAATGCCGGCGCCTTCAGGGATCCTGCCGTTTATATATTCGACAAAAAACGACTTTTCCCATATAGTGTATTTCCTGTCAAAGTAGGCTTGCGCCGATTCAAACCCAAGAAAGACCGGCAGGCGTTCCCCGCCGAAGTAGAGCGGCAGACAAAGATTGGTCAAAAAAGACAGCGCCAGCAGGGAACCTATATAACCGCGCAGCCGGGAACCCGAATACAGCTGTGAGACCGCGCCGGCGATAGGGATTGAGAGCAGAGCGTAACTAAGCAGGCTGTGGCGGCTCAACTGGAAAGAGATTCCGGCCGCGAACAGGAGCAGGTAATACAGCGCCGCGACTACGAACAACCGTAATGACACGTTCCGCCCGGCTCCGTCCCTGACCCGGAACACGAATATCAGGGGCAGGAACGCCGCGAAGAGCGGGCCTATCCCCCATATAACACCGCCCGCGCTCAAATTCCCCAACTTCCCCAGAAAGTCCGAGAACGCTTCCTTTTTGAAATACGTAAAGTACATGGCTTCATAATACGGGAAATTAAAGAACCTTTTCGGATAAAGCGGGTTGCCGGTAATAAAGGCGTTGCGCAATAAATACGGTGAAAGAACCGAAAAAGAGACCAGAGCGAACGCGGCCGCCTGCTTAACCGCAAGCGCCAGCCGCCGCCTTTCCTCGTAAAGGACAAGCAGCGGGAAGATGAGCAGCAGGGGAAACGCAGAATACTTGCAGGCGGCATGCGCCCCCGTTAGAACCGCCGCAAGCAGCAGCCTGTTACAGCTTTTTTCTGCTAACCAGTTAAAATAAGCGTACACGGCCAACAGGGCGAACATGAGCGTGCCGAGATCGGTGTTGCCTACCCCTGAAAGGGAGGTCACCACCGGAAGGGTGTAGAAGATCGCGGCGGCCAGTAAAGACGCCTGCCGGCCCATGAATTTCCTCGCCAGCAGGTATAAAACAGTCATACAAAACAGCCCGGACACATAGTGAAACAGCCTGGCGGTCTGCACGGAGCCCACTGCGGCCAGAAAAGTATACTGCGTAAGGATGCCGGCAGGGAAGAACTGGGCCGGGGTTCCCTGCAGGGTATAAATGGCGTGGGCCGCCAGCCATTTAACCGGAATGCCCAAATGCGTACTTGTTTCGTCTTCGGCAGTAGGCGGGCAATAGTTGAAGAATAAATTAAAAACCACGGCCAGCAGCAGCAAGGCAATAAGTATCTTTTCGGACCGGGACAGGCCGGCGAAAGAAAAACTGCCGGCCCCGCGGTAAAACCCGGCTATCTCACGCCGGGTCAGCGATAAGATCAGCAGTAAAATAAAAATGAAGACCGACCGGTAAAGGAGGCCAAGGCAGCCCAGGGCGAATGTCAGATATGAAACGGCGCACAAGCCGATGCCTGTGGAGATCAGAAAGTCCCCAAGGGTATCCGCGCCGGCCGTCAGGCTGGACGCAGCCTGCAGCCGGCGGCCCAGCCCGGCGCAGGCCAGAACAAAAACGGCTATGATCCCTAAATCCAGCGGCAGCGTTAATATCATTTAAAAAAGGTAAGAACTTTATGCAGGGGCTTTGCGACCAGCCCGTCAGAGGCCAAACGGGAATAATAGGAAAAATAGTTGAAAGCCGACCAGACGATGAACACGGCCAGCAGAACCCTTTTCATGGAAGTTCTCCCCCGGAACCGCGGCCCGGCGCACAAAAAACAGCGTTCATACCGGACCCTGGAAGGGCGGCTCCTCTATAGTCCGCGTCCTCTCCCCGCGATCGCCCAAAAAGCATCTGACCGACTAAATAAAACGTTATCCGGAGCGAATTATCGGCCATAGGACCCGCAGGGTGTTTTTTTACGCGCAATCAAGAACAAGGCCGAGCGGGCCCGCTTTTCACCGGCAGCTTCACCTGCTTTATTAAACTAAATTTAAGCCCGCCACATCCACTTCCGCGCGGCGGGGAACGGCAAAAGGAACAGGGCGCCACTCTATTGCTATAATATTTCCATATGTTCAGAACGGACGTGCTGATAATAGGCGGCGGACTGGCCGGGCTCTCCGCGGCCAAGGCCCTGGAAGGCAAAAAAAGTTACATTATAGCCGAGCGCGAGAACCGCCCGGGCGGGCTTGCCGCTACGGTAAAAAAGGGCGGGTTCCAGTTCGATTATTCCGGCCACCTGCTGCACCTGCGCTGGCCCGGGACCTCTAAATTCATACTTAACGCGCTTTCCGGCAACTGCGCGCGCATAAAGAGGGACGCCCGCGTTTACGCCCATAAGAACTGGACGCCCTACCCTTTCCAGGCAAACCTCTCCGGTATGCCGGACCGCGTGAAGTCGGAGTGCGTCAGCGGATTTTTGGCCGCCTTTAACAAAGGCTCCGGTTCAACGGCCGCAGTACGCCAGCCTGAAACTTTCAGCCGCTGGACGCGGCGCGTTTTCGGCGGAGGCATCTCAAAACATTTTATGCTGCCCTATAACGGGAAACTCTGGCAGTACCCGCTTGGGCGCCTGACCACGGAGTGGTGCGCGCCTTTCGTGCCCATGCCGAAGCCGGAAGAGGTTATAGAGGGGGCTTACGGCGGGAAAATGGGGCGCTTCGGCTATAACACCGTTTTTTATTACCCCAGGAGGGGCGGCATAGGCGCCCTGGCCACGGCGCTGGCCATGAACGCGGGCGGGTTGCGCCTCGGGCTTGAGGTGGAGAGCATAAACCTAAAAAAACGCGTGGCGCAGGTCCGGCATTTCGGGCCGGTTAACTTTAAACGCCTCGTAAACACCACCCCGCTCAATGATTTTATAGCGAATACCGAAGACGCCCCCGCCGCGGTAAAACGGGCGGCGGCGGCCCTGCGGCACAACACGGTCTATGTACTTAACCTCGGCGTAAGAGGCGTAAAGACAGGCATGCACTGGGGCTATTTTCCCGGACCGGAATTCCCTTTCTACCGCGCGGGCATAGCCACCAATTTTTCAAAGGCGCTCGCCCCGAAGGGCTGCGCCACTTTCTATATAGAACTCGCCACTTCGGGTTCCGCGCCGGACCTGGCCTCGGCCGAAGAGGCGGTCATGCGCGGCCTCAAAACCTGCGGCCTCCTTGAAAACTCCGCCCAGGTGGTAGCGAAGCTCTGGCTTAAGATCCCCTGCGCCTACGTGATATATAACCGCGAACGGGCGCAAGCCCTGCCGGTACTCTTAAACTGGCTGAAGTCAAAAAAAGTCCAATCCATAGGCCGCTACGGCGCGTGGAAATATTCCTTTATGGAAGAAAGCGTCAAAGAAGGCCTTGAAACCGCCGAACGCCTTAAGTCCGGCTGGTAAAATGCCGAAACTATCTTTTTATCTTTTGGGAGGCGGGGAATTATACATCCTTGCCGGGCTCCTGGGAGCTCTGCTTCTGGCCGGCGCCCTCTACGTATGCTGGCTGCCGGACGTTTCCAGCTTCAAAAAGAAAAACCCATCGGAAACCTCCTTCATGCTGATAAAGGAGCGCCAAGCGAGGGCACAGGGCAAAAAGCTCGGCCGCAAGATGATCTGGACCGGCTGGGACGGGATCTCAGAAAACCTCAAGCACGCGGTGCTGGTAGCCGAGGACGGCGGTTTTTATACGCACAATGGCGTGGACTGGGAGAGCACCAAAGAGGCCCTGAAATCCGACTGGAAGAAAAAACGGCTGGCCAAGGGCGGCAGCACCATAACCCAGCAGGTGGCGCGCAACCTCTATCTTTCCCCCTCCAAGAACCCGCTGCGCAAAATAAAAGAGATACTTATCGCCCGCCGGCTTGAAAAAGAACTCGGCAAGCGGCGTATTTTTGAAATTTACCTTAACATTGCCGAATGGGGCAAAGGCATTTACGGGGCCGAGGCGGCGGCCGAAACTTATTTCGGGCACGGCGCGGCCGACCTTACCCCCGAGGAGTCCGCCGCGCTGGCGGCGGCGCTCCCAAGCCCCCGCCGCTATAACCCCAACGGCGGGACGCGCTTCATGGAGCGGCAGAAGAACCGTATAGTAGGCCGCATGCGCGCCTCCGGCTACCTGCCCGACGAGGTGGAGGACGGGATACTAGAGGAGTCCCTGGGAATAGCGGTCTCTACAGGTATCGCGCCCAGCACGTCCGCAGCCCTCTCCCCCGGCGGCGGCTGAAACAGAACCGAACGGCAAGGCGGAACAGGCAGCTGAATTGAGCCAAAATGGAACAAAGGAAAAAACCGAGATATGAGCGCAGCTAAAAAACCTAACGACTACGAAATTGAATTCGGCGGCTTTGAAAAACTTATGCCGTACAGGATCAAGAACGTGCTGATGGTGGCCTCGCTGTACGACTCTTTCCTTTTAGCCGACGATGACCGCCTCAACGAAGCCCTCTTCGGTGAAATGCTGGATTCCTCCCCCCGCTCCGCCCCCAAGATCACCCGCGTAGCCACCCCCGAGCTGGCCATGGAAAAACTCGCCAACGGAAAATACGACCTGGTTATCGCCATGATACAGCTGGGCGAAACCGATATGGCGGATTTTTTCCGCGGCCTGAAGGCGGGCAGGCCGGAGCTGCCGGTGGTGCTGCTCTCCTTTAATATCCAGGACATCCGCAACATCCCAGACGAAGCCCGGGAGCTCGCGGACGGGGTCTATCTCTGGAACGGGGATACCCGCATCTTCTCCGCCATCATAAACGTCATAGAGGACATGCGCAATTTTGACTATGACTCCAAAGTGGGAGTACAAGCGGTGCTGCTGGTAGAGGACAACATCAAGTTCTACTCCTACTACCTCCCCATCATCTACACCGAGCTGATGAAACAGACGCAGATCGTAATGGCCGAGGAGCTTAACCCGGTCAAGAAGACGCTGCGGCTGCGCGCCCGGCCCAAAGTGCTTTTCTGCAGCAACTACGACGAAGCTTGGGCGCTGTACGAGAAATACAAGGCCAACCTGCTGGGCGTGGTCAGCGACATCGAGTACCCCATGGGCGGCGCCTGCAACCCGGAAGCAGGGCTGGAGCTTACCAGAAGGATCAAGGCCGAAAGCCCGGACATGCCGGTGCTGCTGCAGTCCTCCAACTCTAAATTCGCCCAGCGCGCGGGGAGCCTGGGAGCCTCCTTCATGCATAAAGCGGCTCCCGACCTGTCGAAACAGCTGCGCGGCTTCATCCTCAGGTATTTCGGTTTCGGGGACTTCGTCTTCAGCGATACGCACGGCATGGAAATAGCGCGGGCTTCGGACCTGGTCACCATGCTGAAACTCCTGAAGATCGTGCCGATAGAGTCCATCCTTTACCATGCCGGGCGAAATCATTTTTCCAAGTGGCTTTTCGCGCGCACGGAATTCGATACGGCCTACAATATCCGCCCCAAGAAGATCTCCGAATTCGGCAACCCGGAAACCCTGCGCAAATATCTGATAGAGACCCTGCACCAGTTCATCTATAAAACCCAGCTGGGGACGGTGCTGAAATTCGACCACAGGCTCTACGACAATTCTACCCCGCTGGTAAAGATAGGGTCCGGCGCCATAGGCGGAAAAGCCCGCGGACTCGCCTTCGTGGACTTCCTGATGAGCAGAACAGACCTGGAAAACCGCTGGCCCGGCGTTACGATCAGCGTACCCAATACCATAGTAATAGCCACCGACGTTTTTGATTTTTTCATCGAGCAGAACGGTCTTGATATCGCCACGAAGGAAGGACAGCCGTGTGAGCAGACGGCCGCGGCCTTCCTGGCCGCCCGCCTGCCGGACTACGTCACCCGCGACCTCGCAGCCGTCATCGCTAAACTGGACGGCCCGCTGGCGGTACGCTCCTCCTCGCTGCTGGAAGATTCCAAAACCCAGCCTTTCGCCGGCGTGTACAAAACCTATATGCTGCCCAACAACCACCCGGACCCGGCCCGGCGCCTGGAGGAACTTAAGACCGCCGTAAAGTTCATTTACGCCTCGGTTTTCTCCGCGGAAGCGCGCGCCTACCGCAGACTCAACCCGCTAATAATAGACGAAGAGAAAATGGCCGTAGTTATACAGCGCGTAGTGGGGCGCCCCTACTCAGGCAACCGCTTCTATCCCGCTTTCTCCGGCGTGATGCAGTCCTATAATTATTATCCCGTGCCGCCGCTGGAGGCGGAGGATCCGATAGCCCACGTTGCGCTGGGCCTGGGCAAGACCATAGTGGAGGGCCATACCGCCCTGCGCTTCTCGCCCGCCCACCCGCACAACATCCACCAGTTCTCCACCATCGGGGATTTCCTGTCCAATTCCCAGAAGAAATTTATCGCGCTTAATACCGGTCCGGACTCCGCCATGCTGGGCTACGAGGAGGAGCCCGCCCTGGTTAGCGCGGGGCTGGGGGAAGCGGAGGCCGACGGTTCGCTTGAACTGCTGGGGTCCGTTTACTCCGCGGAGAACGACAAGATTGACGACGCTATTTCCGGGACCGGCCCCCGTCTTATCACCTTCGCCCCCATACTCAAAAACGAGGTACTGCCGCTGGCGGAGATCTTAAACACCGTTTCCGCACTGGGCAAGGAAGCGATGGGCGGCAATATTGAAATAGAGTTCGCCTGCGACTACGACCCGGGCTCCGGGGCCGCGGCTTTTAACATACTCCAGATGCGGCCCATGGTTTCGCGCAGCCCGGTCAAGAAAGTCTCGATTAAAGATATCAGGCGGGAAAACCTGCTGGTACTAAGCACGCAGGCTCTGGGCAACGGGTCGCTGAAGGATATTTCAGACCTTATTTACGTCATCCCGGAAGCGTTTGATTTCCTTAAAACCAGGATCATAGTGGAGGAAATAGCGGAGCTCAACGCGCGGCTGCGCGCGGAAAACCGCTCCTACCTTATAATCGGGCCGGGGCGCTGGGGTTCCAGCGACCCGCTGCTTGGCATCCCGGTAAAATGGAACCATATCTCGAACTCAAGGATAATAGTGGAAGCGGCCTACGGGGATTTCGTGGTTGACCCGTCGTACGGGACGCATTTTTTTCACAACGTGACTTCGCTGGGCATCGGCTACCTGACCATAAACGAAAACGGGCCGGAAACTTTTATAAACTGGGCGCGCCTGAAAGACCAGAAGCCTGTAACGGAATTGCCGCATATACGCCATCTACGCTTTGAACGCCCGCTGGATATAAGGATAGACGGCTCCGAAGGGCGCGGCGCCGTGGCTTTACAGTGACCCGCATGATCAGTGGATTGCTTCAAGGACCGGAGAACCGTGCAGCGTCAGCGGTTGCCGGCAGCCGGCCGGGTGCTTATGGCAAACGGCTCCGGGAAAACGCCCACGGGTTCAGTTTCCCCCCGGCTTAAATATTCCAGGCCTTTCTTTGTTTCGCTTACTCCGGGCACCGGCGCCCCCCATATATCAAGAGTAAGAACGTCTTTAACAAAATCCTTGCGTACCGAAGAGCCCGCTTTTTCCCATTCCGGAGATACGCCTTTAAGGGAACTGCGCAGCAGGAACTCGCTCAAATTGTCGTAAAAATTACGCTTAATATCGTCCACCAGGGGCGAGACAGAAAAACGTATGTGCCTTTGATACGAGGAGGCGCCGCCTTTCACCAGGCCGCCTGCCGCCGTGCCGCCGGCTTCTCCGGGCCCGCTTTTTTTCTCTTTGGTAATAATGACGCGCCAGGGGTTTGTCCTTAGGCCATAATAGTTAACCCTGGTGTTTTCGGTTATATCCCAGGAGTACACGGCTTTAACCCCGGAGTATATGGCGCCGAGATCCGGCCGGAAGGAAGACAGGTCCTTGAAATCCCATCTTATAGCGTAATCCAGCCCTATGCGGGACTCCCGGGCGTTCTTGGAGATATTAAGCAGAAGTGGACTCTGCTCCCCTACGGCCGCGGCGGTTGAGCCCTCCGGCCCCTGGGCGGCACAAATCCCGGCGGCGGCCAGCAGGACGGCAGCGAGAACCGGCTTGATCTTTGGTTTATTCCGCATCGCGCCGCGCCGTTTTAAAATCCCTCTTTGGAATAACGCTCGTTTAATTCCCGGGCCAGGCGCCCTTCGGGGCTTAGCTTAAGCGCCTCGTCCAAGGCCGCCTTGAACTCCGCCTCGAGCTTGGCCGGGTTTTTAAGGCGCCGGCCTTCAACGGCCCGCAGAGCGGCCAGGTCCGCCGCTTTAAGCGAATAAACCTCTCCAAGGAATTTCTCCGGCTTTATAAACGGCAGCACGCCGCCATTTTTTGACGCCGCGCTTATAACCGCGCCTATCTCCGTGTAGGCCTTGTAGAGCAGCTGGGCGGCTTCTTTCTGCTTTTCCCCGGCAGCGGCCAGCGCCGCCCCCTCCTGGAAATCAGCCTCGGCCATACCGCGCCGGGCGTCAACAAAATCAGGGTACTGGTTCAAGGCGCCCTGGTAAAAAGCCCGGGCCTGCGGATAATTTTTCTCCACCAGGCCGGCATTGCCCTGCACGGCCATCTCCGCGGCTTTGCGGAACGCCTGGTCCGAGCCCGCCCTGGCGTTAAAGTCAAAAACCCGTTTAATGGCGCCCGGGTCACGCAGCAAGTCGGCGCCGTCCACTTCCGCGGCCGAAACCAGGCCGGCCGGGGCGTAGCTTTTAACCCCGGGGTCCGCTGCGGCTATTCTTTCCAGCTCGGTCCTGATAGCGGGTATTGTTTCCGCGGCGGCCTCGTAAGCCGCAAGCTTCTCAAAAAAAGCCGCCGGCGTTTTATTAAGGCTGAGATAACCCTCGGACTCCAGCCAGGGGACGGCCGAGGCCCGGGCAGCCAGGGCGGCAAGCAGCGCGCAATAGCGTACTTTGGCGTCCCCGGACGCAGCCAGTGCCTGGGCCCCGGCGGCCATGGCCTCAAGCCCGACCGTATCGCCGCGCGTGGCATAAAAATTTATAAGCGATTCGCGTGCCGCCCAGTTAAGAGGGTTTGCGGCAAGCGCGTGCCGGAGCGCGCCCGCTTCCAGTTCCTGCGCCTTTGCAAAGCCGTTTTTCGCGGAGGTATCAGCCAGAGTTTCCAGCAGTTCCACAGCCTGCACCGAGTCCGGCTCGTAGGTTAACACACGCTCCAGGTTGGCGAAAGCCGCTTCCACTTCGGCGGGCGCGGGGTTAGCGGCCTCGGCCACCTTGCGTGCCCGGCCCAGGTAGAACTCCGCCGCTTTTTGTTTCAGGACTCCGCAGCCGGAAAGCAGGCCCGCAGCCGCGAGCGACAGCGCCATCTTTTTTATTTTCATAAGAACTTTGCCGCTTTTATGATTTTACCGAAATAAAGCGTGTGCGGAGGTTCTTGCCCGGGATAGTATTTCTCAACCGCCGCGGCCGGCAGCGTCTCCAGTTTTAATCCCGTCCGCCCGGAAATTTCGCACTGGTACGCCAATTCGCAGCCGTCCAGGTATTTAAGGCCGCCAACCGCGCCGTCTTTGAGCTTAAGCCCGCAAACGCGTGCCTTATCATAGTCGCGGCCGGATTTTGAGCCGCAGAAAGCCAGCTCTTTTTTAAGCTCCCCGCGCTTCGGCACACAGACCGAAAAATACGAGGCGCTCTTAAGCAGCGCGTGCGTATAGCGGGACGGGCGCACCAACACGGTCATGACGGGCTGCCCCCAGATAAAACCAAGCTGTGCCCAGCCTATCGTCATAACGTTCACCAGGCCCTTATTGTTCTCCACCACGAGAAAAGCCCCGCTCCCCTCCAGCGCCTCCGTGAGTCTCTCGAAATTCTCGTTGTATTTCATAAGTTAAGCATTTACTTCTTTCCCCCCTCGCCCCTCTGAGGTAAAGTCGGCATAAAAATGGAGGCGGCGCAGGCGGAGGTCCTCCGGCGCGCCCTTGCGGAAAGGGGCCCCGCCATCAAAGTCGGGCGGGGAAAACCGACGCAAGGGTTTCCTCTTCCGGGCGCGCCGGAGGACCTCCGCCTGCGCCACCGAACCCTACTATATCTTCGTCCAGTCCAATAAAACTTTCCCGGACTTGCCCGAAGACATTATTTCAAAGCCTTCTTTAAAATCCTTAACCGGGAAGCGGTGGGTTATTATCGGCTTTATGTCCAGGCCGCTGGTCAGCATGGCGCACATTTTATACCAGGTCTCGAAAATTTCGCGCCCATATACGCACTTAAGCGTAAGCGCCTTAAAAATAACGCTGCCCCACGGGATGATGGTATTGGGCGGCAGTATACCAAGAAGCGCCAGTTTAGCCCCCATTTTTACCGAGACCAGCATGTCGTTAAAAGCCTGGGCGTTGCCGCTCATCTCAAGTCCTACGTCAAAACCCTCCGTCATGCCCAGTTTTTTCATCACGTCGGGCAGTTTTTCAACGCGGGAATCGACCACGTTCTTCAGGCCGAGCTTGCGGGCAAGGTCCATGCGGTAACTGTTGACGTCGGTTATCACCACGTGGCGAGCCCCCACGTGGTTGGCTATGGCGCCCGCCATTATACCTATGGGCCCCGCCCCGGTTATCAGCACGTCCTCGCCTATAAGGTCAAAGGACAGCGCCGTGTGCACCGCGTTGCCAAGCGGGTCAAGTATAGCGGCCTCGTCGTCCGAGACGCCGTCGGGCAGCGGGAAAACATTTTCAGCCGGGATAGCAAGGTACTCGGCGAAGCAGCCGGGCCGGTTAACGCCCACGCCCTTGGTGTTTATGCACAGGTGGCGGTGCCCCGCCTTGCAGTTGCGGCAATGGCCGCAGACAATATGGCCTTCCCCCGAGACGCGCTCGCCTATAGTATGCCCTTTAACGTTCTTGCCAATATCCGCCACCTCGCCCACGAACTCATGGCCCACGTGCATCGGCACCGGGATGGTCTTCTGCGCCCATTCGTCCCACTGGTAGATATGGATATCGGTGCCGCAAATAGCGGTCTTCTTAATTTTTATAAGGACATCATTGTCCCCCGTCTCCGGCTTGGGCACGTCCTGCATCCAAAGGCCTTTTTCCGCTTTGGCTTTTACAAGAGCTTTCATAACGGTTCCTCCTTAAATTCCACGGGCCGGCAGCGGCCGCGCAACTAAAAATATTATATAAAACTAAACCGCAACGGCCCTGAATTCATTACCGCCAAAATTATATAATTACGGGATGAGCGCAAAGACGGCCGCCCCTGCGGCGTTAAAAGAGAAGCTTCACAAGAAGCGGCTGGTATTTTCCGGGACGGTTAATTTCAGGGCAGATACGGTTACGCTGCCTAACGGGAAAAAAGCCACGCGCGCGTTCATGGAACACCCGGGAGCCGTGGCTGTTCTGCCCGTGCTGCCAGACGGGCGCATAATTTTCGTGCGGCAGTACCGCTACCCCGTGGGCAAGGCCACGCTTGAGATACCGGCGGGAAAGCTGAATTTCCACGGCGACAAGCCGCTCGTCCGGGCGAAGGCGGAACTTAAGGAAGAAACGGGCTACACCGCGGCCGGCATGAAGCCGCTTATTTCTTTCTGGCCTACTACGGCTTTTTCCACAGAGGTGCTGCATATTTTCACGGCTTCCGGGCTGCGCGGCGGCGCGCCCGACCCCGACGGGGACGAGTTCCTGCGGCTGGAGATACTGCCTTTTAAGGCTGCCTGGGCCCTCGTACAAAAAGGTTCAATAAAGGACGCCAAAACCATAATAGCTTTACAGGCTTGGAAGATAGAGCAACTGGAGATAAAATGAAATTCGACGCTGCCGACACCCTTTGCGTAAATACCATCAGAACGCTTTCGATCGACATGATCGGACAGGCCGATTCCGGCCACCCGGGCCTGCCGCTGGGCGCGGCGCCGCTCGCCTACGCCGTCTGGGCCGGGCACCTGAAATTCTTCCCCTCCGACCCGGACTGGTTTAACCGGGACCGCTTTGTGCTCTCGGCCGGGCACGGCTCGTCAATGCTTTATTCCATGCTGCACCTCTACGGCTACGGCCTGAAGATGGAAGACCTTAAGAAGTTCAGGCAGCTGGACAGCCTTACCCCCGGCCACCCGGAGTACGGCCACACCAGGGGCGTGGAAACCACAACCGGCCCGCTCGGCCAGGGGTTCGCTAACTCCGTCGGCCTGGCGCTGGCGGAAAAACTGCTGGCGCAAAAGCTCAACACGCCGGAATTTGACCTGGTGGACCACTTTACCTACGTACTCGTAGGCGACGGGGACCTGATGGAGGGCCTTTCCTACGAAGCGGCGTCGCTCGCCGGGACAATGAACCTCGGGAAACTTATCTGCCTTTACGATTCTAACGGAATTACCATAGAAGGCTCCACGGGCCTGGCCTTTACCGAAAACGTGAAGAAACGTTTCCTGGCGCAGGATTGGCAGGTACTGGAAGTCGAAGACGGCAATAACCTGGATGAAATCGATTCGGCCATAAAGAAAGCCCGGCGCGAAACGAAGCAGCCCTCCATAATAATAGCCAGGACGCATATAGGCTTTAGCAGCCCGAAGCAGGATAAGAACTCGGTGCACGGAGAGCCTCTTAAGCCCGAAGAGATCCTTGCCACCAAGAAGGCTCTTGGCTGGCCCTCCACGGAGCCTTTCTTTGTTCCGGAGGAGGCGCGGGCGCGTTTTAAAGAACAGGCCGAAGCCGGAGAGGCCGACCGCAAGCGCTGGCTTAAGCTCTGGAAAAAGTATTCCGAGGCGCTGCCGGAAAAAGCGGAGCTTGCCAAGGCGCTCCTTGGGAGGGAGATCCCGGAAGGGCTTTTTAATCCGGACGACGCTTTTTTCGAGAAGCCGATGGCCACGCGCGAGGCTTCCGGGAGGGTCATAAACCTTATGGCGGACGCTCTCCCCGGTCTTACCGGCGGCGCGGCGGACCTTGGGCCTTCCACAAAGACCGATTTCATAAAGGATCCTTCCCGCACATTGCACTTCGGCATACGCGAGCACGCCATGGGCGCGATCCTAAACGGCCTGGCGCTGCACGGCGGCCTTATTCCTTTCGGCGCCACCTTCCTGGTGTTCTCCGACTACATGCGCCCGGCGCTGCGCCTGGCCGCCTTTATGCAGACCCCGGCGGTATTTGTATTCACGCACGACAGCATAGGCGTGGGCGAGGATGGCCCCACCCACCAGCCGGTGGAGCATTTAATGAGCCTGCGCCTTATTCCGGGCCTGCTGGTTTTACGCCCGGCCGACGCGTGGGAAACGCTTTACGCCTGGGAGACGGCGGTGCGTTCCAAGCGCCCGGCCTGCCTTGCGCTGTCGCGCCAGAAACTGCCGCTGATGACGCAATACCGCGAAAAGATCGCCGCGGGTTTAAAGCGCGGCGTCTACCTGCTGCGCGGCCCGTCCACCGTGCCTTCCATAGAACTGATAGCTTCGGGCTCGGAGGTCTCGCTGCTTTTTGAAGCGGCCAGCCTGCTCTCCAAGGACGGGATAGGGGCGCGGATAATTTCGGCGCCTTCTTTTGAACTTTTCCGGGAGCAGGACAAGGCCTACCGGGATTCCGTGTTCCTGCCGAACCTGCCTAAACTGGCCGTTGAGGCCGGGCGCAGTATCGGCTGGACGGAGCTTGTGGGGACGGAAGTGGAAGTTATAGGGGTAGATAGCTTCGGCAAGTCCGCGCCCGCGGGGCAGGTGTACGCGGCGCTGGGCCTGACGGCGGAAGCGATAGCGGCCAAGGCAAAAAAGATGGTGAAGTGAGTTTGGGCGAAAGAGAAGACCACGAGATGCGGAGTCTGGGGTCTGCCGGGGGCATGGGGTCGGGACACCCCGTGCCCGCCCCTCCTCACCCGGCCTCCGCGCTTACGTAAGCTCAGGCCTCCGTGAGGGCCCTCAAACTCCATACCCCCGGCATACAGGAAGCGGAGACAAATCGGAATATTGATAATTTTATTTTTTCGCGTAGCCGCTATCTGAAAGAATACAGGGGAAATATGAATTCTATTGCTATTGCGGGGATGGGACGGATGGGAAGCAACATGGCCCGGCGCCTCATTGCAAAGGGGATAAAGCCCGCGGTGTGGAACCGGGAGCCGGAAGTGCTGCCGGCCCTGGAAGCGGCCGGGGCCGTCACGGCCGTGACCCTTACGGAACTTGTTTCAAAGATGACCGGGCCGCGCGCTGTCTGGATGATGATACCTGCGGGCGAGGCCACTGAAACTCTTTTCATGAGCCTGCTGTCGCTGCTGAAAAAAGGCGACCTTATTATAGACGGCGCCAACGGCAACTGGAAAGACGCCGCGCGGCGGGCGAAGAAAGCCGCCGAGAACGGCATAGACTTCGTGGACGCCGGGGTTTCCGGAGGTATCTGGGGACTGGCGAACGGCTACTGCGTGATGGCCGGCGGGGAAAAACCGGCTTTTGAGAAAGCCAAGCCCTTTATCAGCGCGCTCTGCCAGGAAGGCGGCTACATGCATTGCGGCGGGCCGGGCGCGGGGCACTTCACCAAGATGGCGCACAACGGCATTGAATATGCCCTGATGGAAGCCTACAGCGAGGGTTTTGACCTGCTTAAAGCCTCGCCTTTCGGGGACATGGATCTGGCCTCGGTGGCCGCGCTGTGGAACCGCGGCAGCGTTATACGCTCCTGGCTGCTGGAGCTGGCCCAGAACGTTTTTGACAAGGACCCAAAACTTAAAAAATTAAGCGGCGTGGTGCCGGACTCAGGAGAGGGCCGCTGGGCCGTGGAAGAGGCGGTACGCCTGGGAGTGCCGCTGCCGGCCATTACAGCCTCGCTCTTTAAGCGTTTCGGCTCGCAGGATAAGGATAATTTCGGGGACCGGCTTTCGGCCGCGCTGCGCGGGGAGTTCGGCGGGCACGAAGTGAAAAAAAATTAACTGGGGGCCTATGCAGGAAACTATCGGTTTCTGCCAGGAAACGCGGCCGGAAAGCTGCGGCTTCGTCCTTTTCGGGGCTACCGGCGACCTGGCCGGGCGCAGGATAATACCGGCCCTGTTCGGGCTTTGTGAAAAAAGGCTTACGCCGAAAAATTTCTATATGGTCCTCGCGGCCCGGACGCCTCTTGACCGGAGCGCGCTGGAAAGCCGCATCCGGGCTTCACTTATAAAAGCCGGGTATTCCCCCTCCCCCGAAAACTTCGGCCGTTTTCTGAAGCGGCTGGAATACGTGCGGGCAGATTACGAAAGCGATGCATTTTACAAAAGCCTCTCCGCCCGCCTGGCGGAGCTGGACGCCGGTTCCGGGGTAAAAAAGAAACGCCTTTTTTACATGGCCACGCCGCCGCCGGCTTTTGAAGGTATCGCGGGCAAGCTGAAAGCGGGCGGCTTGCTTTCCGCCCCGGAGGACTGCGCCTGCTGGTCCAGGATAATAATAGAGAAACCTTACGGCGCCAGCCTGGAAGGCGCCGCGGCGCTGGACGCCGGGCTGAAGACGGCCGCCGCCGAGTCCCAAGTCTACCGGATAGACCATTTCACCGGCAAGGAAACGGTGCAGAACATAATGGCGCTGCGTTCGGCCAACCGGGTGTTCGAGGAGACGTGGAACAACCGCTTTATAGACCATGTGCAGATAACGGTTTTCGAGGAGCTGGGGCTGGAAGGCCGCGCCAATTTCTACGAGCACATGGGCCTGGCGCGGGACATGATGAGCCACTTGCTGCAACTGGCCGCGATAACAGCCATGGACCTGCCGGAGACTTTCCGGGACACGGATTTTAAAACCCGGAAAAAAAACTTTTTTAAGAGCATACGCCCGCTTGACCGCGCCGAAGTGTTAAAGCAGGCGGTGCGCGCGCAGTACGGGGGATACGCCTCCGAACCCGGGGTGGCGCCGGGCTCGGAGGTAGAAACCTTCCTGGCGTTCAAATTCGGCATTAATAACGAGCGCTGGAGCGGCGTACCTTTTTACGTAAGAGCCGGGAAGCGGACCGGCGTAAAGCGCACGCGCATAGACCTGGTGTACAAAAAACCCGACCGCGGGATATTCAGCCGCATGGACATAGGTTTCCCTAACGTCCTAACGTTCAATATACAGCCGGAAGAAGAGGTAACCTTCTCCGTTATAAGCAAGCACCCCGGCCCTAAACTCTGCTTTACCGCGCGCAGCATGGGGCTGGATTACAGCGCCGACGCCGGCCAGGCACGGAATTACCCCACCGATTACGAACGCCTGCTGATCGAGGCCATGTCCGGGGACCAGACGCTTTTTTTGAGCGCGTTTGAAGTGCGCTTCATGTGGGAGTTCCTGTCGCCCTTCCTGGACGCCTGGAAGAACGCTCCCGCGGCCAACCCCCTTTATAGATACGCCGACGGCACTCCGGGCCCTGGCGCGGCGGGGGAACTTATAGAAAAAGACGGGAGGGCCTGGCTTTGACCAGGGTAAAAAGGTTCAAGACGGGGGCCGCCATGGCCGCCTGCGCCGCCGGAATTTTTAAGCGGGCCCTGCTGAAAAAGCGAGGCCGCTTCCTGGCCGCGGTTTCGGGAGGCCGGACGCCGGCGCGCCTGTTCAAAGCCCTGACCGCGGCCGCGCTCCCCTGGGAACGGGTTGTCTTCTTTATGGCCGATGAGCGCCTGGTGCCCCGCTCCGACCCCCGCAGCAACTTCGGGGCGGCAAACAGCGCCCTGTTTTCAAAAATTGACATACCGGCGGGCAACCTCCGCCCGGTCAGCCCCGGCCACCGCGCGGCCGCGGCCTATCAACAAAAAATAATCAGGGAAACCGGCGCCGCCGGCGTGCTTGACCTGGTTTTCCTGGGGCTGGGAGGGGACGGGCATACCGCCTCCGTATTCCCCGGCTCCCCGGCCTTGACGGAAAATAAAAAACTTGCGCTCGCGGTAAAGGCCCCGGCGGGCATAAAACCGGCCCGGCGCCTGACGCTGACCTTTAAAGCGCTGAACCGGGCGCGCGTTCTAATAATTATGGCGGCCGGCCCGCGAAAAAAACAAGTTTTTGAAGCCGCGGCGCGCGGAGATAAAAAAATACCCGCAGGACGCCTGCGCCCGGACGGGAAACTGTACCTGCTGTATTCCGAAAAAGCGTAGGCTTCCTAGATCGCCCTGGCCCGCTTCAACCCCCAAAGGGACGCCAGGGTGAAGCAGACGGCCGGGGCAAGGCCGGCGGCCAGCGGCGGAAGGACCTCGGAGTTCCCCGCTTCATTGGCAATTACCACGACCGACCAGAAAAAGAAGCCGCAGCCGAGCGCCAGGCCGAAACTTAAAAATTTATTATTTTTGCGCATCAGCAGCACCATGGCCGCGCCCATAAGCGCCATGGCCGGGTTAGCCAGCGGCGCCGCAAGTTTAACCCACAGCAGCGTGCGTTCCGCCGCGGCCGGGGCGCCTACGGAGTGAAGACGCCGCAGCCGCAGCAGGACATCCCCCGAAGACAAGCCTTCCGGCACCAGTTTTTCTATCACCAGGTTCTCCGGCGGAACTGAGATCGCGGACTGGTAGGAACCGAAACTCCGGGCCAAGGGCTTCTTATCCCCGTCGAACTTTATCATCACCCCGTCGGAAAAAGCCCAGCGCTTTACAGCGGCTTGCCAATAGGCCGAGCGGGCGTTTACCTCAAGAGAGAGTTTGCCATCCCTGTATATATCCACTATTACCTGCTCCATCACGCGCTTACGCCCGTCAAAAAGATGGGCCGTCACGAACACCTCTTTTCCCGCGGAGAATGACACGTCTTTTCTTATCACACGCTGCCAATCATCCAGCCCCCGCATTTTACCCTCGAAAAGATACGTGGAGCGCATAAAAAAGTCCGGCGCGGCGGTCTCCTGCAGTACGAACTGTCCGGCGCCGGCGAGCAAGGCGCAGGCGAGCAGCGGCTTTATCATTTCAAAGGGCCGCCAGCCGCCGGCGAGACCCGCCTTCCACTCGCCGCTGGAAAGCATGCCTCCAAGCGCGGACAACACCGCCATGAGCGTGGCGATAGGGGTCATTTTAACTATAAAATAAGGAGTCTGGTAAACGATATAGCGCAGAAAAACCCCGGCGCCGGCGCCACTCTTCAGAAAAGGATTGAGGTTGTCGAACAGGCTTCCGAACAGGAGCAGAAGGCAGAACACGGCCAGGCCGAAGCCGAAAGGCCCCCAGAAACTCCGCGCGATATACCGGTAAAATATTTTCCTCATTTAAATTATTTCGCGTAGAGGCGGCGCTTCCACAGCCAAAGCCCGGCCGCGCCGGTCAGCAGGGCCGGCGCGAAAATAACCCAGGGAAAAAGCGCGCCATACTTGCTGGCCAGCACCGTGCCGGAGATAGTCAGCCCGTAATAGAAGAAGATAATAAGCAGCGTAAGGCCGAAACCGGCTGAACGACCGCGTTTGTCCAGCGCCACCCCCAGCGGCGCGCCTACCAGGAAAAACATCATCGGCGCCAGCGCCAGCGCCAGGCGGGAAGCTATCTCCACGCGGTACTTGGTGCGGAGGCCCTTGTCAAATGTTCCGGACTTCAGGCGCGCCAGCAGCGCTATGGTGGAAATTTCACGCTGGCCAAGTTTGCGGCCGGCGCCGCTCCCGGCAAAAAAAGGCAGCAGGGTTTTATAAGAAGAAAACCGGCCGTTAATTATCTTTTCCGGGTGCTTGCAGTCCGTCTGGCTGAACTGCCCGCTGGCAAGCTCCAGTTCCAGACCTTGTTCGCGCACCACCTGGTAGCGCCCTTTGTCCGCGTTTATTTTGGTGACGAAAGCCGGCTCTTCGCCCTTGTTTATGCAGCGGATAAGCTTTACCCCGGCCATGCCCCCGTCAAGGCCGTTGACCTTGTCGGCGTAAAGCACCCAGTCGGAAAGCTGCTGGAAGGTGCGCGGCTTAAGCTCTATTTTTGTGATGCGGTTTATCATGGACATGGTATAGTCGGTAGAGCGCCTGAGCGAACCGGGCCCCAGCCAGTTATTGACGGCCAACAGGAAGACCGAAGCCGCCAGGGAGGCGATAAAAACCCCCGACAGTATCTGGTAGAAAGAGAACCCCCCGGCCCGCAGGGCGATTATCTCCCCATCCTGCGACATGGCGCCGAGGCTGAGCAGCATGGCGAGCAGAAAAGCCAGCGGCAGGGAGGTGGCGGCGATGTTGGGCAGAAGGTAGAGCATGCTTTTTAAAAAAAAGTAAAAAGAGAAGCCCGCCAGAACGCCCTGGTTTATTATCTGCACGAAGTTCAGCATGAGCAGCAGCGACATAAAGACAAAAAGGGAAAGCCCGAGGAACCGGGCAAAAACCCGCAGGACATACAACCGCGCTGTTAAACTAGGCACGAGCATTTATTTATTCTATTATATATACGCGGCGCCGTGGAAATATCAGCGGCGGCGCTGTTTTTGCCTGTCCTGAAGCAGCGGGCGGGCGGCTGGT
>JAVHRY010000065.1:0-12564 GCA_036171915.1 Elusimicrobiales bacterium | reverse complement strand
CCGCATGCCTGTCCGGGTGGGCCTTCTGCTTTGCTTTTACTATAATTCTGATCAATGGCCGATGAGCTGGAAACCGTTAAATGCCCTTATTGCGGCGCTGAAAACCCCCTGGACAGCGAGTTCTGCCGCGCCTGCCATAAGAAGCTGATGATCCCGGCCGCAGTGCGGGCCGAGGTAAAAATCAGAAAATTTATGGGGAGCCAATTCCCCGCGCCCCCCGCCCCCTCCTGCGCGGTTGAAGCCCTGCCTGCCTCGCGCCTGTGGGCCAGGCTGCTGATAATTTCAGGCCTTTTTTTATTTTACCTGCAGTGGCTGAGGGAAAAAGACTATTTTTCCCCGCTCGACCTGATCAACCTGCCCTTCCACGAGGCGGGCCACATCTTCCTGGGCTTTTTCGGGCGTTTTATAATGATGGCCGGCGGCACCATCTTCCAGCTGCTTATCCCGGCCGTCTGCCTGGTACATCTTATGCGCCGCGGCGCCAACCTGGGCTGGCAGCTGTGCCTTTTCTGGCTGGGGGAAAGCCTGCTCAATATCAGCGTCTACGCCGGCGACGCCGTAAAACAGGCCCTGCCGCTTGTGGGCGGCGGGGAGCACGACTGGACCTACCTGCTGACCGAAACACATTTGATAGCGCACACGGAAGGCGTTGCAAAGCTTATTTTCCTGGCCGGCTCCGCCGTTATCTTTTACAGCTTTTACCTGATAGCCAAGGACGCCAAAAACCGCGAGCCCCTGGAACTGGGGAATACTCCTTGGGGACTGCGGTAAAACCCGGCTTAAATACTTCAAAGCCGGAGTCAACTGACGCTTCCACCCGCACTTGCGCGCCGCCTCCCCCGTCTTCGCGGAAGGTCTGCCGGATTTTAGCCTGAACGCTATACGGCAGCGGTTTTTAAAGGGAGCGCTAAAACAGTACCCGGCATCTGGTCCGGACAGGCGCAAAGACTTCACGCGGCTTAAAGTTAAAATTATGGGGACTGTAGATAAAATTGTAAAATTTGGGTTATGACGGCAGAAGGAATAAAAGATAAAAGGTTCGAGTTCGGGGACAATTGGAAAAATTTCCTCAAGCATGTGGATTCCGGCCAGATCCGGGAAGCCGAAAAAAGTCTTGTCACAAAAACCGGGCTGCCTTCATTCCAGGGGAAGACCTTCCTTGATGTCGGCTGCGGCAGCGGGCTTTTTTCACTCGCGGCCGGCAACCTCGGCGCAAAAGTGCATTCTTTTGACTACGACAAGAACTCCGTTGCCTGCGCCATGGAATTACAGGCCCGTTTTCGTTCGAAAAACTCGGTTTGGACGATAGAGCAGGGGTCCGCGTTGGATTCGGACTACCTGGCCTCGCTGGGGCAATATGACATAGTTTATTCCTGGGGGGTACTCCACCACACCGGGAATATGTATGCCGCGCTCGAAAACACCCTGAAAACCGTTAAAGCCTCCGGGATACTGTTCATCTCTATTTATAATGACCAGGGAGTAGAGAGCAGAATGTGGCGGATATTTAAAAGGTTTTACGTTTCCGCGCCAAAGCCCGTCAAACTGCTCATGGCCGTTTTCGTGGCGGTCCGCTTCGAATTCTTAACCGCCGTCAAACGCCTCTTCTCCCGCAAAAGCCCGCTCAGAAAAAAGGAGCGGGGCATGGACCTCTGGCACGATGCCGTAGACTGGGCCGGAGGGTACCCGTTCGAAGTCGCCAAGCCGGAGGAAATTATCAGGTTTTGCGGCGAGCGCGGATTCACCTTAAAGAAACTGTTCACCAGCGATTCCGGCTGCAACGAATACGTGTTCAGCAAGAACACCGGACAAGAAAGGACAACGGGATGAAACCCGAACAGACCATCGCTAAGAACTTTCTCTCGCTCACCTTGGCCAATATAGCCTCAAAACTGATCGGGATGGGTTCGGCCGTATATCTGGGCAGAATCCTCGGGCCTGTAGGCTTCGGCGAGATAAATATGGCGGGGGCTATAACCGGTTATTTCGCCATGCTCTCTCACTTCGGCCTGAACGTCACAGGCGCACGCGAGATAAGCCAGGACAGGAAAAGTCTGTTCACCTGCATCAACAACGTCTTATCCCTGAAACTCTGCATGGGAGCAGCAGCTTTTCTGCTGCTTTCAGCATTCGCGTTCTCCATGAACAGGGCCGGGAACTTGTTTTTTCTTACGCTCTTTTATGGGATGACCATTTTCACGGCCAATGTATTCCCTTTTGACTGGGTATTCCAGGGGCTGGAAAAAATGGAGCACCAGGCCATGGCCCTGATAGCGCAAAGCCTTATTTATTTTTCTCTTACGCTGGCCCTCGTTTCCGGCAGCGGCCAGATAATCCGTATGCCTTTTATACTTTTTACCGCGCAAGCCGTCTCCGCCTGGCTGCTTTTTCGCTCGTTTAAAATAACGTATCCTGAATTTAAATTTAATTTCTCCCTGACACGATACGCTGCCCTATTAAGACAGGCCGCGCCCGTAGGGATATCCGGAGTGATGGGGATAATAATACTCAACACCGGCCTGACGCTGCTTGGTTTTATGAAATCCGCCGAAGAAGCGGGATACTATTCCGCCGCGCAGCGCGTGGCGCTCCTGTTCATGGAGGCATTTATCGTATATGTGGTAGCGGTGTTCCCTACCATGTCCCGATATTACGCGCAAGACAAAGCCAAAATGGGAGCGATACTGAACTACACCCTGAAGATATTGTATGTCGCGGCTCTGCCTGCTTTATTCGGAATGGTAGCCGTCGCGGAACCCACTATACGCTTCCTCTACGGCCACGAATTCGGGGAGGCAGTGGCGCCCCTGCAGATATTAATGTTTTACGCCCTGCTGACAGGCTTGAACAGCCTCTTCATCAACACTTTATGGGCGGCGCATAAGCAGCGGCGCGTCCTTCAGATAAGCGCGGTTAACGCCGTTATGACCGTTGTTTTTTCTTACCTTTTTATCTCCAGGTTCGGCGCGGCCGGGGCGGCGGGCGCCGGAGCTTTAGCGGGAGGCATAAGCACGCTTATCTACAGACACGCGGTTTCAGATTTGATTCCCCTCCATGACCTGAAACACTCGCTAAAACCTCTCCTGGCCGCCGCCGCCATGAGTATTGTATTGTTCCTGTTGAAAGGATTAAATTTATTTATCCTTATCGGGGTGGGGATATTGGTTTATACCATCGTAATTTTTGCCATAAAAGGACTGACGCGTGAGGATATAAGATCTCTCCACGGCCTTTACCCCTTGGGCAAGGACACCACAGCGGCATGAAATTCTTTTCAGGATTGCGGCATAATATACGGGCGCACAATTCCATAGCCGCCTCCTACGATGCCGAGCACGGTGAAATATTCAATCCTGTGGAGCAGGACCGGCTTCGCGCCAAACTGGGCGAGGCGCTCCGCCTTATGGGGCACCGCGCGGAACCCGCGCACGCGCTTGATTTTGGCTGCGGCAGCGGGAACCTGACCGCACAGCTGCTATCACTGGGCTTACGGGTTACGGCGGCGGATGTGTCCGAAAAATTCCTTGACGTGGTAAAAAAGAGATTCCCGGGGGATAAGCGTTTAAAACTGGTTCAACTCACCGGGAAAGACCTGTCAGTGTTCAAGGATGGCCTGTTTGACTTTACAGCCACTTACTCTGTCCTTCACCACATTCCGGACTACCTTGCCGCGGTGCGGGAGATGTCGAGGGTCACAGCCAAAGGCGGCATAGTTTACATAGACCATGAGCCGAGCCAGGAATACTGGGAAAACGATCCGATCTACTCCTCTTTTTTAACGGAAGCTATTCCCCAAAACGCGGCCGCCAAGCCCGGTTTTTCCCGTTTTTTCAAAACTGCCACTTATATAAACAGGCTGAAACGGGCGCTGAATCCAAGATACAGCAACGAAGGAGATATCCACGTCTGGCCGGACGACCATGTGGACTGGCGGGAAATAGAAAAGATACTGGTTGAGACCGGGTGCAGGGTGCTGGTATCGGAAAACTACCTATTGTTCAGGAGGGGTTACCGGGAGGAGGTCTACGCCAGATACCGGCAGCTGTGCAGCGATGAGAAAACCATGGCCGCGATAAAAGAGTGATATTCTATTTCTCCGGAGAAAGAACGCGGCAGCCGGCCAGGTTTATTTAGTCCCGTGAAGCTGCTTGTAGATCCCCAGAGTTTTTTCAGCGGCCCGTTCCCACGAAAATTTTTTCACCTGCCGGAGCCCCTTCTTTATTAATTCTTCCCGTAAACATTCGTCCGTCAGGACCTTGCGCATGGCCTCCGCTATTTCTCCGGAATTGTACGGGTCGACCAAAAGCCCGGCGTCCCCGGTTATGCCGGCCATGGGTTCTATTGCCGAAGTGATAACGGGGCAGCCGCAGGCCATGGCCTCGATTATCGGGATGCCAAAACCTTCCATTAGTGAAGGATAGACCAGCAGGTCCGCCCCGTTATACAGGGTGTTCATGTCCTCAAGGGAAAGCGTCCCCGTTAAAACTATCCGGCCGTCGTGCTTCATTTTTTCCCAAAGCGGCCCTATCTCCCGGCAATAACCTGTCCCGTCCATCTGTTTCCCATTAGCGATCACCAGCTTCTGCCCCGTATCGCCGTCCCCCATCAGTTTCGCGAACGATTCAAGGATGCGCTTTATATTTCTTTTTTTAGGATTATGGCCTATTAGAACGATATAACTGCCGTCAAACCCGTATTTCCCCCCAACGCGCCCGGCGGCCGCTTTTTTATCCGCCGCCCGCCGAAAGCATTCATTAACGCCTATCTCAACGATGTCTATTTTCTCCGGCTTAATGCCCAGTTTGTCTACGATCCCGTCTTTTGTCCATTTGGACACGGCGATGATCTTGTTTGAATTATACAGAGAAAGCCGGACGAGGTCCTTAAAGTACAACTCGTCGCTTTTACCGGCTGTCGTCCAGTAGCGCTGCAGGTCGGCCTTTCCCAGATATCCGTGGTTCGTAACCACGCTTTTTAAGCTCTTGGTTCTGGGAATGAGATTGCCCGTTCCATGCAGGACATCTATCCCCGAGTTCAATAGGAATTTTTCCTGCGCTCTGTACCCCAGCCCCCACTCCAGCACATGGGATATCTTTTGCGGAAACCGCCTGAAAAGCGGATGGAAATTATTCCCCAAAGGCAGGTCGATTCGGGCTATGCGCTCTTTGAAATCAGTGAAGAAACTTGCGTACAGAAAATAATCGTTTATTTTATCTATCCCGGATAAAGCGCGCAGCAAGCCTTCGATATAGGTGTTAATACCGACCTTTTCGGCGAATATGCCGGAAATATCAAGAGCAATTCTCATATTTTCCAGGGCTAAGGCAGTTTGCGCCGGATAATGCAGACTATCCTTCGGCTTGCCCGGCCGTCACCGTACGGGGTGGCGGGCTTGGCCATGCCTTCCCGCGTCTTTTCGGATGTCAACAGTTTTTCCGCCGCTCTCACTATGCGCCCTCTATTGGTCCCGACAATTTTAGTAGTATGAAGCTTTACGCCTTCCACTCTTTCCGTAACGTCCCGCATAACCAGTACCGGCTTGCCCAGGTACGGCGCCTCTTCCTGGATACCGCCGGAATCCGTAAGGACAATGTACGCCTTCGACAGCAGCCACACAAAACACTGGTATGGAAGCGGCTTGAGCAAATGGATATTGGCGCTCTTTTTCAGGATCTTGGTTACCGGCCCGCGCACATTGGGATTCAAATGCACGGGGTAAACTATTTCCACATCCTTAAATTCGGCCGCTATCTCTTTAAGCGCCTCGCAGATGTTCTTTAGCGGTTTGCCGAAGCTTTCCCGCCTATGGCAGGTGACAAGCGCTATTCTTTTTGAAAAGTCCACTGCCCCGAAACATTCACCGAACCAGGTCTTCTCCCGTTTTCTTACGGCGTCAAGCGTTAAAGCGAGCGCGTCTATCCCGGTGTTGCCGACTACCCATACGTCATTTCTGATCCCTTCTTTTTCAAGATTATGCTTTGCGCTCTTCGTCGGGGCGAAATAGTAGTCCCCCATATGATCTATCAGTATCCTGTTTACCTCCTCGGGGAACGGGGAATATTTGTCGCCGCTTCTTAACCCGGCCTCGACATGCGCTATTTTTATTTTCCGGTAGTAGCCGGCCAGCGCCCCGAAAAAGGCCGTGGTAGTATCTCCCTGCACGAAGATCAGGTCAGGGGCGAAGGCCTCCAGCACCAGGTTTAATTTCTTAAGCCCTTCAGCCGTCAGCTCGGCCAGCGTCTGGCCCGGCCGCATCAGGTCCAGATCAAAATCGGGTTTTATGCTGAAATTCTGAAAAACATTGTCCAGCATCTCTCTATGCTGCGCCGTTATGCAGATCCTGGCGTCAAATTCCCCGGAGCGTTTCCTGAACTCCTTTACCACCGGGATCAATTTTATAGCCTCGGGCCTTGTGCCCATTATGAATAATATTTTCTTTTTGGGGTGTTTCATGGCGTTTTAGACCCCGGCAATCTGTCCGCGCCGGTCCAAAAAATAAAATCTTCCTCGCCCCTGCTCTCCAGACAATGCTGATATTCGGAGTATAACTTTAAAACCAACGGGGGGATCACTTGTTTATCGTCGGGGAGATGATATGCCGAGCAGGCGATAACGGGGTGGAACTTCCTGATTGTCTCCGCGGCCCCCTTTAAGACCTGTCTCTCGTACCCTTCCGTGTCTATTTTTATAAAATCTACGCGGTTAAATTTCTTAATATTGAAGACAAACTCGTCAATGGTCAGCATTCTTATTTTCTCTTTGTGCGGGTATTTAATGGGGTGGTACTCCCTGAAAGAGCTGTCCTCGACCACATTGCTTACTCCGAGGCCGTCTTCAACCGTCAAGAGTGAGACCTCTTCATTGCGTTCCCCCAAAGCGAACTTGCACGGATGGATATTGCCGATCCCGTTTACGCTGACTATCTCCTCCAGGATTTTAAAAATACCGGAGGAGGGCTCGAACGCGTAGATTTCCGAGGTTTTATTGACATGGCTCGCGAACAGCGAGAATATTCCTATATTGGCGCCGCAGTCTAAAACCACCGCTTTGGAACTGCCCCCCAAAAAATCCTGCGCCCGGTATTGTCCTTCCACGCCTATTTCCCGTATCAGTTCAATTGCGGAAAATATCCGGGTCGTTTCATCCTCGCGCCGCTCTTTATGCAGCGGACTTAATGAATAACCGCAAAACGATAGGGAACCATTAAGAAAAAACGACGGCATCCTGTCTTTTACGACAGCCAGATCGACCTTCAACTTGAGCCGCAAAATCGCGTGCTTATATTTTCCCGGGACGCCCCGTATAGGCATACTGAGAGGGATCATTTTCAGCAAGCCGGCTTTGTTCGCGTACAAATATTTTAAGCGTTCGGTAAATTTAAAAGAAGCCTCGTTGGAGAATTTTTTAAAAAACTCCATCTCTCTTACCTGATTTAAAGTGAATTCTTGCATATAGTTAACAACTCTGGTCCTAACAGGTTTATAGGTCACGAACAACAAGCCTTTTTACAGGCCCGCGTTTATAGCCGGGAACAGCGGATCCGAACGGCTTGAAATACACGATACAATATTGCGCGCATCGATAAAACAGAACCGGCTGATCCCCCGCATTACACAACTACAGCCTGGAGCACAGTCTAAACTCCGCCCCGGAGCTGCCGCAGCCCTTCATACAGCGCTATTCCCGCCGAGGTGGAGAGATTGAGCGAGCGCACGCGGTCGGACGCCATCGGGATCCTGTAAAGCCGGGCGGCGTACTTTTCATACATCCAGTCCGGGAAACCAGCCGTCTCGGCCCCGAAAACAAGGCAGGAGTTCTCACGGTACGGAGCTTCCCAGTAAGCAGCCCCGCCGCGCGTCGAGAAGAAGATCAGCGAAGGGTTTTCGGGCAGGGTCTTAAGGAAAGACTCGAAATCCGCGTGGACGGAGTATTTCAGGAACTGCCAGTAGTCCAGGCCCGAGCGGCGTATTTCCTTCGCGCTCAGCTCGAAACCCATTTTCCCGACAAAAGCCAGCTCCGTGCCGGTGGCCACGCAGGATCGGCCGATATTGCCGGCGTTCCAGGGGATGTCGGGATTTATCAGAACTATTTTCATATTTTTCAATTTTCCGCGGACTGCTGCTCCGGCCGGTTTAGCAAACCCCTCGGAGAGCCCGCCGGCGGCATGGCCCGGCGGGCGAACACGGAGCGAGGCCACGGTGGAATGGCCGCGTGGCCGCTTCGGCCACTTTCTTGCGCGTTTTGCGTTCCGGCCGGAACGGCTGTCCCACTTCGCGCACATCACAGCTTGAAATCGTCGGCGAATTCCTTGTGCCAGAGCTCCAGCATCAGGAGCGCCCAGAGCTTGTAGCCGTGGTCGCGCGCACCGCTCTGGTGCTCGTCCCATAACTTAAAAAGGTGTTCTTTGTTGAAATAGCCGCGCCCGAGCGCCTTGTCCGACAGGCAGGCCCCGGCCCAGAAATCCTTCAGCTCGCCCCTGAACCAGGGGCCCAGCGGTATGCCGAAGCCCATCTTTCCTCTTTTGTATATCTGCTTAGGCAGCACGTCCTTGAAAGTTTCCTTCAGTATCCACTTGGTACCGTTGATCCCCTTCAGTTTAAGATGGCTCGGCAGGCGATAGGCTAATTCCAGCACTTTCTGGTCCAGCATAGGGGAGCGCGTCTCCAGGGAATTGGCCATGGAAGCGATGTCCATTTTTGTCATCAGGCAGTCCGGGAGATAGGAGTGCAGGTCCACGTAGGAGAGTATGCCCATCAGGTCCTGGCCGGCCGGAACTTTGAACAGGTCCGTTATATGCCTTTCCCCGCAGCGTATATCCTTCCCGAGCGCGTTCACGAAGGCCGGGCTGAACAGGCCCTCTTTCTCTCCGGGCCCAAAATAGCAGACGGTGGACAGGTACCGGTGCGCGGGATCCTGGAGCATCGAGGACCGCATAAATTTACCGGCGCGCCAGAAAAGCCCGTAAGGGGCTTTTTGCGGGAGCAGGCCGATAATTTTCACCATGGCTTTTTTCACGCCTGCGGGAACGGCGCGCATGGAGGCGTCGAGTTTCATAGCCACGTAGCGCAGATAGCCGCCGAACGCCTCGTCCCCGCCGTCGCCGTTGAGCGCGACGGTCACGGACCGCCGGGTTTCCCGAGAAACGAAGTAGGACGGGAGGGCGCTGGAGTCGGCGTACGGTTCGCCGTAGTGCCGCACCAGGGTTCCCAGCACCTCCGCCATATTGGCCTCCACGATAAATTCCGTGTGCCGGGTACCGTACATTTCGGCTACCTGTTTGGCATAGGCGAGCTCCGAAAATTTGGCTTCCTTAAAACCTATGGAGAAGGTCTTCACCGGCTGTGCGGAACTCCGCGCCATCAGCGCCACCACCACCGAAGAGTCTATCCCCCCAGACAGGAAGGCGCCGAGCGGGACCTCGGACATCAGCCTTATTTTTGTGGCTTCGAGGAGCTCGTTATAAAGCCTTTCTTTTACCTCGGCCAGCGGCAGGTCCAGCTTTGGGGCGCCAAGCGGCAGGTCCCAGTATTTTTCGATAGTAACTTTCCCGTCCTCCAGCGTAAGGACCGAAGCCGGCTCGAGTTTTTTCACGCTTTTGAAAATGCTGAGCGGGCTGGGAATGTACTGGAGCGTGAGGTAGGCGTCTACGGCGCGCAGGTCTATGTCGCGGGGAATGTCTTTTACGGCCAGCAGGGCGTTAAGCTCGGAGGCGAAAGCCAGGAACCCTTTGTTCACGGAGTAGAACAGCGGCTTCTTGCCTACTCTGTCCCGGGCCAGCAGGAATCTTTTTTTCCGGTCGTCCCAGATGGCGATAGCGAACATCCCCCGCAGCTCTTGTACGAAATCGGGGCCCATCTCCTCGTAGAGGTGGACTATGGTCTCGGTGTCGGACCTTGTCTTGAAGACATGCCCTTTGGCGACCAGCCGTTCATGCAGTTCGGGGAAATTATAGATCTCTCCGTTAAAAACCATCCACACCGCCCCGTCCTCGTTGGAGATGGGCTGGCGCCCGGTGGACAGGTCTATAATGGACAGCCTGCGCATGGCCAGGCCCACGCTCCCGTGCTCGTAATAGCCGTCGTCGTCCGGACCCCGGTGCGCCAGACGGTCGTTCATGGCTTTAAGGTCCTGCCTTGCGACGAGCAGCCCGGAGCCGTAATTATAAATTCCGCATATTCCGCACATAGTCAATCCTGATCTTTATTGAGGCTCAACCTCACTATTGAGGTTGAGCCTCAATAAGTCTTACTCCCTGTGTCCCCCGTAGATCTCCAGCAGTTCTTCGGCCACGCGGGCCATGGAGTATTTTTCTACGGCCGTTTTGCGGGCCTGCTCGCCCATTTTAAGCGCGAGAGTCCGGTCCTCGATATGGGCCCGCAGGCAGGCCAGAAGCTCCTGGCGGCTCAGCGGGTCAAAAAGACAGCCGCTTACTCCCGGCGCAACCGCTTCTTTAGCGCCGCCTACCCGGCTGGCCAGAATAGCCACGCCGCAGGCCATGGCCTCCAGCATTGAATTTGAAAGACCTTCCGAAATGGACGGCAGGATGAACACGTCGGCGGCCCGGTAATAGGGCAGCAGGTCTTCCTTGGGCCCCGTGAGCGCGACGCTGCCGGAAAGCCCCAGGTCCGCTACGGCTTTCCGGAGGGACGCTTCTTCCGGCCCCCCGCCCACTATAAGCAGGCGGATCCTCGGCGGCGCGGTTTCCTCGCTTAAAAGTTCGGCCCAGGTCTCGATAAACTCTTTTACGCGTTTCTCCGGTGAAAGCCGGCCCACGAACAGGAACAGCGTGGAATTATCCAGCCCTATGGCGGTTTTAGCGCTGATCTTTTCGTGGTAGAGAAGCGGGGTGTAGCGCCCGGTGTCCACGCCATTGCGGAACAGGCGCAGTTTCAGGCCTGAAAATTCCCCGGAATTTTTAAGCCAGGCCAGAACCTCCCCGTTCATAACCAGCAGTTCGGGGGCCGCGGCGCAAAAAAAAGCCAGCTTAAGCCTGCCTAGAATTGTTTTTTGGGAGCGGCTGATCTCGTCCACGCCCAGCCCGCCGCCGAGTTTTAAAACCGTTTTTTTGCCGGTGAGCCAGCCCGCGGCCACGGCGGCCACCGCCGGGGAGGACGCCAGGTGCACGTGCGCTGCGTCGTATTTTTCCCTGTTGGCCAGCAGCCAGACAAAACTTTTTACCATGAAGATCAGGGCGGCCGCGGCGCCGGCGCCCAGCGGGGACAGGCGCTTCACGGCTACCCCGTCCATGCTCTCTTCGGCCGGCTGGCCGGGAGGCCGCATGGTCAGCACCGTTACCGCCACCCCGCGCTTTACCAGGGCTTTCGAGATCTCTAACGCCTGCCTTTCGGACCCGCCGATAAGCGGGTGAAAGGTCTGGCTCAGCATCAGCACCGAGCTTACGCGGGGTCCGCTCATACGGGGTCCTTCCCGGCGCCGCCGGCCGCGGAGAACTCGCCCCAGACCTTGCCCAGGGAATTGCCCATCTGGTAAACGAAGAACACTCCTACAAGCGTAACAAGGACATAGCCCAGTACGTGCAGGTACGAAGCGTAGGCTAAGCCCAAATCTTCGGCAACGCCCCAGGAAACCAGCACCTTCTTGATGGCATACTCGAAATTACCGAAATAGCCCGGCATCCCGGGCACCGAGGCCGCGACCGCGCCGGTGAAGATAAGCGCGACGCTCCTGCCGGCGTTTATGGTCCCCTCCAGGCCGAAGGCCCGGCCTATCCAGTAGCAGTTCAACGCGTCCATGGACCACTGCAGGGCCGCGAACAGGAAGATCAGCGCGCCGCTCCTGAAAGAATGGAAACCTTTAACCCCCATGGCCAGCCGTTCGAAAACCCCGCGCACGCGCGGGTACCCGGCGAAAAAGCCGGAGAACCACTCGTGGGCGATGATCTCGTCGGAAAAGATCAGCGCCCCGAGGGCGGCGCCCAGCCCGGTCAGCAGCGTCCACAGTATGTGGTCGTATTTAAGGAAGCCGCCGGTTATCCCGCCGAAATAGGCCGCCCCGCCGAACATGAACAGCAGCACCACTACGTCCAGCGCGCGCTCCACGAGGATGGTAGAAAAAACAGTAAGGATGGGGATCCCGAACACCTTGCCCCCGAAAGTGCCGCGGGCGATCTCGCCCAGGCGCAGCGGCAGGATATTGCTCAGGGCCAGGCCCGCCGTCTCCAGCCGGAAGGCGTCCCAGAGCCGCACCGGCTTCGAAGGGTTGAGCAGCAGGCGCCAGCGCGCCGACCGAAACAGCAGTTCCAGCAGCATGGTCGCTACGAACGGGATGATAAACCAAGAGTTCGCCTGTCTGTAATTATCCGCCAGTTTGCTGAAGTCAATATCCCGGAAAGCGAAATACAGCAGCACGGCCCCCACCAGGAAACCCGCGATGATCGAGATTTTCGCTTTCATATTTAATTCATTAAGCGGAAACGCAAAGCGGAGAGAGCCAGGGCGGTATCGCCTTACAGCTCTTTACGCTTCACGCTTTCGCTTTACGTCCTTTACGCCGCGTCTATGCTCTTTAGGAACGCGTCCTCTCCGGCCGGCCGGCCCAGGAACT
>JAVHRY010000064.1:0-2731 GCA_036171915.1 Elusimicrobiales bacterium | reverse complement strand
CTGTGCGGCGAATGCAACAAATATATGTGCCTGTGCATGCACGAGGCCGGCAAGACGAACCTCTGCCCCTGCAAAGACTGCGAAATGAAAAAGCAGGCCGGACAAGGAAAACCCGGCGCTATGGAAGACATGGAGAAAACAGATGTCCACTAAACTAGCCGCCGCAGCCCTCGCCATGGCCGCGCTCTCATTCGTACATTTGTTCGGCGTGGAAAAGGCCTCCCTCGCCGTCGCCATGGGCGTAATGGCCCTTAAGGACCCGGCCTTGACCCCGCGCGGACAGAAACTGGCCAAAACCGCGATAGTAGCCGGGCTCGCCTACCTGCTAATGCTGAGCGCGGTTTTCCTGTATCACATGCCGGCGCTGAACAGCCTGGCGTCGCACCTGGCGAAGTAAGGCATATTTATGAAGACAGCCGCCGCATTCTTGTTGACAGCCTTACTATGCGCAGCCGCGGGCGTCCGGGCTCAAACCCAGGCCGAGCCCGGGCGGCAGGCAGGCCCCACAAAACTGAACCTGGCGGACGTTCTGTCAGAGGTCAGGGAAAGGAACCCCGACCTGAAAGCCGCTAAAGCGGTTTCTCTGTCCGCACAAAGCCGAATAAAGCAGGCCTATCTGCTTAAAGACCCGGTGCTGGAATTCGAGCGCATGTACACCCCGTCCGGGAAGAGCTTCCTCGGAGACGCCGGTGAGAGGAATATTTCCATCAGCCAGGAGATAGACAATCCCTACAAGCTTCTCCTGCGCAAGAACATCGCCAAGGACGAGCACGCTTTTTACTCGACCCTTTACGACGCTAAAGCGAGAGAACTGGCCGCCAAGGCCAAGGCGGTATTCTACGAATACTACATGGCCGCCAAGGCCGAAATTATTTACAACGAAACGGTGGACCTCCTGCGCGGGTTCTCGAAAATAGCCGAGACCAAGTATTCGGTCGGGAAGGCCTCGCAGAGCGACGCGATAAAAGCCCAAGTGGAGCTTTCCAGGATGCTCAACATGCTGGTAACGGTTAAACAGGAAAAAGAAACCGCCGCCGCGATGCTCAACGCCCTGATGGACCGGGACACGCTGGCGCCCCTGCCGGAACCGCAGGAACTTGAGCCTTCCCAGGCCGGACCCGCTTACGAAAAACTGCGCGCGTCGGCCCTGACCTCCAACCCCGGGCTGAAAGCCTACTCTATTAAAGTCAGCCAGGCCGAACGCCGCCTCTCGTTGTCTAAAGCGGAATACCTGCCCGACTTCATGCTTCTTTACCGGAAGAGGAAAGCCCCCGGCTCTGAGATGAACAACACCTACGACGTCGCGCTTGGCCTGACCGTACCGCTCTGGTTCTCGAAACAGAAAGCTATGACAAAAGAAGCCGGCGCCGACAGTGAAATGGCCCGGGCTGAATATAAGGCCGCCAGCAACGAACTGGCCTCCGACCTGCGGGAGGCCGACATTAAAGCCCGCACCAGCATGCGGTTGGTGGACCTTTACCGCGGCAGCGTCATACCGCAGGCCGAGGAAGCCCTGAAAATAGCGCAGAGCGGCTACCAGGCCGAAAAAACTGATTTTATGGACCTGTTGGACGCGCAGCGCACGCTGCTGGATTTTCGGATGGAATATTACCGCTATATCGTTGATTGCCATACCTGGCAGGCCCGGGTCGAGCAGCTGACAGGGGAAATAAAATGAAAGCTAAAAAGACCGCTTTGATAATTCTGGGCGTGCTGTTACTGGCCGCCGTTCCCATAGGAATAAAGTATTACCGCAGTCACGACGGGACTGGCGCAGTCGGGCAGCAAGAAACATATCATTGCCCCATGCACCCGACCTACACCTCGCATAAGAAAGACGATTCCTGCCCTATCTGCGGCATGAACCTGGTGAAAAGCGAGGACGCGGCCCCGGCTTCGGACGCTCCTGCAGGCGGGAAGATAAAGTTTTACCGCAATCCCATGAACCCGGCCATAACCTCCAAGACCCCCATGAAGGACGAGATGGGCATGGATTATGTGCCGGTGTACGAAACCACAGGAGAAGCCAAAGAAGTAGGCGGCAGGGCCCCGATAACGATGGACAATGCCAAAAGGCAGCTCATAGGCGTTAAGACCGCCCGGGCGGCCTACAGGACCCTGACCCATACCGTAACCAGCTCGGGCAAAGTGGCTTATGACCCGGACCTTTACCAGTCCATTTCGGAATACAGGGAAGCCCTCGCCGCCAGGGACAAAGTTAAGGACAGCACCTGGCCGGAAGTGCATGAAAGAGCGGAGGCCCTGATCCGTGCCTCGGAGCTGCGCCTGCGCCAGCTGGGCCTTTCGGAACAGCAGCTGGACGAACTGGCCGGAAACGGCGAGACCCACGCCAATCTGCTGCTGCCCGGCGCCAAGGCCTGGCTTTACGCCCAGATCTACGAGTACGAGATAGGCCTCATCAAAGCCGGCCAGGAGATAGAGGCCGCCACCCCGGCCTATCCCGGCAAAGTCTTCCGCGGCGTTATCAAGGCCGTGGACTCCATCCTTTCCGCCGAAACCCGCACGCTGCGAATAAGGGCCGAAGTGGAGAACCCGAACAATATGCTCAAGCCAGAGATGTACACCGAGATAAAGATAAAGATCACGCTGCCCTCCCGCCTTTCCGTGCCGCTGAACGCCATCGTCAATACCGGCGCCCGCAAGCTGGTCTTTGTGGATAAGGGCGAAAAAGGCTTTGAGCCGAAGGAAGTCAAGACCGGCTTTGAAGGAG